>JAHJJA010000124.1 GCA_018822885.1 Candidatus Omnitrophota bacterium
GATATTGTTTAATCCGGTTATGTGCGGAAAGAGGCGCGGATGCACATGATTGTTGACTACCACATCTACCGCGCCCTGTGCTGCCGGCAGATGTTGAAATCCTATCGGATTACCCTGCATCATCCAAACCACTGCCAATAATAACAACAACAGCGCCGGTAAGATCGACCCTACCACAAATCCATAACTGGTAATACGCTCTATCAAGCCTCCGCCGCGCAGGGAAATCAAGGTTGCCAGCCAGTAAAAGATAATACAAAATAATCCCGTGTAGATACCGCTATTTGCCAATTTGTCTGTGCCGATAACATAGGCGAAGGTTGCCGCGGCAAAGGCTAATACGGTAGGATACCAGACAACATTTTGCACCCACTGCAACCAGATCGCTACAAAACCCAAACGTTTTCCGAAGGCCTCTTTGACCCAGGTGTATACGCCGCCCTCCTCCTCACCAAACATCCCTCCCAGTTCTGCTGCCACCAGCGCCGCCGGGATCAAAAAGAAGAGCGTAGCAAAGCCGATATAGAAGAATAGAGTGAATTCCTCTTTAGCGATCATCGGCAGGCCGCGCAAACTCATTATCGCCGCGGATGTCATCATCGCCATAGTAAAAACAGTCATTTTTGATTTTACCATATCCCCTCCCAGTTTAACTGTGCTTAAAGCCTCCGGCCTCTTTTATTTTATTTAGCCCTGCCAAACACCTGGCCCATTTTGTACAACTTGCCAATTTCGGTAAGCTTTATATCAATGTCGTTGCGCTCGAACAGCATTATCATATCTGAACCGCCAAACAGGAAATTACCGAATTCATCACCCTTGTTCAAATAGTCGCCAACGTCCACAGTGAAATTACAGGATGAAATGACATCCATGCCAATCGGTAAACAGGCAACCAGGCCCACAGGAGAGTCCATGACCAATAGGCCGCGTTCCTGTGTGAATTGATAATCAGTGCCATCAGTGGCCCCCAGATGTCCTTGCTTATCAATGAGGACGTTGGCAAAGACGTCTCCGGAGAGCACCGTTGTTTCTAAAATGGTGCCTCGTACCGGCGTGTGGTATCGATGATAAGTTAAAACCGTCAGATAACTGTGAGTGAATATGCCGTTTTTGAATCTGTCGGCATATTTGCTATGCTTTAATAATGTATCAATGCTGTAGGTGTTGCCTTTAGATACGGTAATTGTGTTTGTTTCGCTAATTTTCCACCAACCCCTATAGACGCTGTCTGCCGGAACGGTGATTACTTTATCATCAGCCATATTTTTGTGGATTTCATTTGGGTCTTCCTTTGGATTCGGGGCAAGGCCGGTGGCGGCAGCCTCATAGGCTAAGGTCTTTGCGCCGATAGGGCGTTTGCCGGGCTTGATGTGTCTGCAGAAAAATGTATTGAAATTGTTAAAGCCGCCTGGCGGAACCACGAAATTTTCAATTACAAAACCCTTGTCATCAATAAAGGATTGCAAATCATTGGCTGAGAGAGGGCTATTCATGAAAGCGCCATACTGCTGGGCGTAGACTATCATCCAGTTTTTAACATCGGCAAACTTTGGATCTTTCTGAAATTTATTACCCCGCTGGCTGACAATATAATATAACCCATGGAACAAGTCGCTGAATGTCGCATCGACGGGTGTGGTAACCAGCATTTTATCCAAGTACTCATAGAAACCGTCGAGATTAGAAATAGGGGTATCGCTATAGGGGGGTGTCCAGTTTGCATCTGTAATGCATTTTTCGAGTTCAATTTTATACGCCTCATTTGCATTGATCATGTTTTCCAGCCTTAATACGATAGTTGTCCGTTTCGTGTAACCCATTTTTCCTCCTTTTTTATTTAATCAAACATTTTCTCTCTTTGGCCATCCTTAAGAAATTAAACAGGTATGGCTTAGACTGATTATAAGGAACCTGGATCTCGGCATGAAACTGCTCGCCATAAATAAATCTTGAGGTATTTTTTATGGCCTGTATATAATCAGACTGGGCAATGACTTGAAATCCTTCTGGCAGATGGCCTATTGACCATCCGTGGACCTCGGCCCCGTCGAACGGATTAGGAATACCCTCGAAGATCGGATCGTCTTTGAGAATCTTTATCTTCTGCCGCATTTTCGGTTTTTCCATACTGGAGATATCCGACCAACCCATGCTGCGGGCATACGTAAAACCATATGCCATCGCTAACTGCTGATGGCCGCAGCAGATGCCCAATATCGGTATATCGCTGTGCCGGATAATTTCATATTCGCCGTTAAACTCAAACATCGGCATGTTAGGATAATCGGCATTATTTCCGCTTAAAATAATCGCGGTGGGTTTATCCTTCAACTGCTCAAGCATCTGCAAAGAAACCTCATGATTAGGCACAGTCAGAGTCTTCAAGCCCAACCCTAAACTCTCGACTTCCTGCGCCAATTCGGTAAAAGTAAAACCGTTCATCTGATTACCCACAATCAAAACATAATCTCCTTCCGGGGCATCAGGAACCGGCGGCATTCCCGGAGAATATAAAATAACCGCGTTGATCTGTGGGGCATAACCCTCCCAGTCCTTGATCAATAACCGCAGATAACGCGTTTTAACCGGAGCAATATCAATGATATTTCTGTAGGTATCATTACCATTAATGGCCGCGCCTTCGATATCTACCCATTTATCTGCGTCATCGCTTTTCTGCCAGACAAAATCTTTCAACCAGCCATCGCCGGTTCTATCGGTATTAGAGAGCATCCAGATCCTGGAGACCTCTGTCTGTTTTTCTAAATCAAACTTTACCCACTGCACCGGTGTGCCCGGAGGAGTTGACTGCCAAAAACTAACCTGCCCCGGATCATCGATATCGGTGATATTCTTGATATTGTCTCCGCTGGAAACCTCAACGCCCTTCACGGGAATCCTGACCAACCTCATAAATTCATCATCGGATTTGGTATTTACATAGAAACGCGACTTGGCCCAAGGGCCTGTATTACCGGCTGAATCTATTGCCCGAACACACCAATAATACCTTGTATTATCAACCAGTGAATCGTCTTCATTGACCAGCTTTTCGGTAATATACTTAGTAGTTTCCGGGATATCCGCATATTGAATCAGATTACTGCTGTTGAAAGTTTCCGCGGTATCCAGCTCAATAGCATAGGTTCTCTTACCTATACCTCCCTTGGCGTTAAAAAAAGATAACAGCGGACGCTGATTGGTGGCAATGACATCTAAAGTCGGATTATTAGTAAGGCTGGGAGCCGTAGGGCTATCCCCTGAACAACCAGATGGAGGATTTACGACCTGCAAACGCTCACAAGAAACCAACAAGAATAAAGCAAGAAAACCTGGCAACCAAATTAAAAATACCCTGAATCGTCTCATTGTGATATTTTTAATCATTAATCCCTTTCCCGTAACACCGGTTAAAAATTGACACTGGCCTCTGCGCCCAAAACCAAAGCATTATCAATATTATCCTGGCCGTTAGGTTTGATAATATACTGGATATCCGGAGTGATATAACACCACGGGCTGACCTGGAACCGATGATTAAGTTCCAGCACCGTCTCGGCATCCTGCCCGATGAGCTTATCGTTAAAATGGCCATAGATAACACAAAAAGCAGTTACATCGCGGTTGCGGTTAGGAGACAACCCCTGATATATTAATCCTGCGGCAAGCTGATAAGTCTGGGTGTTAATATCTTCTTGCGGAGCCGCATAGGCCCCTCCCCAAACGCTCAATCCCTTTGGACGATCTGCGGCTGTAGCAGTTCGCGCATAATAAGGATGCTTGACGCGTTCTGAATAGCCGGCTTCCGAGCGCAGCTGAGACGGGCCAGTGAACTCCGGCCAATCTCCGCGATAAATCATCTGATCAGCGACAAGATAAAAGCCGTAGTTGCCCCGCCAGGTCCTGCTTGGATTCTCGATACCGGTAAACTTACTGCTCTCATAGTAACCTCCGAAAGAAACACTTCCCGGAAGGCCGGTTTCCTGACGAACCTGATTATGGCTGTAAGTCAACTGACTAACAACTAAACAGCCGTGGTTATTACTAAGGCTAAAATCAAGGCCATGCCTGTCAGTATCTTTGACCTTCGGATTCGCATCGTAAATACCGGTGACAAACTGCCATTGATTATTCGGCTCATAAGTGGCTCGCGCGCCCCAGGACGCCACCTGAAAATTAGGGAAAAAGACATTGCCTGACATAGAAACCAGATTACTATTAATCGCCCCGACATAGTATTGCCACAACTTAGATTTAGCAAAAACATCTCCGGCAAAGAGACGGCCGGCTTCTAAGACCAGCTTATCACCTGGAAGTGTTAGCGAAAAATCCAGCTCTCCGAAATAGTAGTCGCCCGGAGCATAGGTTTCCTGTACTCCATAGAAATTGCCGATCGTGTTAGAAAGATTCCTTCCCGATGCCACATAATTGCTCATGGTTAAGGCCCAGCCTTTAAAAGAAGCTATCTTCTCAAGGTCTAACGCAGCCGCAACCTGCAGGAAACCGGCATATCTTGCACTCTGCTCCAGGCCACCGACAGGATTACCGAGTATATCCGTGGTAAAATTAGCCGAGAGAGTTACGCCTTTGTCTGCCAGATTAGTGCGTAAACCGCCCCAGCTCCCTGTGGCCGTCTCCTGGCCCATCCATTGCCGAAACCATGAAGTCTCGACACTGGGAATATTTTCCGTTGCGCCGTATACAGGCACAGCTGTCAATAGGCAAAGCCCGATAAGTAAAATTCCCAGTATGTTCCGAATCATAATTCCAATTATAGAGGAAATCAATTGAAAAACTCAAACCCTTTTATAACACTATCACAGACCATCTGAATAATGTTCCTGAAATCTCCTGTATCGCCTTTTCCTAAAGCCATATAATATTTATATCTGTCTTCAATCTGAATTATTGCGGGTGGAAAACCTTTACTTAATAACTGGGTGATCATGATCAACCTGCCTACCCGCCCGTTTCCGTCAAAAAAAGGATGAATCGCTTCAAACTCATAGTGATCCCGGGCAATTTTACCTATCGGATCACTGCCATAGCGATTAATTCCCTTTAATAATTTACCCATTCTAAGCGGCACATCTTGCGCGGACGGCAAAGGCACCTCTGTGTTAGTTAAATTAACAAAACCTGTCCTGTATTTACCGGGCAGCTTGTCATTAAAGTTATACATGACAATTTCATGCAGCTTCAAAATAAACTTTTCGTTGATTTTAAAATTAGGCCGAATATTTTGCATCAAAAACTCTAATGCATTCTTATGATTGACTGCCTCTAATATTTCAAATACCTCCTTTCCCTTGACTTTTCTCCCTTCGAATGCATCTTGAGTTTCTTTTTGGGTCATCCGGCTTCCCTCTATGGCATTAGAATTATAAGTCATCTCCAAAAAAAACTTATCTCTTAAATCCTTGTTTGTTTTTAAGATTTTAATCGGATCTTTGAGCTTATTCTTTAACTCCATAACGCTGGCCCTTAGGTCTACATATTCTTTAAACAGTTGGTCAATATCCCGAGATTGAGCAAGGTGCGGTTTAATACCTTTGTCCAGCCAGCGGTATATAGTCTTATAACTTACCTCTAAACGCCTGGCTAATTCAGAGCGCGAAACGCCGGTTTTCTGGAGTATCTTTTCTAATTTTTCTTTATCGCTAATCAAATAAGACTTCATATCTACTCCCCCTAACATATAGGACATATGTCCCATATCAGCCATCAATTAAAATATACCATATGTCCTATCATTGTCAAGGGGTTTATTCTCTGTAAGGTAAGCCTCCGCGAAAAGATAGTTTTGAAGAGAAGCGGGAATATGTGAAAAAAATTAGCTCGAACTTTCGTCTCGCCGGAGCTAAATTGCGTTTTGACTATAGGTTACCCTATAATCATTTTGTCAAAAAAAGCCAAAAAATAAATTGGGGTCGATGGCTTTCGGACTTTAGGAACTTAATGATCAGCCAGCCGACGCCGTTTAATCAGTTATTCTACCAGAGTGCGTGATAAAAATACAGATAATTAATAAACTCGCGCCCCTGCTTTAAATAGTCAGCTTAAATTTTCGAGCCAATTTATTATTTTAGCTTCTATTTGATCTCTGACTTCTTTCGTCTTTTCCAGTTTTTCTTCATGTGATCCTGTAAAAGCGGAAGGATCCAAGAAGCCCCAATGAAGCCGTTCTCCCTTACCCGGAAATACCGGACAAGCCCCAGATTGCGACTCATCGCAGACCGTAATCACGTAATCGTATTGCTTGCCCTGCTTATAGAAATCAAATACGCTCTTGGTTTTATTCTGTGAAATATCAATACCCGCTTCCTGCATTGCCTCGACCACAATAGGATTCAGCTTGCCCGGCTCAAGCCCGGCGCTCTCCACCTCAAAGCGGTCGCCGCCGTATTTCTTCAGGAACGTCTCCGCCATTTGCGAACGTGCTAAATTGTGAACGCACACAAAAAGAACTCTTTTTTTATCCATGGCTAACCCCGACCTTAAACCAATTTTGTGTCCGTAAGCAAACCTTCACCAGCATAAGCATCACCGGAACCTCGATAAGAACGCCTACGACTGTCGCTAAAGAAGCGCCGGATGAAAGCCCAAAAAGAATTGTTGAAGTCGCAATCGCCACCTCAAAATGATTGCTTGCCCCCACTAGCGCTGAAGGGGCCGCATCCCTGTAAGATAATTTCAGCCATCTCGCCAGGCCGTACGTTAAAGCGAAAATAAGACACGTTTGGATGAAAAGCGGTATTGCAATCAGAAAAATTATCTGCGGCTGGTTTATAATCAGCTCACCCTTAAACGAAAACAATAAGATCAACGTAAGCAATAATGCGCATATTGAAACCGGCGTCAGGTAATGCAGGAATTTTTCCTCAAACCATTTGAAGCCTTTTCGTGCGATCAGCCACTTTCTCGAGTAATAACCCAAGAGTAACGGTAAGCCGACATAAATAACGACTGAAAGAACGATTGTCTGCCACGGGATAGGCATTTTATTCACGCCTAAGAGCCAACCGCCCAATGGCGCATAAAGAAACAGCATGGTTAAGGAATTTATGGCGACCATGACCAGCGTATGGCCGTCATTACCTTTAGATAAATGCCCCCAGATCAGAACCATGGCTGTGCATGGCGCTATACCCAACAAAATACACCCGGCGATATATGAACGAAACAGCTCAACCTGCGCACCGCCTTTTACAATCTCCATCCCCGGAAGCCATCCTTTAAACAATACTCCAAGGAAAAGCCACGCGATCGCAAGCATGGTAAATGGTTTGACGCACCAATTCACAAACAGAGTCAGAATAACCGGCTTTGGTGTTTTGCCCGCCTTGATGACCTCAGCGAAATCAATCTTGACCATGATCGGATACATCATGAAAAAAAGACAAATGGCAATTGGAATGGAAACCTGATAAATCGAAATCTGATCGAGCGCGACAGCGACCTGCGGGAATAACTTGCCAAGTGCTATCCCAACTCCGATACAGAGGATGACCCAACCGGTGAGATATTTCTCAAAAAAACTTAATTTTCGTTCTTCGTGGACGATGTGTTCCATTCAGTTCTCCTTCAAAACAATTTAAGAATATAAATTCCGGAATAATAAAACCCAACAAGAATAAA
>JAHJJA010000125.1 GCA_018822885.1 Candidatus Omnitrophota bacterium
AAACTCCTTGAGGCTGAGAAGTCATTCAAGAAGGCTATAGAACTTAACCCTAAAAACGATTGGGCATATCTTAGATTAGGGAATTCTTATCTAAGGCATGGTAAACTCCTTGAGGCTGAGAAGTCATTCAAGAAGGCTATAGAACTTAACCCTAAAAACGATTGGGCATATCTTAGATTAGGGAACCTTTATCTAGAGCAGGGTAAACTCCTTGAGGCTGAGAAGTCATTCAAGAAGGCTATAGAATTTACCCCTAAAAACGATAGGATATATGGAGCGCTTGAGATAATATATAAAGCAACGGGCAATCAAGGGTATGCTAGGGAATACGGTCAGAAGGCTAAAGATCTAAGATCAAGCTACTATAATCTAATTACAACTAATAATTATCATAAACTTAAGGCTATCTTAGATAAAAGAGGCATAAAATATGTCTGCGTACAATATCCCATGCGTAATTTAGAGCCGTTAAAGAAAGTATTCCAAGGCGGTGCAGAAGGCATTGTATTCGTAGATAATGAGAAGATATTTAAAGACGCTGTTAAGAAAGCCAACTATCGAGTATATTTCGTTGATATATTCGGCGGCGACTTCGGCCATTGTACAGAAAAGGGTAACCGCCTTCTTGCAGAAAACATCGCTAACACCATACTTAAAGAAGTATTTCATAAATAGAGTTTCTTACCATTGCCTATCCAAACTTCTGTACTGCACCGCTTCGGCAACATGGCCCGCTAAGATAATTTTTTCTTTCGCTAAGTCCGCGATCGTGCGGCTCACCTTTAAGATCTTGTCATAAGCCCTTGCGGATATGCCCAGCTCATTCATCGCTACCCTCAATAACTCTTTGGCCTCGTTTTCTAAGTGGCAGTATTTCTTTATCAATTTACTATTCATTTGCGAGTTGGAAAAGATCTTATCCTCCTTAAAGCGCTCCTTTTGGATCGAGCGCGCCTCTTCTATTCTCTCCTTTATAACGCAAGAAGCTTCCGCCTCTTTTGTCTCAACCAGCTCTTTATATCTTACCGCCGGGATCTCGATATGGATATCGATCCTGTCTAAAAGCGGACCGGATATCTTGCTCATGTAATTTTGGATCTTGGTAGTTCCGCAGGTACAGCTTCTTTTGGGGTCGGTGTAATAGCCGCACGGACAGGGGTTCATTGCTGCCACCAGCATAAAGGACGCCGGGAACGTCAATGAGCTCATGATGCGGCTGATGCGGATGGCGCCGTCCTCAAGCGGCTGGCGCAGGGTTTCCAGGCAGCTGCGGTTAAATTCCGGCAGTTCATCCAGAAATAAAACGCCGTAATGAGAGAGGCTTATTTCTCCGGGTTGAGGGATCGAGCCGCCACCGACGAGCGCGACACTTGAGATACTGTGATGCGGGGCGCGAAAAGGCCGCCTGGCGATAACCCCTTCGTTAATCGCTAGCGAGCCGGCCACAGAGTGGATCTTTGTGATCTCCAGAGCCTCCTCTAAACTCAAGTCCGGCATTATCGTGGGTATGCGTTTAGCCAGCATTGTTTTTCCTCCTCCGGGAGGGCCGATCATCGCCACGTTATGCCCGCCGGCAACCGCTACTTCCAAGGCCCGCTTTGCCAGGTATTGCCCTTTTACCTCTGAAAAATCAACCGCGTAGGCTGATTGCCGGTGAAATAGTTCCTCTAAATCCAATTTATACGGCTTGATCAATTCAGGGGAATTTAACAGTTCTACAGTTTCTCTAAGTGACTTTACCGGAAATACATTTATTCCTGAAACAATTCCTGCTTCTTTGGCATTAGGCACAGGGGCAATAAGATTTTTTATTTGCGATTTATCGATCATCAGGCTGGCCGGAAGAATGCCGTTGACCGGGCGGATGGAACCGTCCAGAGACAGCTCCCCAAGTAAAAAATAATTTTGCAGGCTCATCACATTTATCTGTTCTGTAGCTGCCAGGACTCCCATAGCAATAGCCAGATCAAAACAAGCTCCCTCTTTACGGATATAGGAGGGGGCAAGGCTGATGGTGATTCTTTCCTGCGGCCAGCTAAACCCGGAGTTTCTTATCGCTGATTTCACCCGTTCCCTGCTTTCCCTGATCGCTGTATCGGCAAGCCCTACTAAAGTCACCGCAGGCAGGCCGTTTGATACGTCGACCTCTATTTCAACAGGGTAAGATTCAATACCGCAAATCCCGCAACTATGGACTTTTGCCAACATTTTTACCTCCTTAGGCATGGCCTGTTTTTTCTAATTCGCCTTCACCTACAATTGACGTAAAAACCCCTAAAATCTAACAAAAATATTTCAAAAAACCTTGCTTTTTAAATTTTGGCATACTATAATATGTAACCATGAATAAAGATATGCTCAAAAACATCGCGATCGTTGTTTTGGCTCTATTTGCCATTATCGGGGCCCAAAAATATATTGTCGCAGTAAAAGAAAAAGTAGGCCTTTTGGATTCTCTTAACAAGGTAAAACAGCAGGCGATGGTCCTGGAGCAGGCAAAGAACAATTTATCTCAAGAATTGAAGATGGCAAAAGCGGATAATGAAAAAATTGCCAGCCGTAATGCGTCATTAAAGGAATATTTAAAGGCCGCGCACCAGCGCATTATAAAATCATTCCAGGCCCAAAAGAAGATCAACGAGTTAAATACCTATGTTTCGTTATTGAAATCAGAGAATGCGGAGTTGGCAGAGAAAAATACCCGATATTTTCAGGAAAACGAAAATCTAAAAGCAAGGCTTAGCTCGGGAAAAGAGCTTAAGAAAGCGCTCAAAGAATTAAAAAAACAGGCTTATAAGGTTACCGGAGAAATAATGCAGAAGACCGATGAGCAGGAAACTATCGTAGGTAACCGCGGCTACGTGATTAAGGACGGCCAAATCAATAACCCCCCTAAGGTCAAGATCGAAGTTGTTCCAGCCGGCACAAAGTAATCATGGGTGAAATATTCAGCCAGATAATCAGAAATAAGATTTTACTGGTGACTATATCCGCTTGGTTTATCGCCCAGTCGATCAAAGTCATCTTAGGGATCGTAAGAGAGAAGAGGTTTGATTTCCGCTGGTTCGTAGGAAGCGGAGGGATGCCTTCATCGCATGCCGCAGGAGCGTCGTGCCTTGCCACGTCTATAGGATTTCAGGATGGTTTTGAGGCGGTCAGCTTTGCTTTGGCTGCTGCTTTTGCGATTGTTGTGATGTTTGACGCGCAGGGGGTGCGCCGCGCCAGCGGAAAGCAGGCGCGCATCTTGAATAAGATCACAGAAGATATCTATTGGAGAGGAAAGCTTGAGGAGGCGCGGCTGCGCGAGCTTATCGGGCATACGCCGGTTGAGGTTATTGCGGGTTTTTTCTTGGGTGTAGTTATTGCGGTAATTGGCAGGTAAGAGAAGGGGGTATTTGTGAAAAATAAATTATTAATAATCGTGCCCGTGGTCATGATCGCGGCCCTGATTTTAGTCATCGTGGGTTTAAAAAAGAAGGCGCGCGCGCCTGTTTTTTCAGAAGAAAAAAAAGAATCGCAGTTAAGCCTGTCCGCTTTATTAAGCCAGGCAAAGGATTTCGAGGCCACCGGCAATCTTTTACAGGCAAAGTCAATGTATCAGAAGCTCGTATCCGAGTTTCCTAATTCTCAAGAAGTGGTGAGTTGGCAGAAAAAATCAGAGGATATGAATATCAAACTTCTGTTTTCGCCCACGATTACGCCTAATAGCCTTCTTTATGAGATCAAACCGGGCGATACCCTGTCTAAGATCGCCAAGGAATTCAAAACTACCACGGATTTGATCAAAAAAAGTAATAATATGTCCGGGGATGTGATTTTACCGGGCAGAAAGATCAAGGTTTGGAGCGCCCCCTTTAGCATATTAGCGGATAAATCTCAGAATACGTTGATGCTTAAATGCGACGAGCAGGTGTTTAAGACCTATATTGTGTCTACCGGGAAAAATAATTCCTCTCCCCTGGGCACATTCAAGATCGTAAACAAAATAGAAAATCCAACCTGGTTTAAAGCCGGTACAGTCGTCCCGCCGGAGAGCCCGGAGAATATCCTGGGAACGCGTTGGATGGGTTTTGACCTTGCCGGTTATGGCATCCATGGGACTACGGAACCCCAGTTTCTCGGCCAGCAGGTGACCCAAGGGTGTATTCGTATGGCAAACCCGGATGTCGAGGAGCTTTATATAATCGTGCCCGTGGGCACAGAAGTGACTATAGTAGATTAATATGGCCGGACTAGATTTTGAAAAACCGATCCAGGAATTAGAGAAAAAGATCCAGGAGCTTAAGAATTTTAACTCGGATAAAAAAATCGATCTTTCTTCCGAAGTAAAAAAGCTCGAGGATAAGCTGGAGCATCTTAAAAAGGATATTTACGGCAATCTGGCTGCTTGGCAGAGGGTCCAACTTGCCCGTCATCCGCAGAGGCCCTATACACTGGATTACATCGGCATGATCATGACGGATTTTATAGAATTGCACGGAGACAGATTGTTTTCTGATGACAAGGCGATGATCTGTGGCCTTGCCAAGATCGATGGACAAGGGGTGGTGGTCATCGGCCACCAAAAAGGCCGAGATACAAAAGAGAATTTGAGGCGCAATTTTGGCTGTGCCCATCCGGAAGGCTATCGAAAGGCCCTTCGAGCAATGCAGATGGCGGAAAAATTCGATTTGCCGGTAGTAGTCCTTATTGATACGCCGGGAGCATATCCGGGGATAGGTGCTGAGGAGCGCGGCCAGTCTCAGGCGATAGCGCTTAATTTAAGGGAGATGGCGGGGATTGCGACTCCGATTGTAGCAATAGTGATTGGTGAGGGTGGTTCAGGCGGGGCATTGGGCGTCGGCGTAGCAGATAAAGTCTGCGTCTTTGAGAACTCTTATTATTCCGTGATCTCGCCTGAAGGTTGCGCCGCTATTCTTTGGAAGGACGGTTCAAAGGCGCCTGACGCGGCGAATGTCTTAAAACTTACCGGGCCTGATCTTTTGAAAATGGGCATCATTGATGAAGTGGTCTCTGAGCCTTTGGGGGGCGCTCAGCGCGAACCGGAGAAAACAGCCAATACCTTAAAAGACACGATCAATAAATACCTAAAAGAGCTAAATGCTTTGGATAGGGATGAGCTTTTGAAATTACGTTATAAGAAGTTTCGAAGTATCGGCGCCTTTCAATGATCGAACAGGAACTGCTGTTATTAGGTTTGTTGCGCGAAAACCCTAAACACGGATACGAGATCAAGAAGAAGATCCGCGAGATCCTCTCTCTTTTTGCAGGCGTTGAACTGAAATCGATATATTATCCTTTAAGGGTCCTTGAGAAAAAGGGCCTGGTTTTAAAGCACACCGGGAAAAAAGGCAGGCGCCCCCAGCGCCTGATTTATGCCTTGACCCCAAAAGGAAAAAGACGTTTTGAAGAATTATTAAGCAGGAGTTTTCTGGATTTTCGCCGGCCGCAATTCAGCCTTGACCTAAGCCTCTACTTTTTAGAATACCTGAAACCTGAACTCGCCCATCGGCGCCTGCGCGCGCGCCAGACCATTCTGAAAAAGATCTCTAAAGGCCTAAAACAGATGATTACTGCAAAGGACAAAAAAATGCGGGCCTCTTTGATTAGGATATTGGAGCATAATCAGCAGCAGCTTGAGGCTGAATCAAGATTCCTTGCTAATCTTACGGAAATTATTTAAATAGGCGGAGGAAAAAATGCAAAATAAGCTACTTATCCAGTTTGTCGTACTTTCCCTCTACACCTTCTTCACCGGTTTCTGTTTTTGCGATGGGTTCAAATTGCATATTGCGCGTAAACTTATCTGGTTTATTTTTTTCTTATTTATTAGTTTAAATGTCTTAAAATCCAGGGGAGAGTTTGATCTCGCCCTGATATTGCCAGCGCCTTTAATCTTAGCGATTTTACTTTGCGTTTTTGAAAAAAGACGGCAAGCCAGAAAGGGGAAATGACCTTACTGATCCTATCGGTCTTGATTTTAGGTTTTGCTATTGGTTTGATGTTCATCTTAAAACCAGCGCTTGCCGTAGAAATGCAGAGAAGGTTCTATCTGTTGATCAATTGGAAGATGGAGCCGGTTTCAATGTCAAAAGAACTCCGCAATACCCGTATCATGGGTTGGTTTATTATTTTTGTTTTAGCCGCCTCATTTATCTTCCTGCGGTTTTAATCCTTGCCCGCATACAAATAACTAAAATCCTCTTGACTTTTATCATAAGATAAATTATACTTTGTCTTGTTGATAGTTAATATAGTTAACTATTAAGGAGGTTAAAAATGTCTGGAATGACGCTTAATGAATTTGCGGATAAGATTAGCGAAGTCATGCCTGTGATCATGAAAGAGTTTGCCCGCCGGCAGGAGAATGAATTGTACAAGGGCAAGATTACCTTGCCGCAGTTCTTGATCTTGGAATTTTTATATAAGGATGGAGAGATCAAGATGACCCAATTGGCGCAATTCATGCATGTTAGCACCGCGGCTATGACCGGGATCGTAGATAGGCTGGTCAGGGACCATTATGTGGCTCGCGCCCTTGATTCGGCAGATAGGCGTATTATAAAGGTAAAGCTTACAGCCAAAGGCTTGGAGCTGGTAAAGAGGATAGATACTCAACGGCGTTCGATGATAATTAGGATTTTCGGGAAGATATCCGGAATCGACCGGGAAGATTATTTACGCATTTTAAAGCACATAAAGGATATTCTTGTAAATGAAAAATAAAACCTTATTTATAATTATATTTCTATTATTCTTTCCCTTATTCTTAAGGGCAGAGGAAGTGACTTTGTCTTTGGATGAGGCGATTTCTGTGGCACTAAGGGATAACTGCGAAGTCCTGCTTAGCGCAGAGGAGCTTAAGAAAGCAAAAGAAAAAATAGCCGAGGCCTATGGCCCGCTTTGGCCGTCCCTTGATTTTAACGGAGGCTACACAAGGCTCCATGGGTTATCCGAGAAAGATATCGCGACGACCACTACACAGACGACCTTTAAACAGATCATCTATCAGGGTGGTAAAACCATTAATACTATAAAATACAGTAAATTCGGCTTAGAGGCAGCGCAGGCGGTTTTAGACAAAACAAAACTCGAAACAGTCCTGAATGTGAAAAAGGCTTACTACACGCTTTTATTATCCACTGAATTCTCGAATTTAAATAAGCATATATTAGATAACACAAAAGAGCATCTTATGTTTCTTAAGGCGCGCTACAAGGAGGGGCAGGCCTCGCAATCAGATATCTTGAATATCGAGAAGTCTTTAAAAAGCGTCGAACAGGCGTATGAGACATCGTTAAATCAGGTTGAGTCCGCGCAAGTCCTGTTAAAGAATCTACTGTATCTGGATGATAAAGTAAGGCCAAAGCCCAGCATCCAGCTTCATTATGAGCCGGAGGAAGTGGCTTATGACGAGGCGTTTTTGTCAGCAATGAAAAACCGCCCGGAGATAAGGCAGCTTGAGGCCAAGGCCAATGCCGCTAAAAGCGCGATAGAGATTGCCAAAGCTGACGGACGTCCGACCATATTGGCTTCATGGGAATATTTCAGCCGTTCAAACAGCGGGGTAATCGCTAGCGGCGGCACGGTTACCGGGGCAAGTTCAACTACCTCGTCAAAAGGCTGGAATGATTATAGCACCCTGGGGTTTGTTTTCTCGTGGCCTGTTTTCGACGGCTGGGTGACTAAGGCAAAGGTGGAACAGGCAATAGTCGATTTAAAGCAGGCGCAACTTTTAAAAGAGCAAACAGCCAGGGATATCGCCGCGGAATTGAAAAACGCCTACCTATCCTTGAAAAACGCTATCGCCCAGATCAGGACAGCCGAGTCAGAGATAGCGCTTTATCAGGATAATCTTTCTGTGGTCAAAAAGCAAAAGACTTCCGGGATTACAAGTTCGCTTGATCTTGATGACGCGGAATTAAAATACAGGATATCCTCGTTCAATAAGAAACAGGCGGCTTTTGATTATATCGTCGCCAAGGCAACTTTTGATAAGGCAATGGGAGGATGAGATGAAAGTCACAAGTTCGATTTTTTTAATAGCAGCGGTGTTGTCCATGATCGGATGCCAGCAAAAGCCGCAGGAGAATTCAAGCAATAATCAGGCTATTCCCGTAAAGGCTGCCAAGATCCAATTAGAGGATATCGATGAGGCGCTTGATTATGTGGGAGACATAAAGGCGCAGGATGAGGCAACGGTTTATCCTAAAGTAAGCGGCAAGATCATTGAAAAAATAAGAGAGGATGGCGCGATCGTCAAAAAAGGCGAACCCATTTTATACATCGACCGCGATGAGGTGGGGCTTAAATTTGAAAAAGCGCCTGTGGAGAGCCCGATAAGCGGAGTTGTCGGCAGGATTAATGTGGATATAGGACAGAATGTGAATCCTGAAACGATAGTAGCATTGGTCGTGAATATGGATAAGGTAAAGATCAATCTGGATATCCCGGAGAAATATCTGCCTCAGGTGACGCTGGGACAAGAGGCAAAGGTCAAGGTAGACGCTTATCCCGACGAGGTTTTTAGCGGCAAGGTGACAAAGATAAGCCCGGTAGTGGATTTGGCTACGCGCACAGCCCCGATAGAGATTACGATTGATAATCCCGGGCATCTTCTTAAGTCGGGTATGTACTCCAAGGTGAGCCTGGTGATCCAGACGCGTAAGGATGTGCCTGTTGTTTTAAAGGAAGCGCTTATGGGCAAAGAGCCTGACCTTTATGTTTATGTGGTTGAGAATAATAAAGCGGTCTTAAAGAAAGTCGCCGTAGGTATCCGTCAAGGGCCCTATTATGAGATAAAGGATGGGCTCAAAGAGGGGGATGTCGTGGTGATCATGGGCCAGCAGAGGCTTTTTGAGGGCGCAAAAGTAGCGGCTGAGGAGAATAATAAATGAACCTTCCTGAATTTGGCGTAAAAAGGCCTGTTGCAAACTTAATGATCTTTTTGGCGATATTGGTGCTTGCCTTATATAGCCTTACTCGTTTGGGTATAGATATGATGCCTGAGATCGAGCCTCCCGCGATTACGGTAGTTTCAACCTATCCCGGAGCCAGCCCAGAAGATGTGGAAATAAAAGTAACCGAGGAATTAGAAAATCAGTTAGCCACCACTCCCGGCCTTGAAAAAATAACCTCCTCTTCTTACGAGGGCGTCTCTGTGATTACTTTAAAATTTATCTGGGGCACGAATCTTGATGAAGCCTCAAATGATATCCGTGACAGGATAGAATTAGCCAAACGTTTACTCCCTGATATCCCGGATGAAATGGATAATCCCTTTATATTTAAATTTAATACAGCAAATATTCCCATAATATATTTAGGCATAACTGCCAAACAGAGTTACTCAGAGCTCTATGATCTTATAGACAAAAGAGTCGGGGACGTCTTAAGGCAGCTGCCGGGTGTGGGCACGGTCCAGATACAAGGAGGAGGCCTGCAGCGGCAGATAAATGTCTGGGTGGATAAGAATCGGCTTGAAGGTTACGGATTTTCCATACTTGATATTCAAAACGCGCTTAAGCAGGAGAACGTCACCCAGCCCGTCGGAAACCTAAAGACGGGGTTAACCGATTATTTGATCCGCCTGCCGGGTGAGTTTGCCAGTCCCGATGAGATAAACCTGG
>JAHJJA010000126.1 GCA_018822885.1 Candidatus Omnitrophota bacterium
ACAATCACAAATCCTATACGGATATTGATAAACGCTACCAGAAAGAAACCAAGCAAAAAGATTACACCCACAGTATACAGCGGAGAAAGGTCTCGAAGCGAAAAAAAGAAGGCTCCGATAAAAACCACGGCAAGACCGGCAATCATAATTACGTTACGCCGGTGTTGTATAGCGCCAACCTCACCGACAGACAATTCCCTATTAATTCCTATTTCTGGCATTTAACTTTAAGCCTCTCTATAGCCGCTTTTGCAATTTTATTGTCCGGATAATTAGTTAAAATATCATTATATTCAGAGCAACTTTCTGGAAACAAATTTTTCTGTTCTAAAAAATAGGCAAACTCTAAGCGGATATTCGCTTTATCTGGAATAACCAGCTTTAGCTGGCTATAATCGCTAGTATGATCGTAAATCTTGCTAAATAGACCCTGGATGGTACCATAACGATTGCTAAAAGAACCATCATCGTTAATAAATAAGCTTAGGGATTTGCGATAAGTCTCTAATGCTTCGCCGAGGAAGCCATGCTCAAGGCAGTAGTCGGCGTATGGATAATAAAACGCTCCCACGGTAGGGTTTGTTTCTATGGCTTTATTAAAAGCGGCAAGCGCCTCTTTTTGCTTTTCCTCATCTACATAAAGCGAGGCTAAATTTAAATAAGCGTAAGAATAATAAGGATTTAACTTTACTGCCTTTTTAAAATCAAATTCAGCAAACCTATCATTCTTTAATCTTTTCTCGCCAAATACAGCCTTTGCTCTTGAGAAATAAATCTGCCCTCGGCCAAAATAATTTTCTGCTTTTATCGGCATAAGCTTTATCGTCTTGCTGTAATTTGAAAACGCTTCGGACCATCTGAGAGATTTAAAGTTCCTTTCGGCGCACGTATAATATTTATTTGCAAAAAAAATGCAAGAAAATATAAAAACACAGACTACTACAAACAAAAACAATAAAATCGAAGAAAGCCGGGAAAAAATTATTTTGTGTTGCCGCTTACCAAGCGAAGTTAATAATCCCAAACACACAAAAAATAAAACTGCATTAGCAGGAACGCGGATTGGAAAATCAATAAATCCCTGTAAAACAAAAGAAAGGACAGCAAAAGCAACCCCCAAAACTAGATATTTATTACGATTTTGCAAATCCTTTAGCGACCTAATAACCGCAGAAAAAACTCTTACCAAAAACCAGCCAAAAAGAGTTAACGCTGCGATTCCGGATTCACTAGCTAATTGCAAGGCATCGCTATGGGCAAAATCTACTACAAAACGATCAGAATGAGTACGGAACACAGGGTATATATATTGAAAGGTGCCTAGCCCGCTGCCAAAAGGATAAGCCAAAATTATCTTTAGAGTCCCCTTCCAAACATCAAAACGCTGGAGAAGACTCTGAAATTGAGTAGTCTGAGCAATAATAACACGATGCCAGATTTTTGGCCCAAAATACCAACATGCAGAAAATATTATTATAGCAAAAATTACGATAGGAGCAAAACCCTTTGTTTTTGCTGAAGTTAGACTCATAAACAAAAACAAAGCTATAATTAGCAAAAAAGCAAACACCAGCCAAGAAATACGACTATTACTCAATATCAAAGCACTAACAAAAAGAAAGAAAAAACCAAAAATAATTATTTTTATATGAATGCGCTGTTTGAATAAAATAAGGCCAAGGCACAAAAAAATATTGATATTGATATACGCGCCAAAAGGGCCGCCATTTATATAGCGTGAAGCCAGGGACCCCGGTTGAGTCCAGAATTTACAAGGCAAATAACCGTAATATTGCAGCATTCCATAGCTGCTATAAAATAGACCGGTTAAAATTATAACCCATAGAAATAGATTAACTCTTTTCTCGTTATTTAGTGTATCCGAGACAATAAAGAAAATGGTTAAGTAACTAATCCAGTTTAAAATTTCAATTATACTGGCGTAGCGGTAAATAGAATATAATATTGAGATAAGGGCAAGGCCGAAAAAGCAAAGTAAAGGCGTGTATGCAGAATAATAAGTTATTTCTTTGGAAAAGAAATTGCGCTTAATGAGCCAAATGACTAAAAGTGAAAGACTGGCAAGGTGGATGTAATATTGAGCGGATATACCGACGGAGCCGTAGGGCCAGGGGGAGAGAGCGATAATAGCGCCAAGAATGACTATGCTTAAGTAGTCGAGAAAGTTTGTAATTAGTTTTTTGTTCATAACTTGAGAATCAGGGTCAGTCCCCTAATTAGACATAAAAAATCCTTACGGGGACAGACCCTGTGTTGGCTTGTAATCATAGCTTGAGAATTAGGGAAGTCCCCTTAGCTTGCAATGAAATAGCCCGTCGGGGACAGTCCCTACTTATCTGGGTTTCTTTGGTTCAGGGATACTTGCTACTTTATCTTCGATTATGGCTTGAGGGATGGTGGTGACCATCGCTTGCGCCATTTCTTTACCTATAATAGACGAGGCGATTCCAACGGATTCGGATAATACCGGCGGCCGTTTATCAATACCATGAGTATCTGTTGCGATAATATGCGCAAGGTTATTCTTTAATATCTTAGTTGCGCACTCTTCCGCCTTAGATCCCATTTTCCCGGTTATGCTTGAGGCAGTAACCTGGATTAAAGCTCCTGCCCTAATAAGACCATAGAGCATCCCCAGATTACCCTGAACCTGCAGGCACCTCTCTGGATGCGTAACAATAGGTATTACACCCTTTTCCACCAACACACCGACGATATTTTCTATATTTGGAGGCAATAAAGAATAAGGCGTATCTAATAAAATATACCTTGAGTTGTTAATCGTCAACGCCGCCTTATTGTCAATCAACGCAAAGATTTCAGGCGTAAATTCATAATCAGCCCCACAAACCAACTCGATTATTATGCCCTTGGTAACCAGTTGCTCTTTAAGCTCTTTTGTTTTTTGAAAGATTATTTCTTTAGTATTGGGGAATTTGCCTATGTGTGGCGTTGCGACAATTGTGCGTATGCCATCTTGATAAGCCATACTGCACATTTTAATTGATTCTTCAAAACTTACTGAGCCATCGTCAATCCCGGGAAGGATATGGGTATGCAGATCAACCATTTAAGCTTTGTCTGCGGAAGCATAATCGTAGTGGTAATAACGATAATAATAGTAATAGTAACTGCCTTTTTGAAGATTGACATTATTTAATACGCTACCTAAGACTTTGGCCTTGACATTATCCAGCCTTTCAAGGCCTTGTTTCAATAAATCCCGCGGTAGGGCATTTGCCTCAACAATTATTAATACTCCGTCAACTTCCGTAGCCAACAAGGCGGCGTCGGTCACCGCAACCAAAGGAGGAGAGTCAAAAATTACAATATCATATTTTGATTCTGCATAGCGCATCAAATTCTTCATTCGTTCTGAAGCCACTAACTCTGCAGGATTGGGAGGCAAAGGTCCGCTAGGGAGAATCGTCAGGTTATTTACATCAGTAGGAATGACTAAATCTTCTAAACAAGACTCTCCAAGCAAAAGATTAGTTAAGCCTACATCCCTGCCTTTTTTGAATGCTTTATGAATGCGTGGCCGTCGTAAATCCGCATCTATAATTAAAACTCTCTTGCCAGTCTGCGCCAAGATAATACCTAAATTTACACTGGTGGTAGTTTTCCCCTCTCCTCTGATAGAACTTGTGATTAAAAGAGTTTTTATGGGTCTATCTACCAACACAAACTGTAAATTTGTCCTTAAGGTACGATAGGCTTCGGCAACAGGTGCCTTCAACTGCTCTGCGCTTGCCAGCCTATGGACCGTAAAAGCCAACTCATCTTTTACCTCGTTTTTCTCTATCGGGACCAGTTTATTTTTATTTAAAGCCGCAGGAACTATGTGTTGCTTCGGTCCCTTATCATCCATTGATGGAATAAGGCCTAATACAGCTAAATTAAATCCATTCTTTAACTCTTCGGCCGTCTTTATAGTGGTATCCAAATACTCTCTAAAGAATCCCAGGCCTGTTCCCATGACTAAGCCCATGACAATACCGACCATTATATTTAATCTCTTATTTGGTCTTACAGGACTCGAGGAAGCCTTTGCCTGCTCGATCACCCTGACAGTGTAAGCCGAAACATCGCGGGTAACATCCAATTCCTGTAATTTCTTCAACAAAACTTGATATATTTCTTCGGCAGTCTGCGGACTGAACGCCGCAGCGCTCTTTGTGATATCATCCGACTGAATATCTTCCTTAGTGCTGTTTGAGGCCACTTGAGGGTGGAGATCGGCAACATCGGTCTTTCCAAGCAAGCTCCCCTCCAGATCCTTTTTTCTCTGCCTCATTGCGATCATTATAGGATGGTTTTCCCCATATACTTGAGACGCGGAGGTCAACTGCTCTAATTTATTCATCAAGACCACGATCGTATGCCTTGCGGCATCAAATTGCGATTCCTGTGTATACTTGATATAAACCTTAGCTATTGTATTTACAACATAAGCTGCTAACTTTGGATCTAAATTCTCAACCGTAATCCTCATTACCCTCGCCGACATCAGTGAAGGCACATTGATAATCGGCTGGACTAATCCTAGGAGTTGACTAACTTGGGCATTTTGATAAGCCTCCGGCAATTCATTGCGATTTCGAAAAAGTTCTTCTGCAACCAGTCCTTTAAAATAGGAACTTTGTATAAGTTTAGCTTGAGTATCAAAGAAAACTGGATCGAGTGTATTCTGGGAAAGTGTCTGGGCAGTCTGGGTATTAAGGATTCTGGTGGGATTATTTACTTCAACAATTAAATCAGTATAAGAAGAATAAACCGGCTTCTGAAGCATGTTTACAAAGGCTACTATAGACATTACTACCACCATAGTAGCGAGAATAAGAAGCTTACGTTTTCTTAATAAATACCAATAATCCCATAACTGAACAGTATTTGAAGTTGCCATATAATCCCTCTTAGAACCAGCTCTTTATCGCAACTAAAACATCCCCAGCTTTTAAAGCAACATCTTCAGATTTTTCCCCTTTTCCAATCTTGCTTAAATTCACCATAATAGTTTTCTTTTTCCCGTTATTTTCACGGATTATCTTAACCTTGCTTTTATTAGCAAAATCTGTAAGTCCTCCGGCAAGGCGAAGCCCTTCGAGCACGCTTAAATCTTTTTCTATAGTGTAAGGCCCGGGGTTTCTTACCTCACCCAACACATAAATCTGCTGCTGGGTGCTTTTGCGCGAAATAACTATTGTATCCCCTGATAGGATTTGAATATTTTGAGATAAATCCCCATTCATTAATAGGGCGTATAAATCAACGTTAATTTTCTCTTCTTCTCCAGAAGCATTCTTACGGACTATCTCCATCTTGCCGCTAGCGCCTTCGGTACTCTCAATCTGATTTAAGAAATCCAAAGCAAAGGTTTTTCCTTTGAGATAATGCACTCCGGGCTTCTTCACCATTCCAAAAACCATGACTTTTTGCCCCAGGTATTCCTTAACCGTAACTGTGACTTTGGGATCAAGTAAATAATTAGCGTCTTTTAACTCCTTAGCTATCAAATCCGCTGCATCCTTAGAAGTAAGCTCTGAAACTTTTACTTTATTAAGAAACGGCAGAGTTATACAACCATCGCTATCGACCGTAACTACTTTTGTCAAGTTTTCATCTTTCAATACTACTACATCCAAAACATCGTCCGGACCGATTAAATAACCTTCCTTTGCGGCCGCACTCATATCTTCGGAAAAACAAATATTGCTAAATAAAAGCATTAACGCAAACCCTAATGCAATCTTTTTTATGTTAAACATTTTTACCCTCTTTCATAAAAAAATCCTATACTTTACCTTGCCTCCCCCAAAACAAGGCACCCGGGAAAATATAGGATTTTTAAAAGATTTTTTCCGAAGAAAATATACTTAGAAGGCGATATCTAAGCCGAGCCCGCCGCCAAAGGCTTTATAATAATAACTTCCGGAGTTTGTTTTCTTTGAACCGTAGGCTCCTCTAGCGCTTAAAGAAACCCACTTGAGGATTTTACGGCTATACCCTAATCCTATGGTATAAGCCTCCTCATCTAAATCTTGATTGTTTGCGCTTCCTGGTAGGATATTAGAAGAACCGGACCAATTCCAGGAATAAGTAAAACCTAAATCAAAAATATCTTTTTCTGTAAGTTTATAATTTAGATTTGTTACAATCCTATCAGAAATCACTTGACGATAATCAGAACGCAATTGAGAAGCGATGATTTCATTATTTAAGAAAGGAGAGTCGGTCTGTAACGTCTTCTTCTCCAAAGGATTAAAGGTATCCAATATAGCATGTTGATAATTTAAACTTAACTGGCTAAAGTTGGTGAGTCGCGCGTTCATCCCAGCGCCATAAAGAGCACCGGAGCCGCTAGTGCCTTCCTTATAATCCCTTTGAGTGTAACCTCCATTAATTGAAGCTGAAACTCTGGAAGTCAACATACGAGAAATCGCTATCTGACCGGAATAAGAATCATAATCCTTTAATCCAGAATATACATTATCATTTCTAAACCTTCTATGATGATACTGAAAATCCGGTGTCAAGGTTGTTAAAGGAGAAAGCCGATAAGACATATCAAGTGAAATGCCCTGATCATTATAATCGGCATACCTATCACTACTTGGCCCTTTATAAGTCTGATAGGCGTACCTGAGATTAGTAGAAGCCCTGTTATTTAACTGTTTTGCTAGAGAGATATCGGCAGTGTTAAATTGAAAAGTCGTGTTTCCCGTAAAATCAAGGGCGCTTGTAGAAAAATTATCCGAAAGCCCAAGAGAAGCGGTCTCAGAAAGATCGTAGCGGATCAATCCGTTTGCCGAATGCATCCCCTGCCCCTTATAACCGTTCACTAGAAAATATTCATACTGGTATCCAGACTCAACATACGCCCTTTCAAAAGGCATCTGGGCAATAATACCCGGCTTAATATCATGAGCAAGCCTGTATTTTTGATCAGGATCCCTATTAAGTTCAACATTTTGAGTAAAAGAAGTGGAGTATTTAAAGGTCGGCTTGATCCTCATCCTGCCGATTTCGACAGGCTGTTTAATTAAATCAGCTGCTAAGGCAAAATTCGCCAATGATAATAAAAGTAAAGATAATAAAAAAACATTAGTTCGTATAGTTATTTTTTTCATTTCCCCCCCCATGTGGATATGAATTTCTTTAAATTAAATCTTTGGTCCGATAGGACTGATTGAAGACCCTTCAACATTACTACTATTACTTAACATATCCATTACATTCGCCAATAAAGACTCAACAACATCATCAAAGGTAAGGTCTTTTGCTTTTTCTGCGTCCATACCAAGCATAGTAACCACATCATCCCTGGTAATGACCCCATCCGCATTCCACCCTCCCGGAGGAGTTATTCCTAAACCTTCCCAGAACTTAAACACATTATTCAATGTCGAAGCAGCCGGAAGAAATCCTTCTGCATGGGTTGCCTTGACTAACAATTTAGCAAAATCCCCCTGATTCATCCCATCGCTAAAACCCCACTCCGCAACTGTCTTATCCGCAGCAAAACCAACAGACGCAAACATTAGGAAAAGCGCGCCAAGTATAAAGACAAAAAGTCCTTTTTTCATTTTTCCTCCCTTTTACTTATAGTGATATAAATAGCTAGCATAACTCAACGCTTCTTAAAATATCATAACTCAAGATATTGTCAAGATTTTTTTCAGATTTTTTACAACTGTTAGGTGAGCGCTTCTAATGGAAGGAGAAATGCCTTAACGCCTTCTTTACCAAGAGTTTTTCTCAACTCCTTAACCCCCTCAAAAGCCGACTTTGCCTCTTTTTCTTCGCAGGCGGCAAACAATAAGTTGTTCAGGCCCGGCCAGATATCATTTCCCAGATGCGTGCCCGAGGAGGAGCCGCGGCCAAAGACTCCCCTGGTCTTGGTAAAATTCCGTATCCCGCTTTTCTCAAGCATCTCCATGACCTCGGCATCTATGGCCTCATTGTAAACAAGCATCAGCATCTTATTCATCCCTATCCTGCCTGCCTTTCTTTCTCGCCCCAAGGGGGATCCTGGTTTCAAAGACCGCGTAAAGCGTTGGCACAAAAAGCATTGTAATCAAAGTTGAGACTGTCAGGCCGCCGATCATAGTGATGCCCAGCGGCTGCCAGATCTCCGAGCCCTCGCCGCGCGAAAGCGCCAGCGGCAACAGGCCCACCAAGGTAGTGATCGTAGTCATCAAAACCGGCCTAAGCCTGTCCCTGCCACCGTTTGTAATCGCGTCATATAAGGACATCCCGCGCGCCCTAAGGATCGCGATATAACTGATCAAGACAATGGCATTATTAACTACAATACCCATGAGCATGACCACCCCAAGAAAAGTAATAACACTTAAAGTAGTCCCGGTAAGCGCAAATGCCAAAATCACCCCTATAAAGGTAAAGGGGATAGCAAACATGACTATAAACGGATCCCTTAATGACTCAAACTGCGCTGCCATGACCATATATACTAGTATTATACCTAATATTAATAGCAGCAGCAAATCCTTAAACGCCTTCCTCTGCTCCTCTGCCTGCCCGCCGAAGTTTAACATTATACCGTCGGGAATAGTCACTTTCTGCAATTCTTTCTTAAGGTCTTCGACGATTTTTCCTGAAGAGCGCTTATAGGCATTGCACTCTACCTTTACCACCCTTTCGCGGTTTAAACGCTCGATGATCTCCGGGCCGCTTGTTTCATAGATCCTGGCGATGTTGCTTAATTTAATGGATTTTCTGGTCACGCCCTTTAATGCCTCAGAGCCTTCTAATGGGCCAAAAGCCACAGTCTCCTCAGGCAAAGGAGCGATGATCGTCAGGTTCTCAATATCCTCGAGCTTTGCGCGCGAAGCATCCTCAAGCCTGACATAAATATCATATGTCTTTCCGGATTCCCTGTACTTGGTAGCGCTGGAACCCTGAATAAAAGTTTTCAGGGTATTGGCAACCGTCTCCATGTTTAACCCCAGCACGGCTGTTTTTTCGCGGTCAACCTCTATCTTTAGCTCCGGGCGGTTTGCCTCGCGGGAGATACTGGCATCCACTGCCCCCGGGATCTTTTCCAGGATCGCCTTGATCTTTTTCGCCAGGGCATCAGTTTCTTCAAAGGGGTGCCCGATGATCTCCAATTGAATAGCCTTGCCGCTTGTCCCGGTAATTAAAGTGTTCAAAGGATTGCCCGTGCCCACATCAGTTTTTAAGACGCCCGGGATATTCTTGATCTTAGCGCGTACGACAGCCGCAACATCATTGACCGAGCGCTTACGCTTTGTCTTAGAAACAAGTTTTGCCCCGGCAGTAATAATGTGCGAGCCGGAAGCCTGGCCCATGACCCTGCCCATACCTGTTACCTGGCCGCTGCGCGCGTAATAAAATCTTGCCTCCGGCACATCCTTGGCAAAAATATCCTCTATCCTCCGGGCGACCTTATCAGTCTCTTCGAGCCTTGTGCCTATGGGCAAATAAACCGTGATGCGCAGGTCGCCGGAATCCTCCTCGGGGATAAATTCATTCCCCACAAAAGGAGTAAGAAAAATAGTGGAAATGAATGCCAAAATAAATCCGCTAAGCACTATTTTTTTGTGTGAAAGGCTCCACCCCAAAGCGCGGCTGTAAAAATTCTCCCATGACTTAAACATCTTCTCGGAAAAATCGTAGAATTTAGAAAATACCCCTGTTTTAACTTGTAACTTGTTACTTGCGGCTTCCGGCTTTTTCCCCATCCACTTCGAGCAAAGCATGGGGGCAAATGTCACTGCCGTAAACAGGGAAGCAAAAAGGGTAACGCATACTATCG
This sequence comes from Candidatus Omnitrophota bacterium, assembly GCA_018822885.1. Lineage (GTDB taxonomy): Bacteria > Omnitrophota > Gorgyraeia > Gygaellales > Profunditerraquicolaceae > JAHJJA01. Next base: position 9,821 of record JAHJJA010000126.1, read on the forward strand.
CCGCCAATTCCCCGAACATGATCCCCACGACTCCAGTGATAAATAACATGGGCATGAAAACTACCACGGTAGTCAGAGTCGAGGCCCCGACAGAAAGAAACATCTCTGAGGCTCCGAAAATCGCCGCTTCATTCGGGCGGTTCCCCCTCTCAATGCGCCGGTGGACATTATCGACGATGACAATCGCGTTGTCCACGACCATCCCCGAGGCAATAGCGATCGAAGAAAGGCTGATGGTATTTATTGTCTTTCCCGTAAGAAACAGATAAATAAAAGCTATCAAAAGTGAAAAAGGAATAGTCAGGGCGATGATCATGCTGGGGGCAAACTGCCTCAAGAAAAACCAGACCACAAAGATGACCAGGAATATCGCGAAATATAGCGACGTCTTAAGGCTGTTCACAGAATCAATAATATCTTTTGAGGTATCAAAAACAATGTGCATCTTGATATCGGAAGGGAGATTTTTCTCTATTTCTTTGAGCCTCTTCTTTACGCGGTCAGCGACCTCAACCGTGTTAGTGCCGCTTTGCTTCTGCACCATCATCATAAGGCCGGGCTGTTTATTGATGCGTACTTCGCTGGTCACCTCTTTAAATCCGTCTTCCACGCGCGCCACATCTTTAAGGTAGACAAAATTATTATTGCGTTTTCCTAAAATAACCAGATTGATCTCATCAGGGTTGACAAACTCACCCGGCAGGCGGATCAAATAATCAGTAAGGCCCGTCTTTAGATTACCGACGGGTTGAGTGACGTTCTCCTGCTTGAGCGCGTTTTCAATATCAATAATAGAAAACCCATAGCCTTCAAGCCGGTTCTTATCCACCCAGACATTTATCTGCCGCTGTAAACCTCCCCCCTGTATCTGAACAGTGCCCACACCCGGCAGCTGCCTTAAAACATCCCCGACTCTTTTATCTATTAAGTCATAAAGTCCAGAGTAGCTCTGCTTGGCAGTTATGCCTAAATATATTATCGGGATATTTGCCGTGTTAAATTTGAATATGAAGGGATTATCCATCTCATCAGGGATGTCAGGAAGGAAACGCTTAGCTAACTCTATCCTGTCGCGGATATCGTTTGAGGCTTCATCAAGATTCGTGCCCCAGATGAATTTTAAAGTGATAACCGAGACACCTTCGTAAGACGAAGAGGTTATTTTTTCAAGGCCGGGAGTGGTGGCTAATTGATTTTCTAATTCCTCGGTTACTTTTATTTCCACGTCGTCCGGGCTGGCTCCGGGATAGGTTGAAACTACCGTGATCGCGGGAGGCTCGATCTCAG
>JAHJJA010000127.1 GCA_018822885.1 Candidatus Omnitrophota bacterium
GTCTTTACTTTTAGCCATCGCCGGAATCGCTGGCCTTGAAATTCTGACAACCAGTCTCGGCGCGCCGGGCGCTGGCCTCGTCTGCGCCATGGCGGGGCCGCTTGCGGCGGTTGGGGCGCAGGAAGTCTGGAGAGATTTTAAAGAAACGATTGGAATGCTGCTTAACGCTAAACCCAAAAGCAATGAATTTTACGAAGCATGTAAGCGCTATGAAGAAGCTGCGAGAAAAACGCAAGAATCAATATGCGCGGCTCCGGAACCGATAGCTAAAGATTTGGTGGCAGAGTTTAATGTTTTACTAGGGGAAGTGGAGAAAGCCGGCAAGGACTGGGAAGCTCGAACGATTATTCTTCGGGAACTTCGGGAAGCATTAGTAGGTATTGCTATCCATGCGAAAGGACCAGCTGCAGAAGAAGCCGTCGATGTTATTATCAGCGAAGCCGAGAAGATAGCGCCAAATGAGCCCCGCAAAAGCGAGCCAGGCGTTTCTTTGTTTCGAGTGATGAAACGGGGTTCTCCTGCGGTAGTTGAGAAGATAATGGATTTCCTCCTGGCCCCGGAACGATTCTCCCCGATGATTCTTCATATATTAGTAGATGTGGGAGAGCACATATCTGATGCAAATAGAAAAGTATTGTTTACCGAAATGCTCTTTGAGGCTTCCGGTAGCATGATTGGCTCGCCTGACTTTAAAGATAATCCTGGATGCGCGATACATCTTTTCTCTCAAGCGGCCAAAGATGCGCCTGAACATTTAAGCGAAAACTCTGTTAGCGGACTTGCGGCATTTGTAGAAAGAGAGTATTTAGGAAAGCCAACTTGGACTGAAACTTACGAGGCCGCTGCTAAGGGGTATGTTGTTTTAGGCGAGATTTCAAAAACTGAAGCCTGCCCGGCAGCCGCAGCAGCAAAGAGAGCTCTTGTCTTGATTGATTTCAAAGTTCATATCAGTGATCTTCCAAAGCTAGCGCATTTCTTTATAGAGGAATTTTTCATAAGGCTTCCACCCGCGGATCAAGAAAAGGTCCTAAAAGAGTTCGATAATAATAAGGCTCTGCGGGATGATGTGGAAAATAATGTAAACGGCAGGGGATATGAACTAGCCAAGCAGTATCTATGTGACAGGGGTTTTGCCGAAATAGTCCATGAACATGAAAATAACCCTATTGAGAGGCCATCTCCTCGGGGCCTTGAAAGATTTCTAAAACGCAAGGGCTACCCGGAGCAAGTTGATTATTTCATGCAATGGATCGCCGCCCAGCCGTACGTAGAGTTTTTTAAGGCCGCCGGGATTGAAAAGGCCGGGCAATTCCTAAGTGTCAGGAAAGGTATGTTGCCGGAAGGATTCCGTGAGGCATTTGAAGTATTTCAGGATTCCGGCACCCCTGCTGATGACGCGGAGGTCATCGCAGTGGTCAGGTCAGCGTTTGGGGAAGATCTGGCAAGCGTATTTGATACTGTTGATGGCGCTGATCTGGCTAAGCCATATTTCAGGCGGTTGAAGGTGGGGACAGTAGCTGATACCGTGGTTGCAAATAGGCGCTATGGCAAAAAAATCGTACTCAAAGTAGTTACTCCTTCCAAGAAGGCAAGAGTGCTTAAAGGATTAAGCAGGATAGGAGAGGTTTTCGCGGAGCTTGAGAAAAGAAAAGATGAGTTTTCAGGAGATGAGACTATCAGGATGTCTCCTATCAGGTTGTTTGAGGAGTTTGAGCGGTCAGTCAGGCGGGAAATGGATATGCAGGTAGAGGCAGCGCAGGCTAGAACGTTGGTCAGTTGTTATCCTGCCGGGTTTGTCGCGCCGAAGATATACGATGAATTGACCAAACAAGATATCCTGGTTATGAGTTTTGTCGAGGGGACAAAGGTTACGGATTTGACTGACCCGGCTTTAAGAAGAAAGATGGCTGGGAAATTATTGCCTGCTATAGCCATGCAGGCGATGCAGGGGGCTTTTCATTCTGATCCGCATCCGGGCAATATCTTTTACAACGAAAATACTCAAGAGGTGGCCTTGTTCGATTTTGGCCAGATAGGAGAGCTATCCGTCGGATTAAGAAAAGATCTTATAAATTTAACCATTCGTATTATTCAGGGTAATAAGAAGAGTGTGGTGAAGGCCACTGGATTAAAAATGGCCGCGGCCTTTCTTTCATCAAAGGCTGTTGATAAGGCGCTGATAGCGTTTGGAAATTGGGTTAGCCAGGCAAGTTCTAATGAACCAAAAGAAGCTCCAGCGGGTTTACCAAAGAAGGTGGTGGAACATATAGAATATACATCTGATTTTGATGAGCCATTAAGAACATTATGCAGGTCTCCAGATGCAGAGGCCAGAGTGGTTGACTTTTTAGAAGATCATGGTAAAGAGGAAGCTGATTATGACCGCTCTGCATTGATCAAAAGAGTAAGGGGAATCCTTGCGCAAGAGCCTGGAGGTATGGGCGAGGATAAGCAGCCTTATATTAAGGTAGATAGGGCAGTTTATGCCGCCGAAGCAAGCGGCCTCAAAATCAAAACGCCTTATTCAGGTATAGTGGCTGATATTTTTGATTTTGTGCAGAAATACGCTGATAGCGGGCCGCTGGCAAAGCCTGATTCGATAAATTTTAAGGCTGAAGTTGTCTCGATCCTGCGTTTCAATAGAGAAGGGGAAAGCATGTTCCCTAAGGTCCACCGCATACTTCTTGCCGCGGAGCGCTTTGGCTATCAGGTTGTCTCCAGCGCTGGGATGCTGATAAAGTCGCTTCTTATCGCAGAGGGAGTGAAAAAGGTCCTGGAAGAAAGATCCGGCCCAGTCTTTCCCGGAGCGGCTTCGGTTGTAATAGGAGATCTCGAAAATTTAGAAGGCCAGTTCTGGGCTGAAATAGACTCGCTCGCCGCCCAAGAGGAAGATGGTAGCGTTCAAGCTTCGCCTGCTTCTCGCCGCTCTAAGAAAAATAAGTATTTGCCTCCAGATGCGGTATCTCTGCTCTTAGCCATCGCCGGAATCGCTGGCCTTGAAATTCTGACAACCAGCCTCGGCGCGCCGGGCTTAGGTCTCGTCTGCGCCATGGCGCCTGTACTAGTTAGCAAGTTAAGCGATGATGAACGAGCTTATGTTTTGCAGGTTTTAAACGACGCTCAGAAATTAAGCAGAGATGATCCCGAGATTATTAATTCGCTAAAGGAGATTGCAGCTGAAGAAACCATTTATCTTGATGAGCCTCTAACAGATGATTTATTTCATGAGGAAAATAAAATAAAAGTCGTTAGAGCCTTTATTCGCTATGCAGGTGTACGCATAGGAAGAAGTGATGCGGGAAATGAGTGGTTTAGCCAGGCCCATACCCATCCGATTCATTTTGTCAAGATATTCGGCGATTACCCGACTATAAATCCGTATATATATCCGGACAACATCACCCGTTCACTCTACGATAGCCATGATGAAGAAGAAATCGGCCATATTGTGACTGAGGCTATTTTAGAGAAAGTAGTTCTTGCAGGAAATGAAGGTAGAAAAGTAGAAATTTTGATTATCGGGGCGGGATTACTCTGCGGTTTTGATTTCAGATTACTTTATCATGAGTATCTTGATAGTATAAACCTTTTTCTTGTTAATAAAGAACGCTTAAGCTTACCGGTTACCCAAACCGTGCAGTGTATTCGGGAATTGTGGGTGGGTAAAAGCGCCGAAGAGGCATCGGTGAGGGCGTATTTGGATTACTTCCATCGCAATGTAATTATCCGCGATCTGAGCGCGGGGCTTGATCTTAAAGAGGTGGCTGGTGTAAATGGATTCGATATTATTATGGTTACAACCGCGACACTAGAATATTTTAGTGACCAAACAGGATTAATAAGAATTATAAAAGACAATCTTAAAAAAGACGGAGTTGCAGTTATTGCCGGGATGCCTTCTGTAACTTTTGAAAACATGTCTAATGAAGAATTCTTTTCGCTCCTTAACAAACAGACAGAAATTGCTCAGTATGAATTTAAGAGCCCCTTCAATTTAATTATTCGGAACCATTATCCTGAAATAAGAGTTCCTCATCTGGAATTAGTAGAACAGAGGATGAGAAAAAAAGAATTTTCAAGGTTGCCTGTTATGTTTGAGAATCTGTACCGCATGCCGGAAAAGGGGAAAGTTCCGGGAGATGCCATCCCCGGTTCTGTTTTGCCTATATTATTGCTAATCGCTGGAATGGCGCTGGATTATCTGTTTGACACAGGCGGCATGGCAGCCGGCAGTGTGGTGGCGATGGGCGCAAGTTGCGCCATGGCGCCTGCCCTGAGCGGAGTCGAAGGGCCGCTTGCGGCGGGGATGAAGTTAAAAGGAAACGGTCTTGCTATACCGTTCCTGAATCTAGTGGAACTTGAAGGGATAGCGGTGAAATTACTTAGCGAAAAAGAAAGAGTGGTTATTGCGCTTACTGGCCAGCGTGGAGCAAATAAGACTCAAATTGCAAAGATATTGAAAAATCGTTTTGCCGGTGCGAAGAAAAATGAAATCTTAGTTATCCATCAGGATAGGATCCATAATCTCAACTGGACTCTTAAAGCAAGGCAAGAGGCATTTAACAAGTTGATTGCAGATAAAGGCACGCTTAAGAGAATAATTATTGTGGAGGGATTTTTTGCTTCAGAGAGTTTTGGAGGCATAAGCGTATTCCAGAAGCCGGATATTACAGTTAACATTGAAGCCAGCGAAAAGAGCCGTATTGCCAAGGCAGCAAATATTTCCGGTGCCTATAGTTTAATAAGTTTTGCTTCTATAGTGATGGATGGAGCAGAAGAGCCGCTGGCGATCGCAGGGGATTATACTTTAACAATAAATACAGATGAATTTATTAAAAAGCAATTAAAACATAATTATCTTCCTGCTCTGATAGGATTGAGCGCCTTTTTATTCTTGTTGGTAGTTGCTTTTTGGCCGCAGATCACCGCTTTTATTCAGATTTTACTCCACTGGTTTGTTTCCCTTCCTGCAATCTTTACACACCTCGTAGGTGTAATTGGGTTAGGGACAGTCCCTGTAGCTGGCGCAGCATTTTGTCTTGCCGCCGCGCCTCTTGTTTGTATAAGAAACAGGCAGGGTAAAAATGCTTTGATTAGAATTGCTAGATATTCAGATTTGGACGAAGAAGAGGGCGGGGCCTTTATTGATTTTTATACCTTGGCCAAGAAAATAGAGAGCCATTCTATTCGGCCAAGACAAGAATATGCGCATTTCATAGAAAATACGAATGTTTCTTCTTTGGATTCTCATTCACCCATGGGTAAGATTGGTAGGTCAGAAAGGCTGGTCCTATTTGAAGGCGAAAAAATAACCGCTTTTCTGGAATTAAGATTCAGAAGCCAAAGTCAGATGGCCATAGATTATATTTATACCAAGCGCGGCCACAGAAAGCTCGGGCATGCAAAGTTATTGTGGAGGGCCTTTCTTAATTATGTTGATGAAGAGCTTGAGGTTTCCAGCGCCAGAAAGATCGATTTTCTGGTCAGGCAGAAAAAAAGCGCTAAGTCTTTTTGGGAACGCTTGATTGAGCGATACCGTCGGCTAAACCAGGGCAGGATACAAAAAGGAAAGATCATAGTCAATGCTCATCTGCCTCGAAAATTCGATGTATCGATTGTGTGCGCGCCGCATACCAAGTTTTCTAATAACCGCAGGGTAAATTATTTTGTTCCCATTGAGCTTGTTGGGTTTTTGTTGGTTTTGCCAATTTTTGTTGCGATTAGCTCGGTTATTGAGAAGTTGCTAAAGTCAATCTTTTCCTTTGTGATTATATCTCTGGACAAGTTTTTTATGGATCACACCACATTGTCTTTAAGATTTGAAGATCAGTATGAGTATATAAGAAACATCCTTCCTGATTTAATCAAAGCTAAAAAAGAGCAAGGGCAGGATCCTGTTAAGCTTGAGGCCTGGAGCCTTGGCTGCAGCAGCGGTGAAGAACCTGCTTCTTTAGCCGCAGTGATTTATGATGAGATTATAAACCATCCGGAGTGGTGTTTAGAATTCGGTAAAAACTTGATATTAAAAGTTTACGCGGTGGATAAATGTTTTACGGTTTTGCTTGCTGCAAAACAAAATATTAAAAGGGGCTTTTCCTTTGCGCGGTGCGGAGATGATCAGGATGGCTGGCAGGAAAAAACGGATTGGGTCAACCTGCGCCTGCCTTGTGTCAGAGAATGCATAGAGTTTATGCGCGGCGATGTCTCGGGTTCTAAAATTTTGGACAGGGCCTTAAGATCAGATATTGTGATGATCAATATGGTCCTGGATTATCTGCATATCGATTCCAAGTTGAGATTTTTGAGGGCTCTAAGAAATGCGACTACGCGTACTTATGTATTCTGTGCATTCGGCTCCGTAGCTATACTGGGATTAGATAGAGAGATCGTAAGCGCTGACGATTTTGCTAATGGTTTGAAAGAGTTTCTTCGTGTGGAGAAATTAGGGCCGGGTTTTGTTTTGCGAGGCATGGATGAGCAGGATTGTATTCGGCAAGGGGACACTCTTCGCTTTGATTTGGAAAACGTCCCTGCTTTAGGAAGGAAAACGTCCCTGATAAACAGTTCTGAGCTAACCCCTATGCCTTCTGGCAATAGGGTAACGAGAAGCTACCCGGATAATGATGAGTTTTCTAAATTGAAAACCAAAGAATACCGCCTGCTTCTTAAGGCTGCACCAAGGCGGTTAAAAAGATTGTTGGCGGCAGAGAATCTAGGAGAAATGAATCGGATGATTTTTGGCTGGTTTAAATTATTTGCCTGTTCAAAAGACAGATATTCCGCGCGAAGAAAGTTAAGGGCATTGCCGGATGAAAATAACGTAGAAATGTTTTATCAGGAGAAGATAGCAGTGAGCTTTAGCCATCCTGAACCCGGATTATTAAGGGAGGCAGTAGAGTTATTATATAGGAATGTGCCTGAGACCTTTGTCTTAGCTGATTATCTTCTGGGGGAGATTATCTATGTAAAATACGCGGAGTCATCCGGCTTGAGGTGCGACGGTGTGTTAGTTTATAACGCGCAATTTTATGAAGAAACTTGTTCGTGCGGCCCTGCTTTGTTTGCCTATTTTCTGGCGCATGAGGTTATGCACGCGGCACTGGAAGAGTTTGAGTTTAGCAGGAAGTTTTTCGGCGGAGCAGTGGGCGAGGCCTTAGCTAACAAATATAGCCTTGAGCTTAGCAGGGCGATAAGCGCAGGAAGCCTGATAAGCCGTTCTTTGACTAAAATTGAAGAGGAGCCGGCAGATCTGGCGCATTGGGGTAAGTGCCAAGAAGCAATATATAAGCGTTACGGGTTTGATTATTTGCCGGCCAAAACCGCAGAGGAAATCCAAATTATAATACAGAAACGTCATATGCTTTCAGGGATGGGCCTGCCGGCTCAGGATGAAGATGAAGGCGGGGAAAAAGTTTGTATGGATAATTCCGGTACAAGACTTATTGGCGTGCGTAGGTTGGGGTTAGCCGTCTCAATTATTGCATTTTTATTGACATTAACACCCGGCTGCCAGACGATCGCATATAACCGTCTTGAGAAGCAGATGAATCTGGCTGTAGGCACTGCAGACATAGAGTTTAATAAAGAAATCATCAAAGCGCTAAGGGATAACGGGGTTAATGTTGAGTTGATAAAGACACCCAAAGATTGGCAGGCTGTATGCGAGCGCGTTGGGCATAAGGCCAACGCTGCTTTTCTTGATTCTAAGACAGAGACTATTTATGTCTACTTGGCTTATGCTGTATCGTATGTTTTATCTCATGAAGCAGTGCACGCAATTCAGCGCAGGCACCTTTACCCCGAAACTGATCCAAAGCAGGATTCAAATAGCTGTGGTTCAGGTTTTATTGGCTCGTATTTTCACCTGATAGGGAAAACCTATTCAGATGCATTTGGTTTGATTGTTAAAGGCAGGCATCCTGCTGCCAAAACGGTCCGGCCCCATGACAGGCTCACAGTAAATTATTTTAACAGTATGGTCGATATTATAAATTCTTCATCTGACAAGCAGTTTCGCGAAGGCACTGCTAACATGCTGGCATATCTTATTTGCGATTATAATAATCCGATCAAGGAGATCCGTTATCTCTTCCAGAGCCGGGAATTATCCTTTGAGCAGGCCCATTCTTCATTGAACGCCTTGTTTAATAGAGATGTCCCAAAGAAAGATGCGGAGTTTTTCTTAGGCGCTAGCGAACAAGAGATTAATGCATTTTGTTGGAAATTGGATTGTCTTAGGTTGTTAGGGATCGATGAGTTTTTTGCTTTTGTATATGGCGGGTCAGTCATCGCTGAATGCGGTTGTATTGTTCATGTTAGCAGAGAGGAATTTGATCAGCTTGGCAGTAGCGGGCAATCTTATCCGTCTCGAAGATTGATAGATATGGATTCGGCTTCGCTCTGGTTTATTGATAAGATCCAGGATCAGCCTGTTATAAAAGAGTTGTTGCGTGATTACTATGAAAATGTTCTTAAGCTGCCGCCTGTGCGTGCTTTACAAGAAGAGAAGTTGATATTTAGCAATCAGCAAAAGCATTGATAGGCGGTGGGTTAGGATAGTCACGGATAAAGAAATAAACAAAACTTGTTGAAAAATCAAAGTTGTATATAATGAAGGGAGGTGAGGATTATGCAAATACAGCGAAGGTTTAACAGATGGCAGGTGGATTACAAGACGCGGGTGCGGCTTAACGAGGCAAGCGACTTTGTGGAGTGTGCTATTAATGATATAAGCTACATGGGCGCAAGGATTTGTGTACCTGTTAAACTGCCTCGCGACACATTTATTGAGCTGCATTTTGAGCTAAGTGCCGAGTTTGTTTTGGATGTAGAGGCCTGGGTAGTCTGGCAAAGGGCCGTAGACGGACACAATATTTACGGGTTGTATTTTACGCGCGTCAAGGATACAGACAAAGAGAAAATTTACCAGTTTGTGCGCAAGCACGCTCCGCAGGAAATAGGGACAAAATGGTGGAGCCTGCCGGATCATAACGAAAAAAAAGGAGGTGAGAGTATGGAAGACCGCAGGATATTCGCGAGATTCAACGTGCATTTGCCTTTGAAGTTTCTATCCCAAAGCTGGAATAAAGAGGGTAGCGCTACTACTCATGATTTAAGCGCTAAAGGGATAAGTATAATCACCAGCGAGGAGATCGCCCCGCGCACGACTCTTGAGATGTGGCTAGAGATACCGGATAAAGGGGATCCTCTTTACACCAGGGGGGAGGTCGTCTGGTCAAAGATGGTAGAGCCGAATAAATACTTTGCGGGAGTGAATTTAGAGAAGGCGGATCTAATGGGTTTATCAAGGGTTTTAAGGTCGGTAAAGGCGTAAAGTTAAGCCAAATAAAAACTTGACCTTGCCCTTTTGATATGTTAAACTTTTAGTCCTCCTATCTAATATCCACATTAAGGGTGTTAGGGGCATTGTGTCTTATTCTACATACACAAACCAAAATAAAGTGAAAGGAGATATTCATGTCCTGGCTGTTTGCTAAACGTTTCACTGTCCTTCTTTTCTTAGTGATCTGCGCCTTTTTTCTCACCGTCTTTTTAACCGGTTGTCAACCCTCAAAAAAATCAGATGTAAATTCGATCAGCGTCTGGCACTGGATGACTGACAGGGACGCCGCGTTCCAGGAATTGGCAAAAAGATATGAAGCCAAGACCGGCGTAAAAGTGACCTTTGAGCTCTATGCTCCGTCGGATGCTTATTCCCAGAAGGTGCGCGCCGCCGCTCAAGGAGATAACCTCCCGGATATTTTCGGGATATTGGGGGAGAAGCGGGATTTCTCCTCATTTATAAAGGCAGGATATATTCTAGATCTTACTCCTTATATGGAGGAAAGCCTTGGGGCATGGAAGAACAGTTTTTTTGCGAAGGCCCTGGCGGTAAACGAATTTATTGAGGGTAATTCTTACGGCGTAAAGGCTGGTATTTACGGCGCTCCGATCGACATCATGACGATCCAGATGCTTTACAATAAGAAACTTTTTAAGGAGTTAGGGCTTAATCCTAAGAAGCCGCCGCAGACCTTTGCGGAGCTGCTTGAGATGGGCCAAAAGATAAAACAAGCCAAGATGCAGGGCCTTGTCTCCGGATGGGGAGAGGTCTGGATGGTAGATTGCTTTGCCAGTAATTACGCTTTTAATATAATGGGAAAGGATAAGGTCCTGGCTACTATAAAAGGCGAGGTTGCTTATACCGACCCTGACTGGATAAAGGTCCTGGGCCTTTTTAAGCAGATGCAGGAATCAGGAGTCTTGGCCAATGGCCTGGTGACGATGATCAATAAAACCGCCGAGCAGCTTTTCGCGAATGACAAGGCGGTTTTTGCTTTTAACGGCTCCTGGTGTGTCAATGTCTATAAGGGGATGAACCCGGATCTTGATTATGCCGGCATGCTTCCGCCTAAGGCATCGGAGCAGAATCCGATGGCTATCTGGGGCGGGGCAGGGTCATCTTTCATGGTAAACGGACGCTCTAAAAATAAAGAAGAGGCAGTCAAATTCCTGCAGTGGCTTACTGACCGCGACCAGCAGGCTTATTTAGCCGAAATCACCAATAACCTTCCGGCGAATAAGAATTGCTTGAATAAGATCCCGGATATTTTAGCAAGTTTTGCTAAGGCTATGGATAACGCGACACATCCGAATGTCTGGGGGGTGTCTGAATTTTCTCCTGTGATCGAGGCCTTTGATAAAGGTATACAATCTATAATCATCGGAGAGAAGACCCCGGAACAGGTAGCTGCCGAAGTACAGAAAATTAAGGAACGGGAACTGGCTAAGAAAAGGTCGAGATAATTTAGGCAATAGGCGGTAGGCAGCAGGTCATAGACTTACGTTGTTAACCGGAAAACAAAAATGCGCATAAAATCTACGTTAGAAAATTATGTTTTTGTCCTGCCCGCAGTAACGATTTTCATGATTTTTTATGTCATTCCTTTTATCTGGGTTTTTCAATTGGGGCTTTTTGAGTGGGATGGCATACTCCCTACCAAGACCTTTGTAGGCTTGGGTAATTTCAAAGAGATCCTTTTTGATAAGATCTGGTGGCAGTCCATGGGCAACGCCGGCTACATCACTTTAATAGCGCTTACATTGCAGAATGTCGTGGCGTTTTTGCTGGCTTGGGCTTGTGACAGAGAGATCCGCGCAAAGAATTTTTACCGTGTGATCTTCTTTATTCCTCCGGTCCTCTCGGAAGTGGTCGTAGGTTTAGTCTGGCAGTGGATCCTGGACGGGAATTACGGCTTGCTTAATCATTGGCTTGGCGCGATAGGCCTGCCGCAGTTGACCAGAAATTGGCTTTCCGATCCGCAGACAGCACTTACAGCGGTCGCGGTCGTGCATTGCTGGAAGGGTTTTGGCTGGGGCTTCTTGATCTTTCTGGCCGGTTTGCAGACTATACCACGCGAACTTTACGAAGCCGCGCGCGTGGACGGGGCAAATGCCTGGCAGGCATTCAGAAAGATCACCGTGCCCTTGATGATACCGGTAGCGGTGCTGGTCGGGATCCTTACTATTTTAGGCACGATGCAGGCGTTCGTATTGATAATCGCCATGACAGGCGGCGGCCCTGCATATCACACGCAGGTCCCTGTCTTAAGGATATTGGCTTCTATGCGCGGCTCATCCAGATTTGGTTACGCCTGCGCGCAAGGGATAAGTTTCGGCGTTATTCTAATGGCGATATCGTTTATTCAATATCGTTTTTCAAAGAAATATAAAGGATAGAGATGAAGACATCTGCTTATTATAAGGCCAAGAAGGTAGCTGTGAATGTGGTGATCCACGCATTTTTATTAAGCGTTGCCCTTACCTGTATTTTTCCTCTTCTATGGATGATAGCCTCGAGCTTAAAATCGCAGGATGTGATCTTTAAAGATATGTCTCTGCTGCCCAAGGTATATCATTTCGAGAATTACTATCGCGCTTGGATGGAGGGTGGCTTCGGCAGGTATTTTATTAATAGCATAGCTTATACTGTTTCGGTAGTCGTAGGTATTATTATTATCGCCTCAATGGCCGCCTATGGTTTTTCGCGCCTGCAATTTCCCGGGAAAAATATCATGTTCTATATGTTTATGGCGGCGATGATGATCCCGATCCCAGGAAGTTTTGTTCCTTTGTATGTACTTTTAAATAAATTGCATTTAAGAAATACCGCGCCCGGCTATATTTTATGCATGATAAATGTCGGGCTCTCAACAAGCATATTCCTGCTTAAGACCTTTTTTGACAAGATGCCGAAGGAGTTAGAGGATGCCGCCCGCATTGACGGCTGTTCAAAACTTGGGATCTGGTGGCATGTGGCTTTACCTTTGGCCAAACCGGTTTTAGCGGTGGTCGTGGTTTTTAACGCGCTCAATGTCTGGAATGAATACGTTTTGGCCCTGATTATTTTTGATTCCCGGCCGCTTATGCCTTTGCAGGTGGCTTTGACTACTTTCCAGGGCGAATTTGTCACAAACTATCCGCTATTGATGGCAGGCCTTACTATTACTGCTTTACCTATTATTATAGTCTACCTCTTGATGCAGAAATACATAGTCAAGGGAGTAACCCAGGGGGCGGTTGTAGGATGATGATTAAGATCAAAATTCTAACTTTTAGTTTTGCGTTTTGCTTTTTTAGTTTTGCGTTTGCCCAAGAGCAGCCTTCTTCAGGCGAGCTTATCGGTAAATGCTGGGCGGCACATGGTAAGAAGGACGTTGAGGCCACATTTCAATATACCCAGCAGCTTATTGATCTGTATAAGGATGAAGCCGATAAACAGCAGGCCTCTTTGAAGTCATTGCCTAAGGGGGATGAGATCAAAAAAGTCGCTTACCTTAATGATGTCGCTACCGCGTATTTTATTCAAGGGGAGTCTTATCGTAATCAGGATAAGAAGGAAGAGGCGATCAAGGCCTTTAAAGTGGTAGTGGATAAATATCCCTTTGGACAGGCTTGGGACCCGCGCGGCTGGTATTGGCAAGTGGCAAAGGCGTCAAAGGAGGCCATCGCGCAATTAGAGGGTAAGCCGATAGAGGTTGTTCAGGAGCCCGCGAAAATAAAGGTAAGCCAGCTTCCCACAAAGATTGTCTTATCTGATCCCGGCAAGGAAGAGTTTATTAATTATGAAAAATACGGCGATTTTAAGAATGCCGGGACAAGCGATTATAAATATATAGTCAAAGACCAGGCAGGCCTTATCCAGGCGGCAGGCGAAGGGGTTTATCCGAATACCTCGGCAGTCAGGCGCGACCCGGAATTTAAGAAGGCCCTCAAAGAGAAGCGCCTTGAGGGTTCCTGCTGGGATTTTTTACTGTCTCCTGATTTAGAAGCGGCATTCTTAAAATGGGCCACTGCTGCCGAGCCTCAAGGGGTAAAATTATTTTATACCGGTTTTGTTTTAGAGAAATCCGGACTGATAAAAGAGGCTATTAAATGTTATTACGCGGTTGTCGTGCATTTTCCCGGTTCATACGGCTGGACCTATTGGCATACTCCCTGGTATGTGGGCCAGGCTGCCATAGCCAAGATCAATTATCTCTTAAGCAATAACCCGGAGATCGGCTATGAGCTTAAAGGCGCCTACGTAAAAATAATCAATGGTTTTGATAATGATGTTTCAAACGATATAGTAGTCACTGATCCCGGTAAATTTGTTAAAGTGAAGGCTGGCGTAAAAGAGGGATCTGATAAAATTCGTCTCTGCCAGGCGATTGAAGTGAAGAGGCAGTTAGGCAAAGGTAAAGTCCGCCTTGTCCAATACAAGAACGATGATTGGCAGTTAATGGTCGATGGCAAGCCTTTTGTCATCAGGGGTATTACTTATGCCCCGACTAAAGTCGGGGAGTCTCCCGATAACGCCACCATGACAAATTGGATGGAGAATGATTTCAACGAAAACGGCAAGATAGACGGGCCTTATGAAAGTTTCATAGATAAGAATAAGAATAACCTGCAGGATGAGGATGAGCCGGCTGTAGGGGATTTCGCGTTGATGAAGGAGATGGGGGTCAATACTATCCGTGTTTATCATCAGCCTTTTGAGGTGAATAAAGAGCTCTTGAGGGATATGTATAATAATTATGGTATTAGGGTGATCATGGGGGATTTCTTCGGTAAATATGCAATCGGTTCCGGAGCTGCGTGGAATCCCGGCACGGATTACAATAATGAAGAGCAGAAAAAGAAGATGATGGAGTCGGTGCTTGGCATGGTCAAGGAGTTTAAGGATGAGCCTTATATTTTATTCTGGCTGCTTGGCAATGAGAATGTTTATGGCTATGCCTGCAACGCGGACAAAGAGCCTGATGCATTTTATAAGTTTGCGAATGAGGCGGCTCTTGCGATCAAGGCGATCGATCCGGATCATCCGGTAGGGATCTGTAACGGAGATGTTTTATTTTTAGATAAATTCGGTAAGGACGCTCCTGATATCGATATCTTTGGCGCCAACGCCTATAGAGGTAACTATGGTTTCGGTTCCTTTTGGAGGCAGGTCAAGGAAGAAGCCGGAAGGCCTGCGTTTATCACTGAATTTGGCTGCGGAGCTTACGCAGAGGGTAAGACCCTTGATGAAGCAGAGGCATTGCAGGAGGATTACCATAAAGGCTCCTGGGAGGATATTGAAAATAATATGGCATTTTCCGCAGGAGCCGGCAATTCTTTGGGAGGCGTTGTCTTTGAGTGGCTTGATGAATGGTGGAAGGCCTATGAGCCTAGTGCCCATGATACAAGGCCGCTTTGGGCAGGGCCGTTTCCCGATGGCTATATGCATGAGGAGTGGCTTGGCGTTTGCGGGCAGGGGGATGGGAATTTAAGCCCGTTTTTGCGTACCCCTCGTAAGTCTTTTGAATTTTATAAGAAGATCTGGCAATCTAATAAGGAGGAGGGGGAAGGAGGCGCGTCAGAAGATCAAAAAGAAAAGATCGAAGATCAAAAATAAAAAATAAAGATTCGGATCAAGATTATTGGTTATGAGCTACGAGCCAAAAGCTACGAGCCAAAAAAGGGGGTTAGAATGAAAAAGCTGTTGGTAATAATGGCGGCATTGATGATCGCGATGCCTGCGATGCTTCGTGCAGCTGATAAACCAAAGGAGTTTGTTGTTTATTCCGATAAAGGCGCGCGGGATAATCATTATATTCCTTCGGGATGGATGGGGGATACCGGAGATATCAAGTTGAATGATCAGTCCGCGAACAACCCTCATTCGGGAACAACCTGTATGGAGTTTGTTTTTAGCGGTAAGAGAAGCCAGAACAACGGTTGGGCTGGCGTATATTGGCAGAACCCGCCGAACAACTGGGGCAGCAAAAAGGGCGGTTTTGATCTGACCGGGATGACCAAGCTTAGCTTTTGGGCAAGAGGCGCTAAAGGTGGAGAGGTGATCCAGAAATTCATGGTCGGAGGCATCAAGGGGACTTACCCCGATACAACTAGTGTTGAGATCGGACCAATCGAACTTACGGATACCTGGAAACAATACACAATCAACCTGGCCGGCAAGGACCTTTCTTACATTAACGGAGGTTTTAATTGGGTGACTACCGCTGACCTGAATCCGGATGGAGCTACTTTTTATCTGGATGATATCAAGTTTGAAGCGGATACCTCGATGAAGCCGGAGGGCAAGAAACAGGAAGCGATGCCGTTTTATGTCTACGCGGACAGTTCATCTCCGAAGAATCATTTTATCGCTTCGGGGTGGATGGGCGATTACGGCGATTTGAAATATGACGGCAAGTCAAAGGATGATCCTTACCTGGGAGACACCTGCATCAAGATCCTTTACAACGGTAAGGCATCTCAAGGCGCTCGTTGGGCAGGTATATTCTGGCAGAATCCTCCTAACAACTGGGGAAGTATCGACGGCGGGTTTGACCTGGCTAACGCGACAAAGCTTACCTTTTGGGCAAAGGGTGCCCAGGGTGGTGAGCGTATCGAAGAGTTCAAGGTCGGCGGGATAATGGGCGAGTTCTCTGATTCTGACAGCGCATCCATCGGCCCGGTGATCCTTAACAAAGAGTGGACCCAATACACCATTGATTTAAAGGGCAAGGATATGTCCTATATAATCGGTGGTTTCTGTTGGTCAGCGAGCCTTGACAACAATCCGGAAGGCGCGACCTTCTATCTGGATGAGATCAAGTACGAATAAGTAGTGTGATCGGTAATTAGTGAGCGGGTAAGCCGTTAAACCGGCTAACCCGCTCACTGGTTAACTTACGAAAATTAATGAGAAGAATTCTGTACCTTTTTTTTATTATTTTTATTTTTGCGGTCAACTCGGTTTTTGCCGCAAAAAGACCAGCAGTTTATATCAGGCAGCTGAAAAACTGTCATTATCAGCTGGTGGTCAATAACAGGCCTTTTGTAATAAAAGGCGTATGCTACAACCCTATTCCTATCGGAAAAAATCATGAATACGATTGGTTCTCTGATCCGGCTAAGCCCTGGATCGCCGATGGGAAGCTTATGAAAGAGATGGGGATAAACACAATCCGCCTTTATCAGGCGCATGAAAATACGCAAGAGGTCAAGCAGGTTATTAGTGATTTGTACAAACTTTACGGGATACGGACAATACTTGGAAGCTGGCTTGGTTTTTGGGAGTATCCCTGTCCGCTTTACGGAGATAAGCCTTTTCAGGAAAGGGTGAAAAAAGAAGTTATTGATATGGTCAATAACTTTAAGGATGAGCCGGGGGTGTTGCTGTGGATATTGGGCAATGAAAATAATTATTCCTGTTTTGGCAGGGTGAATCCCTGGACGAGCGATGAGGTGGAGAAAGAACCCGATCCCCGTAAGCAGAATGCGATGCGCGCCAAGCTTTATTACTCTTTTGTCAATGATCTGGCAAAAGAGATCAAAAAACAAGATCCCGATCATCCAGTTGCCTTGGGTAACGGAGAGTTGGTCGGTTTAGAGTTTGCCAAAGAGAATTGCCCGGATATTGACGCGGTCGCCTGCATTATTTATAGAGGCAAGACTTTCGGGAATTTATTTAAATCCTTAAAGATGACTTTTGATAAGCCGTTGATCATCTCTGAATTTGGGGCAGATTGTTATGATGCCTATTTGGGTAAAGAAGATCAGAATATGCAGGCTTTTTTTCTTGAATCGCAGTGGCGCCAGATCTACGATAATCTCGCTAATAAGAAAGATGGTGCCGGCAATTGTCTGGGCGGAACGATGTTCGAATGGACGGATGAGTGGTGGAAATATAATGAGCATGACCCGCAATCCTGGGACCTGCATAATACGGAATCCAATTGGTCAAACGGCAGCTATTATTTTGATATAAAAGCGCAAGGCAATAAGAATATGAATGAAGAGTGGTTTGGTATAGTCAGCTTGTCTGATGAGACCGAGAATGGGCTTAATAAGCGTGTCCCGCGCAAGGCTTACTACGTGGTAAGGGAGTTTTGGAAGAATCCGGGTAAAAAAACAACAAAGAAAAAATAAAAATGAAAAATAAAAAATTAAGATCATGGGTTTTAGGATGCGGCTTTATAATCTTTACCTTATGTTTTTCCGGTAATTCCTTTGCCGAAGATGCCGATAAGATAGCGGCTTTGCAAAAACAGATAGATGAGGCAAAATCAAAGGAGCAGGTCTGCCTTGCTCTTGATGAATTAAAGGACCTCTATTTTAAAGAAGACAGATATTCAGATTTTACCGATTTCTTAAATGCGTTAAGCAATAAAAAGAAGGATGCCTCCGTCTGCATAAATTATTGCAACGCCGTCACCCGTTATCAGCAGCTTAAATATCTTGAGGAAAAACAGAATTGGGATGAATATTTCAGCAATGGCAACACCTATCGCGATCAGATAACATCGGGGATAAAGAATGTCGTTGATAATACGAGCGCCAAGGAGGCGATAAATGTCTACGCGCGGCTGCTTATCTGGAGGTTCCATCAGGACCAGCAGGATAATTTAACGGAGCAGTCATTGACTGATCTAATGGATGCGGCCGTAGAATACTCCAAGGAGGCAAGCGATTTATCTGTGGTTAAAGATGCCGCTGACCAGCTTTTCGCCTATGGAGAGAAGGCAAAGGCAAGGCAATTGTATAAGATCTACGCGGATAAATTAATAGCTTCGGATATCAATGATGAGACGCTTGGGGCGATCGCCTTTAATTTTTATAAAGAAGGTAACCTTGAACTTTCAGAAGTGATCTACGATGCTTATATTGATAAGGCCTCAAAGGCACTTCCTAAAGAAAAGCTATTTACGAGTTTACTTGATATAGCCAAACACTTTGCCTATAAAGACTCCGGGGCCTCTGATCCGTCTTTTGCCGAGAAGGTATTTAATAGGATGCAGGGCCTGGGATTAGAGGGAAGTCTTGATGAGGAACTTATGTATCTGCGCGCCTATAATTTAGAGAAAATGAAGGATTTCTCCGCCGCAAGGAATGTCTATGCGGCTTTAGTCAAAGCTTTTCCTAAGACCAGCCACTATGATGAGGCGGTTTATAAGTCAGGAATAATCAGTTGTTATGCTTTAAGGGACGCAAAGACAGGAAAGGGTTATTTTACTGCTTTAGCTAATAAGGATATTTTGACACCGCAGGTGATCTCAAGTTTATATCAGCTTGGGCTCCTCGCTCAATGGGAGGCGGATCAATCCAAGGCAAGGCAGTATTATACGAAATTATTGGAGAAGGCAGGAGCAAGCTTCGGCGAAACAGCCGCGATGGCCAAAGAGAGGATCAAAGAGATCGATGATAATAAACCGATGGAATATAATATAAAAACCTTTCTCGATCTATCGTTAAAAGAAGAGCTCGCAAATGCCGATATGTCAAAGCTTGAGTTAAAGGCCGCGCCTTATCTTGCGAAGAAAAGTCAGGAGATCTACATCAATTCCGCAGCATTGGTAGGTTCGGCAGGCTGTACCCAGGTGGAACTGCAATACCTGTGGTCGGGCCAGCTTGGCAAAACTAAACCCGCAGAGTCCGGTGCTTCATTAAATACCTCGTATGGGGACGCCGGGACCAAAGAAATAAACCTCATAGTTGTTTCTCCTACCGGAATCATCGACCGCAATATCGATTTTGTAGATGTGTTTTAAAATTACTTGACTTATACTAAGTTTAGCTGTATAAATAGGTTAAGTATTAATAATAGCCACGGAGAAAGTGTAAACTTTTCACAATGCGCACATTGAATTTCCAGAAAGAAGAGCTTAGCGAAAAAGAAAAACGAAGTATTGATATATTAGAGATCCTAAGAAGGCGCGGGCCGATAAGTCGTCCGGATATTTCTAAGGAGATGGGTATAAATGTCGTGACTATCTCTAATTATATTGACGAGTTTATCAAAAGAAACCTCGTCTATGAAAAGGAATTGGATGTCTCCGAGGGGGGAAGAAGGCCGGTACTTCTTGATTTAAACACTCAGGCAGGATATGTCATCGGAGTCGGGCTTAATCTTATGAATATGGTGGGGGTCCTGGTGGACCTGAAAGGCAATATTATCACCAAGACTCAAGTCGCACGCCCCCGGGCATCAGTGAAGGAGATCTCCGAGGCGCTTCTAGAGATCGTGCGGGAGATCTTACGCCGTTCAAAAGACTACTCCACAAATATTTTAGGCATAGGTGTCGGGATCGCGGGGCTTATCAATAAACAGGATGGTTCAATACACTGGCCGCAGAAGATGGACCATTATTATACTTACGCTTCAGTGGACCTTCCTCTTAAAGAACTGATAGAGAGGGAATTTAATCTCTCTACGCTTATTGAGAATGACGCTACTGCTGCCTGTTTCGGAGAGCATTGGTTTGATATAGACCGCGGTTTTAAAAACGCTATTTATATGTTTTCAGGGGTAGGCTGCGGGATAATGATCAACGGAGAAGTATACCGGGGCTCAAGCGGATACGCCGGGGAGATATCTGTTTATAATTATAAAGAGCAGGACCTTTTTAATTGTGGTTTTGGTAATGACTGTTTTATTAAGCGCTGGGAGATCGATTTAGGAATCGTAGCAGATATGAAGAAACGTCTTGGCGCCGACAAGGAGAAGGCGGATAAGTTTTTTAAATTGACCTCAAGCAATATTGACAACGTGGATTTAAAAAGCGTCTTTATCGCCGCCCGCGCAAAAGATGAATTAGCGCAAGGGGCGCTTGAAAGTGCTGCAAAAAGGCTCGGCATCAAAATAGCTTATTTAGTGAATATCCTTAATCCACAGGTCGTCGTCATCGGCGGCGGGCTTGAGGAAGCAGGAGAAGATTTCTTAAAGACGGTTAATTTTACTGTAAAAGATTGGGCTTTTCGCGAGTCGACAGAGAATTTAAAGATACTTTATTCTCAATTAAGGGAAAACGCGGTGGCCTTGGGCGCTTCTAGTCTTGTCATGCAAAAACTTTTTGCCAGATTGTGGTAATGAAGGAGGGCTGATGGAAGGAAAATTAAAATTCGTAATCATAGGAGTGGCCGGAGTAGCGTTAGTATTTCTTGTCCTTTTTATTTCGGCCTTAGGCGGAAAGCAGGCTTTGCAGAAACAGGTAGATGAGTTGAGCGAGGAAAAGAAAACTCTTAGCGCCAGCCTCGATCAGGCAAACAAGGATATAAGGCGCGCCAAGGACCAGCAGAGTTCATTAAGCAGGGAGATCGACAGGCTCAGGCAGGATAAGGTTGATCTTGATAGAAGATACGAGTTGGTAAACCGCGCCAAGGATGAGCTGGTTGAACGGATAAAGACATTACAGAAACAGCAGAGGGAGCAGCCGCCTAAGCAGGCAGTAGCCCCAGCCGCGACAAGCTATGTTGTGGGGAGCGATTCAGATCCTTACTGGGCGGGGATCTTAAAAGCCAAGACTGACCTTGAGATGCAGCTTGAAGCAGCGCGCAAGGAATTAAAATCCATTCAGATCAACAATGAAGAACTGCAAAGAGATAAGAGTTCTCTTGAGCTCGATCTTAATAATATCAAACGGGATAATGATGATCTGAAGCGTCAGATCGCTTATAATCAGAAATTAATGGACAGCATCGCGCAAGAATTAGTAAGAGAAAAGAATGATAAGTCTAAGATCCAGGATAACCTTAAGATACTAAAGGTTCAGAATGATATGTTGAGCCGCGAAGTAAAGGCCTTGAACAGTAGAAAAGTTAATCTTGAGAGAAGGGCCAAGGATATCCAGGATGAGAAAAATACTCTTGAGAACAGGATGTCCGAGATGGAGACGATGCTCTCCGGAAAGATCTCTGATATAGGCAACCTGCAGCAGGAGCTGGAGGGGATACGCAACGGCAGCGTTCAGCCAAAAGCAGAGTCCGCTCAAGGCACAGCCAAAAAAGATTCTGTTGAGCTGCCTGCTATAGTAGTGCGTCCTCCTTCCGGGGACCAGGATGATTCTTTGGCATCAGGCGGCAGGGTCTTAGCCGTGAACAGGGATAATAACTTTGTGATCATTAATCTGGGTAAGGATTCAGGAATAAAAATAGGGGATGCCTTTCAGGTCGTCCGCGGCAGCGATAAGATCGCTTTAGTCGAAGCGATCAAAGTCAGCAAGACAGTCGCGGCCTGCGATATCAAAAAAGAACTTTCTCCGATCAAGATCGGGGATAATTTAAAATAAATCCGAAACTAAGATTGCTTCGTCGCCCTTCGATAGGCTCAGGGCTCCTCGCAATGACTGGATAACAAATGCGTACCAAGAAAAATCCCTCCAAGAATGTTTCTATTGAAGATGTAGCAAGGCTCGCCGGAGTTTCTATAACCACGGTTTCCCGCGTGATCAACAAAATCCCGTCGGTAAAAGAAAAAAACAAGGCCAAGGTCTTAAGTGTAATCAAAGAATTAAAATTCCAGCCCTCTATTTTTGCCCAGAGGCTTGCCACAGGTAAAAGCAATGTGGTGGCGCTGGTGATCCCCCGTTATGAAGGGGTGTTTTACTCTTTCTACGCCTTGGAATTAATACGTGGTGTCGGGACGATGTGCGAGGTGCTCAAGCTTGATCTTTTGCTGCATTTGACTGACGCGCGCCTGCCGCTTAGTTTAAAAGGCGCAAGCGGCATAATATTTGCGGATATTATCGGAAACCGCCATCAATTAGAAGAGGCTTTGGCTCAGGGTATCCCGAGTGTCGTGATAAATAATTATGTCGATGACCTGGATGTTTCTTGCATAGCGGTGGATAACGCAGGCGGCGCAGAGGCGGTAGTGAATTATCTGGTAAGCCTCGGCCACAGAAAGATCGCTCATCTAACCGGAGATTTTGTAACGCAGGCAGCAGCGAAGCGTTTTGAAGGCTATAAACGCGCGCTAAAGAAAAACAATATCGAGTTCCAAGAAAGGTATGTTTTTAAAACGGATTATTCGCGCGGCCAGGCGCGCCAGGCCGCCGAAGACCTGCTCAAGATGCAGGATCCCGCCACGGCTGTTTTTGTCGCCTCTGACGCTATGGCCTTAGAGGTGATGGCAGTGGCGAGGGAAACGGGTAAAAACATACCGAAGGATCTTTCTATTGTAGGTTTTGATGATAACCCCTCCGGATTGTACGGCCCTGTAGCTTTGACAACAGTAAGGCAGCCGTTGATAAAAATGGCGGAGGAAAGTGTCAAGGAGTTAAACGCAATTCTCGATCCCAAGAAAAAGGCAAAGGTAAAAAAGGTTTTGCTTCCGACGGAATTAGTAATCAGAGAGTCCTGCCAAAAGGTCGCTTAACCCCGCCCCCTATTTCTACTTCTTGCGCACAGGGGCAGGGCAAGCACAATTAGTTGTATAAGGAATCCTAAAATCCACAATATATTGTATTTTGTTATTGACAGGATAATCCTGTTGCAGTATACTTTTATCAGGGGTTAATAAAAAAATATTTTCTTGCGCGGTTAGGGCACAAGAAGGAATGCGGAGGTAAACATGGAATTAAAGTTATCGGAGAACGCGCTTAAGGTATTAGAGAGAAGATACCTTAAGAAGGATGAACAGGGCAAGGTGATAGAAACGCCCGAGGGGCTTTTTCACCGCGTGGCCCACGCCATTGCCATCGCAGATAAGGCATATGGTAAAGTGGAGTATGAGGTGAAAACTCTGGAGGATGCTTTTTATCGCATTATAACGGCGCTTGAATTCTTACCTAATTCACCGTGCCTGATGAACGCGGGAAAAGAGCTTGGCCAATTATCCGCCTGTTTTGTCCTTCCGATAGACGATTCTATGGAATCTATTTTTGAGAGCCTCAAGGCAACCGCGATGATCCATAAGTCCGGCGGAGGAACAGGATTTTCATTTTCTCGCCTTAGGCCAAAAAGCGCTGTAGTAAAAACTACCGGCGGCGTAGCATCGGGACCGGTTTCCTTTATGAAGGTTTACGACGCTGCTACCGAAGCGGTGAAGCAGGGCGGAACGCGCCGCGGCGCCAATATGGGGATCTTAAGGGTGGATCATCCGGATATTTTAGAGTTTATCCGTTGCAAGGAATCGGATAAGCACATCACCAATTTTAATATATCCGTGGCCATCACTGAAGATTTTATGAAGAAACTGCAAAAAGGCGAAGATTATGATTTGATAGATCCCCGTAGCCATAAGGCCACCGGCCGTCTTAATACCAAAGATGTTTTTGAATTGATCGTGAAGCAGGCGCATAAAAACGGAGAACCTGGGATTGTTTTTATCGACCGGATGAATGAGTTCAATCCTACGCCAAAATTAGGAAACTACGAGTCCACTAATCCCTGCGGTGAACAGGTACTCTTGCCTTATGAATCCTGCGATCTGGGTTCGATAAATCTAGCGGCGTTCTCTAAAAATACAGGCGGCAAGCCGGATATTGACTGGGATAGATTGAAGACGGTAACGCATTTAGCCGTGCATTTCCTTGATAATTTGATCGATGTAAACAAATTTCCTCTGCCTGAAATAGAGAAGGCTACAAAACAGACACGTAAGATCGGCTTAGGTGTCATGGGATGGGCATCATTGTTAATACTGCTTGGTATACCTTATAATAGCGATGAGGCCGTGGCCTTGGCGGAAAAGGTAATGTCCTTTATCCTGGATGAGGCGACAAAAAAATCCCTGGAGTTAGGCAGGCACAAGGGAGTATTTCCTGCTTTTAAAGGCAGTATCTATGATAAAAAAGATAACACTACCCGTATGCGCAATGCTACTCTTACTACAATCGCTCCTACCGGAACGATTAGTATTATCGCCGGGCCCTGCTCTTCGGGGATAGAGCCGTTGTTTGCCATTTCTTATTACCGCAATGTCATGGATAATGATAAGCTGGTAGAAGTAGATCCTTTATTTGAAAAGATCGCCAAGGAAAGAGGCTTTTACAGCAGAAAGTTGATGGAAAAGATCGCTGAAACAGCCTCTCTGCGCGATATCGAAGGGATCCCCGAGGATGTAAAAAGGGTCTTTGTCACCTCTCATGATATTTCGCCTGAGTGGCATGTGAGGATGCAGGCCGCGTTCCAGAAATATGTGAACAATGCTACCTCAAAGACGATTAATTTCCCTAATGAAGCAACAATTGAGGATGTGCGAAAGAGTTACATTTTAGCTTATGAATTAGGCTGTAAGGGGATCACTATTTATCGCGACAAAAGCCGCGAGGAGCAGGTTTTAAATGTCGGGACTCCTGGCTCTCACAAGGCAGAGCAAAAGGCGTCCGAGCCTAAGAAGGAAATCGTCCCAAGGCCCAGGCCCGAGGTCATTATCGGGACTACGACTAAGGTCTCAACCGGCTGCGGCAATCTTTATATCACTATAAATGTCGATGAGAACGGAAAACCTTTTGAACTTTTTACCCAGATGGGAAAAGCAGGAGGGTGTGCCGCGTCTCAGCTTGAGGCGATCGGCCGCCTTGTCTCTTTAGGTTTTCGCTCCGGCATCGAAGTAAAGGCGATCATTGAGCAGCTGCGTAACATACGCTGCCCGAGCCCTTCATGGGAAAAGGGGCAAAGGATCTTTTCTTGCGCTGATGCAATTGCTAGGGTAGTCGAGAAAAGGCTGGTCAATATCCAACCTCAGGAAGTCGGGGTGGAAGCGGCAGGACAAATACCGATGAAGCACTCTCATGAAGATGAAGGCAAGGAGATCGGAGATTCCGGAAGCCGCGGTGATATCGTAGGGGTCTGTCCTGATTGCGGCGGAGCTCTTAGGCATGAGGAGGGTTGTGTCAAGTGTCATGCCTGCGGTTACTCTAAGTGTTAAAAAGAGAAAATAAGGCTTAAAAATAAAAAGTTTGCCCCGTTAGAGAAGTAAAATTCCTAACGGGGTTTACTTTTTAATGCGCAAAAAATATTTTTATGAAAAAAATATTATACATTGTGCTTGATGGTTTGGGTGATTCTCCTATAAAAGAATTGGGCGATAAGACTCCGCTTGAGTCAGCCCTGACTCCTAATATGGACAGGCTTGCTCAAAAGGGCAAAACAGGAGTGGCCTATCCGTCGGGCAGAGGAGTCATCCCGCAGTCAGACGTAGCCGTGATTAACCTTTTAGGCTATGACGCGCAAGAATATTACACTGGGCGAGGGCCCTTAGAGTGTTTTGCCAGAGGCCTGACTGTCAATGAAGGGGATCTGGCTTTTAGGGCAAATTTTGCCACAGTAGCCGATGATGGAAAAACTATCCTTGA
>JAHJJA010000128.1 GCA_018822885.1 Candidatus Omnitrophota bacterium
ATATAGATCAGTGGCAGGGGATTCAAGGATTAGCCATCTTGGGCCGCAAGATTTTATATATGGTTTATCATTCAATTGTTTTAGGCCTTTATTTTTTCCTATCAATTGGCTCACAGTCGAAAGATTTAATTTTTATTTCGTCAAGTATCTGCTTTTTATCTATTCATTTATTTTGTTGTCAATTATAGTTTTTAATTCGCCTAAAATAACCCGCAGTAAACCGGTCAATATTGCCTTAGTTTATATTTTTATTACCGGTTTAATGATAGCGGGAATGTGGGAGATAGGCAGAAGCCTTTCGGGCGCGCGGTTTTATTATTTAGTAAGTTTTGGTTTTTATTTGTTCATTGTCAGTTTAGCCGCGCCAGCAGAATCAGGAAACCTTATAAAAAAGAGATTAGTTTTCACAGTCCTTACTTTACTCGTAGTTTTTAACTGTATTTTTCTTAAAATCAATAGTTTTTCATGGGAAAAAGCCGGCAAGCTTTCTTATAAGATTTTAAAACAGACCGGAGAAATTTACCCCGAATTAAATAAAATAAAAGATTCGACTATCTTCTACTGGAAAATCACCTCTCAATATGACGGGGCTTTATGTATGGGTGAGCGTATTCAATATGCCCTGCCATTATTTTATGGCAAGGATTCTCCGAGAGCGGCATACAGCGGACAAATTTTAAATATGCATAATCTGAAAGAGGTCGGGCTCGGAAAGAAGGCTTTTTATGCAAAATGGGATGAAAATAAGGAATCCTTAAGCGATATTACTCCTTCATTGATTTCTGCTCTAAGTCAATATAAGAACGATCTTAAAATAATTAGAGATGCCTCTAAGGCTATAACGGAAGTTTCATCCTGGTCGAATAATAGTCATTTGCAGAAAGAGGAGAATTCTTGTAAAATAAAGGTATTGGGAACAAGCGGCTGGTTAGAGAGTGAGGTTTTCTATCTGCCTGCCAGGGCTTGCGCAGATTTAATCTTGACCATGAAGGTTGTGCCTGCTTCAGCTAAATATTATTCCGGCCTTTACGCAGGAAGGCTATATTGGCTTACTGATAAGAAAAACGAATTCAGCGATGATAGGTTTATTGAGTTTTGGATCAAGCCAAATAATGATTACAATGTCTATACCCTGATTTTTATCGGGCCAGAAGAAGTATTAAACGACGAGATCATTACCAAATTTAGACTTATGCCTGTACTTTTTCCTGCTGAGATAGAAATCAAAGATATGAGGCTGGAGGCAAAATACTAAGTATTTAAGAAAGGATGAGATGGATTATCAAATCACGAAAATAGAGAAGCATAGCGATGTAAGGGGCCAGTTAGTTGTTTTTTTAAGAAACAGCGAACTTAAGGCCAGGAATAAGAAATTCGGTCAGATCTATTTTGTGAGTTTCAATAAGAAGGGTATTGTCAGGGGTAACCATTACCATAAAAAGTGGAGGGAGTGGTTTGGCATAGTGCATGGCCGGGTAGCGGTTGAGCTTGAGCATGTTTTAACCGGAGAGCGCGTATCGCTGAAGCTTGATTCAGAGCACTCTTCTTATGTGAGGCTCGAGATCGGCCCGAATATCGCGCATGCCTTTAAGAGCTTATCTGATTCGGTCTCTCTTTTAAATTACGGGGATAAGGAGTGGTCGGCCAAAGACAGCCATCATTATCAACTGCTAAAAGGCGGGAAAAAATGAAGAAAAATACTACAAAATTGCTATCAAAAGGTAAGAACACTAGACGTGAGAATACGGCTATCGTAGGTCAGATGCCCTTACGAAAGATCGCAGATCTTAAGACCGTTGTCGGGGATAATGCCTTATTTTTGAGCGGTTCAGTTTTTTATTTAGGAAGCAGAGCGGGAGATAATCTTATTGTTGGGCACAATTCGGTCATCCGCGAGGAGAACTTAATAGGGGATGATTTTAGCCTTTGGAGCAATTCTACCATTGACTATGGCTGTAAGATCGGCGACCGCGTTAAAGTCCATTGCAATTGTTATATATCCCAGTTTACTACTATTGAAGATGATTGCTTTTTTGCGCCGGGGGTGATAATCGCGAATGATATACATCCAGGATGCAGCCTTTCTAAGAAGTGTATGAAGGGGGCGACGATAAGAAAGGGTGCCCAGATCGGCTGTAATGTAACGATATTG
>JAHJJA010000129.1 GCA_018822885.1 Candidatus Omnitrophota bacterium
CACTCCGCCAAAGGCGGCAAAAACAAATCTGACTTTATGCTCGCGCAAAATATCTGACATTAAAAGCTTGCCGATACAAATCGTAGTATCAAAGACATACTCGATGACCGGCGTGAGCAATGGGTCCTGCACCCGCTCATAGCCGATCGGGTTCACAATCTGTGCGTGCACAAAGATCGGGATATTTTTCTCCTCTGCATATTTATATACAGGTAAAAAAATAGGGTCATCTAAATATCTTCCGTTATAACTACTGGCTAGCGAGACAGCCTTAAAGCCCAGCTCACTTGTTGCCCGCTTTAATTCATCAAGCATATCCTTACTATCAATCGGCAAGATGGCCGCTCCAATAAATTTTTCAGGATAACGTTTAAGAATTTTAGCCACATTATCATTGTAAATGCGAGCGACTTGAGCAAGACTTCCTAACTTTAAATGCGCATCTGAAGTCGGATAGCTTAAGACCGCCTTTGCGATACCGGCCTCATCCATCAACCTTACTTGCGCCTCTATATCACCCCACCCCTTGTGATAAAAATGGGCGTTACTTATAATTGCTTCCGGTAACCAATGAGAATGGCTGTCTATGATCATCTTACCCTTACACACCTCGTAGGTGTGTTAAAAAATCAGCGACTTTTTCCTTCATAACAGTCTCAGATTCATAGAAACCGCTGTTATGTCCGCCGTGAATTTGCAGGAATTCTTTTGGTTCAGGCGCGGCTTCAAAAATCTTTCTGCCTAATTTGTACGGCACAATCTCGTCATTAATGCTATGGATGAATAATTTCGGGGTCTTAATGTTCTTGATTTTACTCAATGAATCCCAGCGCGAGGAAAATATCCAATAGGGCAAAAACGGATAAATGATCCTTACCATATCCTTGGCATTGCTAAAGGCGCTGTCAACAATCAATGCTTTAAGTTTGTTTTTAGAAGCTAACTCAATAATTACAGAGCCGCCTATTGACTCCCCGTAACCGATTATCTGCTCTGGATGGATATTCCTACCTAAGAGATAATCATAAGCGCCTTGGGCATCCAGATATACTCCCTTTTCCGATGGCTTACCTTTGCTTTTTCCGTAACCCCGGTAGTCAACAATAAAAACATTGCATCCAAGGTCATGGAAAAATTTTAATTTTTCAAGGCGATGGCTGATATTGCCGGCGTTCCCATGAAAAAATAACACTGTATAGCGCGCATCTTTATCCGGAAGAAACCACCCGCTCAACTCCACATTATCGGTAGCCTTAAAAAATACTTCTTCATATTCAAGGCCGAACGATTTAGGAGAAAACTCTAATTCTCTAGTAGGGAAAAATATCGCCCTGCTCTCGATGTAGCGCGCATAGACAAAGATCAAAACTGCGCCGATAAAGATAATATACACTACTGACGGTACTTTTATCATCCTGACTAAATCTTGTTTTCTCTTTCCGCGAGGATCCTCTTTATCATCTCCTCTTCATAAGCACGCTTGATCTCTACGAGAGCGGATTTTCCTAATTCTTTGACAATAGATTTTTCTATTGCCTTAAGCTTTAATGCCAGAAATTCATATTCCGGTTTTAGCTCTTTATTCTCATATTTTATATCCAGTCCGCTATTTTGCTTATTATGTATATACCTGTCGAATTCATCGATATAGAAACGCAGCTTCTTTTTGCTGCCTTCTTTTTTAAGCTCATCGAGAATAAACTTGTCGATGTCGATTTGCGTGAATTTGCGGTCGATCTTATCCAGGGCCTCTTTTGTGGTTTTATAAAACCATACCAGGTAACGCTTTTTTAAACTTTTAATGTCAAATTTATCCATGTCTTATTTCCTTATTAGTTCAACGTCCTCAAAATAAAGTACACCCTTTGCTTCAGGAAGCGGCTCAAACTGGTAGCTTTTTAGCGGAAAATCAATAACGCTGTTCTTATCTGCGCTTTCAGGCTGCCAATCGTTTCTAGCTGTAAACTGATCGAACGGACAGACTATCTGCTTCCAACCTTTAAAATTATCCTCTGCGATAAAACGCCAAATCTCATTACCGCTATCCTTAATATCAAAGGATATTTTTGCCTTGGAATCGCTACCGTACATATAAAAAGAGATGGCCTTATAATCATCCCATTTGATATCTTTGGGGTCGACCAACCATTTGCTGGCCTTGACATCAAGATCATAACCCCTGGCTACGTAAATATAGCCTCCGGATACAGCGTCATAAGAAACTTTCAGGGCCTGTTTTCCGGAGCGTATTATATCCAGGGCCGGGCCAACCTCTACCGACGAGCCATTACCGGCTCCGGCATCCACAGTACCATTACCAACCCCAATACAGACATCCTCAAAATCATCAATCAATAGATTTTTCTCCTGAGCACAAGCCAATCCCAAAAACATAAAACTTGCGGCCACAACTAACAGTGTTTTCTTCATCTGTATTCTCCTTTATTTTATTTCTCCGGATGCTTCTGCTCAAACGGTATTACCGGCGCTGTCCAGGGCGTCTGCTGGTTGATCACCGCGATCTCTAAAGGACAGACATTTGCCGGAACCGTCAAGGCAAACCTTACCGCATTCTCAATCGCCTCGGTAGTCATCAGACGAGAGGTATCCCCGGTTATCTCATTGAGCTTGCCGGTCAAATCCGTATCAGTCACCCCGGGTAAAATCGAAGTCACTTTTATCCCGTGATCGCGCAATTCCCAGAACAGCCCCTTTGAAAAAGCGCGCAGGCCGACCTTTAAAGAA
>JAHJJA010000130.1 GCA_018822885.1 Candidatus Omnitrophota bacterium
AAAAGGTAGAAGCCTTGGGGGCGCTTTGATCTCAAAGAAGCACGCCAATTTTATTTTGAATAATGCCGATGCAAGTTCCGGCGATGTCTTAAAAATAATGGATATGGTTAAAAAAAAAGTGCAGAAGAAGTTTAAAGTCAGTTTAAAGCCGGAGATAAAGATATGGAAGTAGGGGGTATTAGTTATAAGATCGGCAGGATAGGGGTGTTGATGGGCGGGCCTTCTAGCGAAAGGGAGATTTCGCTTAAGTCGGGAAAAGCGGTCTATGAAGCCTTAAAACAATGCGGGGTTGATGTTGTTCCTATTGATATTGAGGTTGAAGGAGCTCAAGAAAATATCAGGTTGATAAAATCACATAGAATAGATTGCGCCTTTCTTGCTTTGCACGGCAGATTCGGCGAAGATGGGCAGATCCAGGAGATATTGGAGGAGATGCGCCTTCCTTATACTGGCTCAGGGGTTGATGCCAGCAGGCTTGCTATGGACAAGATCGCTTCACGCAAGATTTTTGAGAGCAACGGTTTGAATGTTCCGCGCTACTTGGAAATGGATAAGCATTCTTATGATGAAGCGATGAAGCAGCGCTATAGCTTAGGGCCTTCACTTGTTATAAAGCCAGCTACTCACGGCTCAAGCATCGGCCTCTCTATTATCGATTCGCAGGAGAAGCTTAAAGAAGCAATTGATCTTGCGTTTTCTTTCGACGATAGAATAGTTCTCGAGGAGTTTGTCAGGGGCAGGGAGATGACGGTGGGGATCCTGGATGAGCGAGCGCTTTGCGTAATCGAGATCATACCTAAGAAGCAATTTTTTGACTACGAGGCAAAGTACCAACAGGGTTTAACAGAATATATTGTTCCTGCTCAAATCAATAAGGATTTGGCGCAGAAGATGCAAGAGGCGGCATTATCCGCGCATAAGCTGTTGGGTTGTTTTGGTTGTTCGAGGGTAGATATTATATTAAAAGACGAAGAGCCTTATATTTTAGAGGTAAATACTATTCCCGGTTTGACTTCAACCAGCCTTCTTCCGAAGGCAGCAAAAATTGAGGGGATAACTTTTGAGGAGCTGTGCCTGAAATTAATCGATCTCGCATATGAAAAGACAAAAAATAAGGCTGCCATTTAAGCCGATCATAATCATCCTTATAATTCTTCTTGCTTTCTTTTTTATTCTGGGTTATATTTGGACAATCCTTTCGAATTCCACTTATTTCACCGTAAAAGAAGTGGTTGTGAGGGGGCAGGATGTAAATATCGATCTTTCTTATCTGAAAGGAAGAAATATTTTTTCGTTAGACCTGGACAAACAGGCCAGGGTTATTCTGAATTCGTACCCAAGTTATAATTACATAAGATTTTACCGGATCCTTCCCGGCCGCATCTACGTGGATTTCATCAAAAGAAAGCCCGTCGCGTATCTTAAGCTGTATAAAAATTTCACGATTGATAAAACGGGGGTGCTTTTTAATGCAGAAGGGGAGGCTTTTGATGTTGATTTGCCTCTTATTACCGGACTTGAGACTAAGATCTTCGGCCCCAAAGCAGGTAAAAGGTATAATCTTAGAGAAATAAAAGTAGCTTTAATGATCTTGGGCGAAGCTGGCGGTGATCAGATATTAAGGGAATACAAACTGAAGAAAATAGATGTGTCTAACTTGAGGGATATTTCGCTCATCTTTCAGGTAAGGCCGAAATTGACAAATAACGTCATGGGGTTTATAAATCCTCCATACATATTTGAGGCCAAGTTGACCGCAGAGAATATAAAGAATAAGATGAAAATCTTGTCGGGGCTGATGAAGCTGACCGAGAAGGATATGGGGAATATTAAGTATATTGATTTAAGGTTCAATGAGCCGGTGATCAAACTGAATAATGTTAAATAGCCATATTTGCGCCTTGGATATTGGTTCAAGCAAGCTTTCCGCATGCGTTGCGGAATTCAAGAACAAGAATATCAGCAGGATATTCTTTGAAAGCGTCCCTTCTAAGGGGGTCAAGGAGGGCGTTCCGGTAGATTCCATCGAACTGGTTTCTTGCCTGACCAAGTTAATGAAAGCTCTAAGGGAAAAGTCAGGATTAAAGATAAAATATATTTATACCAATATCTCGGGACAGGATATCCTCACAAAGCATAGCCGGGCTATTATACCTTTAGCCGAGAGAGGGAATAAGGTCATCACCGTTTCCGATATGGAAAGGGTCAATGAGCAGGCAAGGATCCTCGGTTCTAACCTGCAAGAAGAGATCGTGCAGGCGCTTGCTTACGGCTATACGATAGATTCGAAATCAAACATAATGAATCCCCTCGGGCTTTACAGCCATCGGCTTGAGGTGGACTTGTATCTTGTCTGCACAAGGCTTGCTGCCGTGCAAAGTTTAAGCCGTTCCATACAGCAGTCAGGCTATGAGATCAAGGAGATGTTTTTTTCCGGCCTTGCCACAAGCCGCGTCTGTTTAGAGAATAAAGGAAATGAAGGCCTGAATATTTTTTGCGATATCGGCAGCGATATTACGGAGTTATTGATTTTCAGGGACGGATATCTGCGCGATATCGAGATCTTGCCTGTGGGAGGCAATAATCTAACGCAGATCCTTTGCGATGAATTAAAGATACCTTTTGATTTAGCTGAAGACATTAAGAAATCGCACGCAGTTATCGGAGACTCTGCCCAGATCAAAGAGGATAAGGAGATCCTGGTAAAAAAAACCAATCTTTATAAGCCCATAAAGCAGAGGATGGTTTCGGAGTTGATCACTCAAGGCGCAAGAAATATCAGCGCAAAGATCAAAGGCGCCATAGAAAAGAAATTGTCATGCTATGAGGTGAATAATTTTATCATTTCAGGAAGGACTATCCTTCTTGAAGGTTTTATTGAGACGCTTGAGACGGGTATCTTGATTCCCGTAAAAAT
>JAHJJA010000131.1 GCA_018822885.1 Candidatus Omnitrophota bacterium
ATAACCATTTGTGCTGCGAGAAGCTGAAATTAGAGAATCTGGTAAAGAGATTCGGTACGCCCCTTTACGTATATAGTTATCATACCTTAACCGACCATTTTCTTAAATTGCAGAATGCGTTTCGTTCGATCGAGCCATTGATCTGTTATTCGGTAAAGGCAAATTCTAACCTCGCTATTTTAAAGCTCCTGGTTGAAAAAGGTGCTGGCCTTGATATTGTCTCCGGCGGAGAGCTTTTTAGGGCGCTTAAAGTAGGGTGTCCTCCCCGGAAGATCGTTTATGCCTCTGTTGGTAAGACAGACAAAGAAATCGCTGAGGCGATAAAAAGCGGTATCCTTTTCTTTAATGTGGAGAGCTTACCGGAACTTGAGAATATCAACAGGATCGCCAAAACCTTAGGCAAGCTTACACAGGCTGCAATCCGCATCAACCCTGATGTTGAGGCAAAGACACATAAATATATCACGACCGGAAAGCTGACTAACAAATTCGGAATTGATTTTAAGAGCGCGTTACAGATATTGTTGATGCGTAAGGCCTTTTCTAATGTCAAGATCTGCGGCCTGCATATTCATATAGGCTCTCAGATCACCGAAGGGGAGCCTTATGTGGCAGCCATCTCAAAAGTATCTGATTTCATCGGGAAATTAAAGAAGAAAGGGATATATTTAGAGTTTTTGAATATAGGCGGAGGGCTTGGTATTGTTTACAATAACGAGACGCCGCAAACAGCCGAGAAGTTTGCCTGCAAAGTACTTCCTTTATTAAAAAGGACTGGGCTAAGAATAATCCTGGAACCCGGAAGGTTCATTATCGGGAATTCCGGTATTCTTGCTACTAAGGTTTTGTATGTGAAGTCTACCCCTAAAAAGAAATTTGTCATTGTCGACGCGGGGATGAACGACCTTATCCGTCCTTCTTTATACGAGGCGTATCACCAGATCCTTCCGTTAAGGGTTACAAGTCACCCCTTGACTTCGCTCGGGGTAGGTAAGATCAGAAGTCCGCAGGAGAAAGTGGATGTAGTCGGTCCGATCTGCGAAAGCGGGGATTTTTTTGCTAAAGAAAGGAAAATGTCCCCGATCAAAGAAGGGGAATATCTGGCTGTCATGAGCGCAGGGGCTTATGGTTTTAGTATGTCTTCTAACTATAATTCAAGGCGCAGGGCGGCAGAATTGCTGGTAGCAGATGACAAGGTTTTTTTGATCAGAAAAAGGGAAAGCCCGGAAGATCTGGTGCGAAATGAAGCTATTGTGCGTAGGCTAGAATGATGAAAAGAATAGATTTTACAAAGATGGTTGCTTCGGGGAATGACTTTGTGGTTGTCGAGGGCGACAAAGTCAACTCTCGACTTCACCCTAGGCAGGTAAGGTCGCAATGTTATAAGATGCTTGCCAGGAGAGTTTGTGACAGAAAATTCGGGATAGGTGCTGATGGTTTATTAATATTAGAGAGGTCGAAAAAGGCAGATGTGCGGATGCGCATTTTTAACGCGGACGGTTCCGAAGCGGAGATGTGCGGTAATGGTGCCAGGTGCACTGCCCTTTGGGTAAAATCAAAGATAAAAAATAATAAATCAAAAAGATTAAAGATTGAGACAGTGGCAGGAATTATTGAGGCTCAAGTCGATAAAGCTAATGTGCGCATAAAGCTTACATCGCCGCATAGCGTAAAAACTGATTTGCCGATTAAAGTCGGCAACAGGAGTTTGCGTGTTAATTTTATTGATACAGGTGTGCCTCACACTATAATATTTGTTGAGGGCCTGGAGAAGATTGTCATAGACGATCTTGGCCGGGAGATCCGTTATCATAAGGCATTTTCTCCCAAAGGGACTAATGTCAATTTTATAGAGGTTTTAAATAATGATTCCATTAAGATCAGGACTTATGAAAGAGGTGTTGAGGCCGAGACGCTTGCCTGCGGAACCGGGAGTACAGCCGCAGCGCTTATTTTTGCTTTAAGGGCGGGCCTGAAAAATACAGTTAATGTGCATACAAAGAGCGGGGAGATTTTAAAGGTGTTTTTTGATAAAGCGAATAATAATTTTAAAGATGTCTGGCTGGAAGGAAGAGCGGCAATTGCTTACAAAGGAGAGTATTATGTTTAAAGGCTCAATCGTGGCCATTGTTACCCCGTTTAAAAACGCAAAAATTGACGAAAAGAAACTAAGAGAGCTTATTGAATTCCATATAAAAAATGGGACTAGCGGGATAGTGCCCTGCGGTACAACCGGAGAATCAGCGACTCTTTCTTTTGAGGAGCATGATCGGGTGATCGAAATTACGATCGAGCAGGTAAAAAAACGCGTGCCTGTTATTGCCGGTACCGGCTCTAACTCTACTGAAGAAGCGATAATGCTTACCCGTCATGCCGAAAAAGCAGGGGCTGATGCCTCATTACAGGTCTCTCCCTATTATAACAGGCCGACCCAAAAAGGGCTTTATGAGCATTTTAAGGCGATTGCCGATTCCGTA
This sequence comes from Candidatus Omnitrophota bacterium, assembly GCA_018822885.1. GTDB lineage: Bacteria > Omnitrophota > Gorgyraeia > Gygaellales > Profunditerraquicolaceae > JAHJJA01. Next base: position 2,478 of record JAHJJA010000131.1, read on the forward strand.
AAGATCCCGATCATCCTTTACAATATCGCTTCACGCACCGGAGTCAATATTGAGCCTGAAACCATGGCTAGAATGGCTCAAGATTGCAAAAATATCGTAGCGGTGAAAGAGGCTTCAGGCAATCTGGATCAGATGTCTCGCATAAAGTTATTATGCGGAGATAACTTTGATTTGATCTCCGGAGATGATAGTCTGACTTTGCCGGTTTTAGGTATAGGCGGCATAGGTATTATTTCGGTTGTTGCTAATATTGTCCCCAAGGATGTGGCTGATTTAGTCAGTGAATTTGAGAAAGGAAATATAAAAAGAGCGCAAGATATCCACTATAAACTTTTGCCTTTAATAAAGGCTGTATTTATCGAGACAAACCCTATTCCGGTAAAAACAGCTATGGGTTTATTAGGGATGTGCGAACCGGATCTAAGGCTTCCAATGTGCCCGATGCTGCCTGAGAACTTGGAGAAGTTGAAAAAGGCGCTGAAAGATTACGGGCTTTTGAAATAGTTGTGTAATAACGATCAACGAAACTAAAGGGGAGATTTTCATGATTAAATTAGGTGTAGCTGGTGTTTGCGGAAAAATGGGCAGGAGGATATTTGAACTTGCCTCCGGTGATAAAAATTTTGAATTGACATTGGCGCTTGAGAAGAAGGGTACGCCGGTGATAGGCAAGGATATCGGTAAACTTAAGATCTCCTCAAGCCCTGATGGAATATTCTTGATAGATGTGTTTATTGATTTTACCGCTGCCGAAGCCAGTGAATCAAATATTGATTACGCGGCAAAATACAGAAAAGCTCTTGTGCTTGGGACTACCGGGCTAAGCGATGTCCAGTTAAGGAAAGTAGAAGAGGTCTCAAAAGTGGTGCCGGTAGTTTTTTCTCCGAATATGTCCGTGGGGGTAAATGTGCTGTTTTCGATATTGCCAGAGATCGCGAGAAAACTCGGCCCCGATTATAACGTCGAAATAGTAGAGGCGCATCATCACTCTAAAAAAGATGCGCCCTCCGGAACGGCGAAGAAACTTGTTTCTATTCTGGAGGAGGCAACCGGGAAAAAGATCCCCGCGCACTCGATACGCTTGGGCGATATTGTCGGTGACCACACGATTGTTTTCTGCGGCAATTCCGAGCGTATTGAGATCAAACACCAGGCGCATTCGCGTGATTTGTTTGCCCTCGGAGCTTTAAAAGCCGCGAAATGGGTTTTTGGCAAGCCCCCGGGGCTTTATTCGATGCAGGACGTCTTGAGTGGGAGATCCTAATGTTTAAGTTATCCAAAAAGTTGAAAAGCCTGCCGCCGTATCTTTTCTTGGAGATCGATAAAGCCAAGAGAAAGGCCCGCTCCGAAGGCCGCGATATCATTGATTTAGGCATAGGAGATCCTGATCAGCCTACGCCAAGCCATATTATTGAGGCCCTTTATCAGGCCGCGAAAGAGCCGGCAAATCATCGCTATGCCCTTGATCAGGGGATGCCGGCATTACGCCGCTCTATAGAAGGTTGGTATAAAAGGCGTTTTAACGTAGCCCTTGACCCGGATACAGAGATCCTGCCTCTTATAGGCTCAAAGGAAGGCATCGCTCATTTTCCTTTAGCATTTTTGGATGATGGAGATTATTCTTTAGTCCCTGATCCATGCTATCCTCCCTATAAAGGCGGCTCGATTCTAGCCGGAGGCAAGCCGTATCTTATGCCGC
>JAHJJA010000132.1 GCA_018822885.1 Candidatus Omnitrophota bacterium
CCCACGACCTTTTATTTTCTGACAGCCGTCTTTTAAAGCTTGTTAACGCGAAGTATATAAAGTGGATTTTGGATGAGCATATTGCCGGAAGACAGTCCTTTGGTAGTCAAATTTATGCCTTAGTTGTTTTGGAGCTATGGCTTAGAGAGAGCGGAGCTTCCCTTTCTGAATAATATGATGATTTTACCTAAAAGCGAACCAGCGAGCAATTTGGAAAAGGTTAATTGCATACTTTGCGGGAGTTGGGAATCCAGAGAAATCTGTTCGTATAAACAAGTAAAAATTGCGCATTGCGAAAAGTGCGGTTTTATATACCGCAATCCCAGGCTTAAAAAAGATTCAAACGAGCAATTCTACTCTTTTGACTATTATAAGGAATATGAAGGGATAGACATTAAGATCATAGAGGCGAGGTTAGATTTGTTTAGGACTGTTTTAAAAAAGCTTTCGAAAAAAATAAGCTATGATTCTAGAAAGATCCTGGATGTAGGTTGCGGGCACGGACATTTTCTTAAATTAGCAAGGGATTTGGGTTGGAACGCAAAAGGGGTGGAGTTGTCTAAAACAGCCTGTGCTTATGCTAAAGAGATATTCGGGTTGGATGTCGTAGATAAGAGTGTTGATCGAGCTTGTCTTAATGAAAATTATTTTGATACTGTCACTCTTTGGAATGTGCTGGATCATTTATCTAGCCCATTGGTTCAGCTGAAAGAAATCAGGCGTCTTCTAAAACCAAGGGGCGTTTTATTTATCCGCGTGCCAAATGTAAGCTTCCATCTTTTTGTGCACAAATTATTTCGTTTATTGCCTCAGTTTCTAAAAACCAGGTTAATAAACGATCCTTCCGTGATTACAAATTACGGCTTTTCTTCAAAGACTATCAAGAAAATTCTGAACAAGACAGGATTTTGTAATATTGCCGTATATAATTCTCCTCTTAGCTCAGGGGATCCTTATAAATCAGCTTCTTTCAATCAAGGATTTGTAAAGTTGATAAAGTTATTGCTTAATATGGTTTCTAATGCGGTCTATTTCTTAAGTTTTGGAAAGTTTTACATAGGTTCTTCTTTAATAATTTATGCAGAAAAATAGCCCAAAATATTCTACGCGATACATCAAGAGAATGGTTGGCGGGGAAGGTTTTTTTTCTTTCTTGAGATTTGAATTGCTGACCTTTTTTTTAAAGAATTTATGCGGCTGTCTTGGCGTTGTATTAAGAAGTATTTTTTACAAAATAATCTTTAAGAAAATCGGAAGCTGCGTGGTTTTTGAACAGGGAGTAACTATCAGGTGTCCTGATAAGATAATAATCGAAGAAGGCTGTTTCATTGAACATTCTTCTAGTATTATTTCCGCTTCTGAAAGTAAGGGGATTGTTTTCAAAAATGGGACAAATATAGGTATAGGCAGTATTCTTCATACTTATGCCGAAGAGGGCTTTATTGAGATAGGGGAGGGTACAAGAATCGGGCACAATGTACAGATTTTGTCGCACGCCAAAATCACAATTGGTAAAGGTTGTCTGATCGGAGGCTCTAGCTATATTAGCTCTTCTTCCCATTTATTCAGCGATGTCAATATCCCGATTGCGCAGCAAGGGTTTGTGGCTCAAGAAGTGGGAATCGGGGATGATGTGTGGATAGGTGCCCATGTTACGATATTAAGTGGGGTTAAGATTGGTAGGGGAAGCGTAATTGGGGCCGGGGCGGTTGTGAACAAGGATATTCCGCAAAACAGTATTGCGGTAGGCGTCCCTGCAAAGGTCATCGCTAAAAGAGGAGAGTAATTATGAGGATTATAGATAAGAATGGAAGGGTGTTTGGTAAGGTCAATATCATTGATTTTGTTTTGATACTTTTAGCAGTATTAGCAGTATTTGCTGTTTCCGTAAATAAGTTTATGCCCAACCGTGCGATAAAGAATATCCGCAGGATGCCTCAGCAGGAGGATTGCATTGTAAAAGTGATACTTGATAAGGAGAGAGTTTTTCTTGTAAAGGACATAAAGGTAGGAGATGGGCAAAGGGATATCGAGAATAACTTTGTGGCACAGATCACAGGGATTAGAAAAGAAGAGATTCCGGATAGCCCGGATGCGTACGTGGTCTCTGTAAGCATAAAAGCCACGGTTGATAACAGTGGATTTTTTATTTATGGCAAGAGTATTTTACGCCCTGGAGAGGTTTTCTCTTTTGAAACAAAGGATTATCTGTTGAGGGGGATAATTTTCAAAGTGCTTCAACAGGAGAAGTAAATGTATGAGATTTTTGGTTCTTCAATGGCCCTCGGGTTTCTTTCTTCATCTGCTTTAGCGTTGTCAAAATTACGCTGGATGGGCTCTGGGTATACAATGGGGTTTTTATGGGCCATGTTGTTTATCAGCGCATCATTCTCATTCAAGATTCCGATTGCAAGTATAGGAGGAGAGAGGGTATTTATTAAGTTTGACGACTTTATTTTGGCCGCTTTAATCCTTTGTTCCTTATTTAAAATAAAGGAGTGGAAATCAACCCCCCTGGATCTGCCCGTAATCTTGTTTATTTTGGCATGCATTATTTCAATATTTTTAGGGATCATTTCAGGCATAGTTTCGCAACCCCTATTAAACGTCCTCTATCTTTTTAAACTTATTCAATACTTTATGCTTTTTTTCCTTATGGTAAACACTTTGTCCGCAGCGAGCAAAGCGCGCCTTTATTTATTTATCGCGCTTTCCGCTTCTGTTTTAGTCTCGATTTATGGGATAATCGAGCATTTTTTCCCTTATGTGCACTATCCATACGGATCGCAATTTTTTTACAGGATCTATGAGCGCGGATTCTTTTATCATGATTCAAACCACTTCGCCGCTTATTTAATGTTTTCCGCTTCGATATTTTTCGGTTTGTTTTTGTACTCCCAAAAAAATAATCTTCTGAGGTTATGTTTTTTTGGCGCCATCTTAGTTTTGCTTCCTGCGTTATTTTGGACCTATTCACGAAGTGCTTATGTTGCATTGTTCATCTCAGCGTTGATCATCTCCGGATTCAAGAGCAGGAAGATTTTAGTTTTTACTATTATATTTTTAATATTTTTTGTTTTTATTTTAGCGCCGAGCTCAATATTAGAAAGGATCAATTCTTTCAAGTCTACGATTCTTAACAGCGATCCACACGGCTCCTCTATAGCCTATAGGATTCAACAGATAAATTACGCTTTTGAAACATTTTGGCAGCATCCTTTATTCGGAATAGGTTTAGGCAGCAGGGAGCGTGTTTTTTACGAGAACCAATTTATGATGTTTTTATCTGAAACAGGGCTTTTAGGGCTTTCTTTGTTTTTGGGAATACTCGCGGGAGTGTTCTTTGTTGCAATTTCACTGTATAAAGCTACAAAGGACATGTTTATCCGAGGTTTGTGCGCTGGTTTTATCGGTGGCTTTACCGGACTGCTGCTTGAATCTAATACAATAATAGTCTTTGTTGCCTCTCGCATTATGATCCCATTCTGGATTATTACAGGCATCCTCTTTTGGTTTTATCTAAGAGAAAGGTTGGTTCAAGCAGATGGGCTCAAGAAAGCTTAAGAATTCGATCATCTTAATTGCAATAGTTGCCGTAGCCGGAAAATTAATTACTTATCTTGTCGAGCTTTTAATTGCAATCAACTTTGGCGCATCAAACACAACTGACGCTTTTGTTATGGCGAGGGCTTTGCCGTTAAGAATCGGTAATATTGTCAGCTGGGGATTATACGCCGCATTTGTCCCTTTTTATGTAAGACTGTTAAAAGAAGATAAGGCCAGGGCAGGGGTATTGTCCTTTTATTTTTCAAAGAATGTTTTCTTGTATTCTTTGGCGCTAAGCCTCTTGATTGCCTTCGGAGCCGAGTTTATTATAAGGGCGCTTGCTCCGGGGTTTAATCAGGAAACCCTAGGATTGGCGGTAAATTTGCTTAGGATAATGAGCTGGAGTATTCTTTTGGGGAATTTAGCAGCAATTGCGCAGTCGGTTAATTCTTCCCGCAAACACGAGTTCATCGCTTCTTCCTCCCAGCCTTTAAATAACATGATTATATTGTTCTCCATACTGGTTGCCATGCGTTTCTTGGGTATTTATGCGGTTGCGGTAGGATTCTTCTTAGGCGCCCTTTGTAAATTGCTCTCGCAGTTTCTTTCATTCAATCCCTCCAAAGAATTCCCAAGTAATTTAAGGGAAAAATTACCCAAAGGGTTGATGAGAAAGATCTGGAAATCATTTTTCGCCATCGCAGGAATATTATTGATTAATGAATGTATTATGATGGCAATTAGGATTTTTGCCTCTCACTATGAAGGTGCGGTATCAATTTTAAATTACGGTTTCGTTATAGCGCAGGCTCCGTTATTAATTATTGAGACGCTGATTTTCTATTATTTTTTCCCTTTATTTGTTGAGCAGTCAGACATGCCTGACAGGATTGAGTTAAGATCGAATATTCAAAAATTTATCAGGGCCATCCTATTTGTCCTTATTCCGTTGTCGCTGATGATGTTTTTGTTATCGGGACTAATTTCGCGTGTATTATTCTTGCATGGGAAATTCACCTGGGAAACGGTTGATAAAACCGCGCATGCGGTGGCCCTTTTCTCCTTGAGCCTTATAGGTTTGGCTATCGATGCCTTGGTGTTCAAAGTGGCTATTATTTTAGGCGGGATCAGGAAGTATTCTCTTATTGTAATATTAAAATTGCTCTTGAATCTAACGCTAAGCGTTTTATTTATAAAAATACTTGATCCTATTATCGCTTTGTCCTTAGCTTATTCTTTATCATCGATATTAACGACCTGTTTGCTATTTAGGTATTTAGAACAGTTCTTAAAGTTTAAATTCGGCGTCCCTTTTTTAAAGAATATTTTCAAGATCTCAGGAATTTCATTGGTTTCTGCGGGGGGAGTTTTTATTGTCAGGCAAATATTTGTGAGTAACCATTTACTGGCCGGCTTCTCCAGCAGGTTGGCTGCCCTTTTTATTGCTGTTTTGGTAGGTTCAGGGTTGTATCTGTACCTTGCATATTTAATGAAGTTAGGTGAATTGGGATTGATAAATAAACTGAAAGCTTCGGAAAAGGGAGATAAATGATTAAGGCATACATACTTGGGAAGGCGCTTAATTTATATAGCGGTTTTAAGGATTCCGAAAGTTTTCCGCTTAATATTAATATCGAGTTGACAAATAACTGTAATCTTTCTTGTGCTATGTGTCCGAGGAAACAGATGAAAAGGCCGGTTAGCTACTTATCTAAAGAAGTTTTGCATAAGATAGTCAAAGAGATGTGTGCCTATAAAAAGAGGATCATTTGGCTGCATCTTTTTGGAGAGCCGTTACTTTATCCGGAGCTGGGGTGGGCGGTTAGATTATTGAGGAAAAATTGCCCGGATTCCAAGATATATTTAAGCACAAATTGCCAGCTTCTGGATGAAAAGCTTTCTTTGGAAATATTGAATTCAGGATTGGATATGATCCGTTTATGCATAGATACGGTTGATCCGCAAGTTTACCGCTCTCTAAGATCCGGAGGAGATTTTAATAAGGTCGTTGATAATATAAAGAGTTTTCTATCGGAAAAATATGGGAGATCACTTTATTCACCAAGAGTAGAGATACAATATCTGGTGCGTATAAATCAAAAGCAGCAGAGGGACAGTTTTGTTAGATATTGGAAAAGCTATTTATATGGTGATGATAAGATTCATTTTCAGCGTTTTACGAACTTTGCAAATAATATTCCAGAGAGTTTTGCGGGTGCAAGGACTGATAATTTTAGTTTATATGTGAGGAAATTTTTTGGGTGCAGAAGGCTATGGCGCGATATCGCCATATATTGCAACGGAGATATTTCTGCTTGCTGTTATGATTCAGATGGCAGGCTTATCATAGGGAATGTCAATTCTAATACTATCCGCGAGATCTGGAATGGGCCGGATATGAAAAACATAAGGGAAGCACATCTTGACGGAGATCTTTCTAAGTTTAAGCTCTGTTTAAACTGTTTAGGAGATTCTAGGATATAATGAAAGATTATTTGAAGGAATATCTTTATAGTTTTCATTGGGATCCCTCTAAGGCCTTGATGAGGGCGATAGAGGCAAGGATGCTTGCGCAGGTAGAGTTTATAGAGCCTACCCTTGATATTGCCTGTGGGGACGGGATCTTTAGTTCCATTATATTAAAAGGCAATTCTGTTTTTTCCTTGGATATTAATCTATCAAATGCGGTTAGGGCGCAAAAAAAGGGATTTTATTCCGGCATAGTAGTTTGCGATGCCGCTAATCTGCCGTTTAAGAACGGCTCTTGCAAGAGTTTATTAGTTAATTCCTTTCTTGAGCACGTAGCGGGGAGTGATTTAGATAAAGTTTTAAGAGAGGCACACAGGGTTTTAATCAGTGGAGGGAAGGCATTTGTTACGTTGAATAACAGCTCTTTTGGGAAATTCGATCCAATGCAACTGTTTTTCGAAAAAATGAAATTAAGGGGCCTGTCTTACTTTTGGGAGAAAAGAAGAAACGCGCGGCTGGCATTATTTTCTTTGAAGAGAGATGATTTTTGGCTTGGTTTATTTGAAAGGATGAATTTCAGGGTGGCAGAAAGTAAACAGTATTTTCCGCCTAATTCGGAAAAAAAGTTTTTCTTTTGGTTGAACATCCAAGGTTTGGGCATATGGAGGTTAAATCTTGGCTCTGTAATCAGGTCATTTTCCGAGGCTTTAAGTTTTTTCGGTATTAATTTACAACGCAGCTTCGTATGCTATTTATTTGGTAGGTCACTAAGGGCTGATTACCTTAACGATGGGAGAGCAGGGTGCTGCAGCTTTTTTATTTTGGAAAAAAATAGCACTGGATACGGCAATGACAAAAATTAAGAGAGTGTTGTTATTGGTGCCCAGGTATGAAAAAAGCAGATACAGGCCTGTGCTTAATGCCGGCATAGGTTATGTGGCCGAGGCGCTTAATAAAGCGGGTATTGATTATAAATATCTGGATATGGGTTTCTTTGATTCTCAAAATAAGCTGCAGACCTTGCTTAAAGGGTATAGGCCGGATCTTGTCGGTATTTCAATGCTGACATTCAGATATAAAAACCATTATGAGCTTGCGCGCCATATTAAAGAAATTTCTCCTGATTCAATGATTGCCGTCGGAGGCGCCCATTCTTCGCTGTTTGGAGCCAAGGTATTGGAGGGATGCTCTTCTATTGATATAGTGTTTAAGGGGGAAGGGGAAGGGGCATTTGTTGATTTATGTAGAGGTAAGGGGCCCCAACAGATAAGGGGGTTGGTTTATCGCGAGGGGAATGTTTTAAAAGATACCGGAGGGCCTGAAGCGATAAATGTTCTGGATAGCCTAAATTTCCCTACTTACCAGGGATTTCCTTTAGATGACTACATTGACAAGGAATTTAATATTCTGCCCATAATCTCCTCAAGAGGCTGTCCTTATAAATGCAGTTATTGTCCGGTGCATCAGTCGATGGGGCGCGATTTCAGGATGCGCAGCCCCAAAAGCATTGCGCAGGAGATCGAGTATTGGCACAAGAGGGGGTATTACCGTTTTAGTATTTCTGATGATAACTTTACATTTGACCGTATGCGGGTGGTAAAGATTTGCGAAGAGATTAATAAGAGGAATCTCAGAGGATTAAAACTTAGTTGTGATAATGGGGTCCGGGCGGACAGGGTTGATTATGACCTGCTTAAGTTGATGAAAGATTCCGGATTTTGGAGGATTGCCTACGGAATCGAGGCGGGTAATGATAGGGTGCTTTCTTACATAGATAAAGGTTTAAACCTCGCAGTTGCCGAAAAAGCGATAAAGGATGCCTGTGAATTGGGTTTTACGGTCAGGCTTTTTTTTCTGATCGGCTCTCCTACCGAGACCTGGAAGGATTTCGAGGATTCTTTGAGACTGGCAAAGAAATACCCGGTTTTTGACGCAAGTTTTTATAATCTAATACCTTATCCGGGAACGGAGCTTTTTGGCTGGATCGATAAAAATGGGATATTTTTGGATAAGCCGGATAATTATTTGCATTATGCAACCGGAAAAATCAATGTGCCGGTTTTTTATACCAGGGATCTTTCTTTTAACGAAAGAAAAAGAGCCTTTGACTATTCTAAGAAAGTCTCTTTGAGTATAGCAAGGAAGGCTTTAAAAAGAAAGCTTAAGCCCTTTGGCCTAATGGGGAGCATTGCCGCTCACTTCTACGGATTAAATTTTGTAAATATGCTGCTTGATTGGCCTGTTTCCAGGAAGATCATTATTAGATTCTCAAGAAAATTGATCGATATGGTATTAGAGGAGGCCCCTGTAAGTTTGCACATGGAAAGGCCAGTGGAATATTACGCATTTTCTAAGGCCCCAAGAGTTTCGGTTATCATACCTTCATTGGACGGTTATCGCGGGGGTAATGTTTTGAAACTAGTAGAGGATTTAAAGGCCCAGAGCTATAAGGATTTTGAGGTTAATATTATTAAGAATGTCTCTCCGCAGGGTAAGGCTATTAATTTGGGTGCTGATAAATCTAAGGGTGAGATTTTTCTTATTCTTGATGATGATTCTCGAGTGGATAATCCGCATGTTATAAAGAATCTGGTAAATGTTTTGGATAGGGATGAAAGAATAGGCATGGCTGGGGCTCCAATTTTAGTGCCCCCGGATGCGAATTGGCTTCAGAAAAAAGCCGGAGAAGAGTTCCCGAGATTCGGAATGAAAGTGGTGAATAGGGTTACAGAAAGCGATATGGCATGTCATGGATGCTGCGCTATTCGCAGGGAAGTTTTTGAAGAGGTTGGCAGGGAACGGGAAAATATTCTACGTGGCCTTGATCCGGATTTACGTTATCGCATGCGCCAGAAAGGGTATAATACTGTTTTGGTGCCCGAAACTTGGGTGTACCATCCTTTGCCAGGCAGCTTCGCTAAATTGATGAAGACATTTTTTAGAAATGGGATGGGTTCAGCATACTGCGCTAAGTTTCAACCTGGCTTGGTCTATGATACTGATGAAATTCAGGAGATGAAGTCTTTTAGGGCGCGCGTTCCGTTTATAGTGCGTATTTTTAGGTTTCCTATAAGGATCTTTAGGGCTCTAATTGAGCTTAAATTATTGAGATTTATTTCATATCTGGTTTATGCGGTGGGATTTTATTACGGGATATTGAGATATAGTTTTAAAAACATAGGGACAGTCCCCTCAAAAGGCATGCAAACTGAAGACGGGGACAGTCCCTGTAAATGACATGGCGCTAAAAATAATTTTGAAAAAAATAGCATTGGTAGTTTTGGCGGCGATAGTGTATATCTGTTTGCTTCCTCTGTGGCCGGGAAGGCGAAAGAATAAGCTTATGATTATTCGTTACCACAGCGTTGGAGATTTCCGCAGGCACGAGGTCAATGTTAAGGCTTCGGCATTCAGAAAACAAATGCGATTCTTGAATAAGTATCTAAAGCCCATTTCGCTTGAAAGCGCGCTGCATTTGCTAAGAGGAAAATTACCTATCCCCACAAGGGCAGTCGTAGTGACTTTTGACGACGGCTATAAGGATAATTATATCAATGCCTATCCGGTTTTAAAAAGCCAGGGGATTCCGGCGACGATATTTCTTACTGCCGGTTACATTGGAAGCGGCAAGATTTTACCCCATGATAAAGGGGATAACCCAGCTTATAATCAGTTTCTTGCCTGGTATGAAGTAAAACAAATGGCTTCAGCTGGAATTGAGTTCGGCTCGCATACCATAAACCACGCGAATTTAGGCAGCGGGAGGTTTGATATCCAAAGTGAGATAGAGGATTCTAAAAAGATAATCGAGAAGGAATTAGGCGCCAAGGTGCGGGCGATATCTTACCCGTTTGGATTGATCACTGATTTTGGTGAAGAGGCGAAACGAATAAGCGTTAAATCCGGTTATGCCTGCGGATGCTCGGCGATGAACGGGGTGAATGACTTCAATTCTGACATGTTTGAGTTACGGCGTATCGGGATCGAGGGTTCGGATAATATGTTTACATTCAGGGCAAAGCTAAATGGTGCTCTTGACCTGCTGGAGATAAAAGATTGGCCGGTGTTTATTAAGATACTCAATATGTGTAACAGGATGATCGGGGTATGAGTAAAAGAGGGTTTTTGGGTAAAGTTGTTATCTCGGCTGTTTTTATAATTATTTTCCTGTTTGCCATTGAGGCAGTCCAAAGATATCGACATCCGGATATTATTTTCCACAGAGAGTACAATTCTTTGGGCTTCAGAGGAAAAGAATTTAGCGTAAAAAAGAATCAGGGGATAAAAAGGATGCTTTTCATTGGCGCTTCTACTACTTACGGTTTCTTTAATTCCTCCGAACACTCCTTTTCTTATTTGACAGAGCAGATTCTAAACAGTAGATTGACTTCTGTAAAAGTTGAGGCAATTAATGCGGCCCGGCCCGGGAAGGATTCATCATGGGTGGCCGATAGAATAGAAAAGAGTTTGTTCCTTCAGCCGGATTTGATTATTGTCTTGGTTGGGTATAATGATTCCTCTACGGTGTATGGTGAATATATAAAACAAAAAGGCGAGGCAAGATTCTCTCTAAGAAAGCCTTGGTATCTTAAGTTGAACTCTTTTTTAGAACAACACAGCGTTCTTTATATTACTTTAAAAGAAAAGGCAGCTATTCTGTTTTATGGCGATCCCGAATTTGCATATGAGAAAGGCAAGGGAATAGGCAATAAGAATAAAGAACCTAAGGGCAGGCCTGAGTGGTTTCAGATTTATCCGCAATTTTATAGAACTAACATTGAAAAGATGATTAGAACCGCAAGGCAGCATAAGATCGGAATTATCTTTTTAAATCCTCCCTTGAGCTCCTCAAGAAGTGTTGAGTATCCGCTTTATTTAAAGGCATTCTTAAGGCTTAAGCAGGAACTTTTATCAGCTACTTCAAAATACTCTATTCCGGTTATTGAATTGCAGGGGCTATTTCTCACAGCTGAAGAGAAACAAGATTTTATGGCAGACGGGATACATTTTAGCGATAAAGGGAATTTAAAGATCGCAGAGGAGATAACCGGGTTTCTACTGAAGAACAAAAGGAAATATTTAGGGACAGTCCCCTTGGCTCGCCAGTAAACTGAAGTCGGGGACAGTCCCTACTAGTGCAATGAAAATACTAATTGTTTCAGTTGATTTTCCTCCGCATACAGACGGCGTGAGTACGGTTTCGCATGAGCTGGCTACGCGCCTAGCGTTAGCTGGAGAGGAAGTTATTGTTATAGGGCCTAGTGATAAAGGTGACCGTGACTATGATTCAAGGCAGAAATTTAAGGTTTATCGCAGCCCTTTTTATGAATTTGGCTATTTAAGATTTATTCCTTTGCTCATTCTTGTTCCCTGCGTCATTATCCGGCATCACATTAAATATGTCATTCCGATGAATATCGCCTATGGTGGAATAATCGCCTATTTTCTGCAGAAAATCTTGGGTTTTTCTTACAGTATGTGGGCTTACGGTTATGAGTTCGGAAAGTTTGAGAAGAAGCCTTTTATGAAAAAGCTGTATCTGAAAATCTACGCCAATGCTGATTTTGTCGCGGCAATAACTAATTATGTAAAGGACCGTTTGGTGAAGTTCGGAGTTGAACCGAAGAAGGTCATTTTGGTAAAACCGGGGACTGACCCGGAGAAGTTTTTTCCCGATAAGGTTGAAGCCGCTTTTTTTAATAAATACGGATTAGCCGGCAAGAAGATAATTTTATCAGTCGGCCGCCTGGTTGAAAGAAAGGGCGCGGATATGACTATCCGCGCGATGAAAGAGGTGGTAAAAAAAGTGCCAGACGCCCTTTATGTCATAGCGGGGGCAGGGCCTTTTAAAGAGAGGCTGGTAGAAATAGCCAATGAGGAGGGTGTTTTAAGCTGCGTGCGTTTTTTAGGGCGCCTACCCCAGGAAGAGCTGTCCTTGTTTTACAATGCCTGCGACTGTTTTATAATGGCCAGCCGCACTTTGGATGAAAAAGGCGATGTTGAGGGTTACGGCATAGTCTATTTAGAGGCAAATGCCTGCGGAAAACCGGTAATCGGAGGCAGGGATGGCGGTATGGGGGAGGCCATAGAGGACAAGGTTACCGGCTTACTGGTAAATTCTTTTGACACAAAAGAGATATCTTGTGCTATAATCAATCTATTGTCCGATCAGGCTTTGGCAAGGCGCTTAGGACAGAATGGGAGAAGGCGCGTAGTTGATGAGCTTAATTGGGCGAGGGCGATAGAGAAGTTCTATAGGAAGTTAAAAGATAAGGGACAGTCCCCTTAGCTTGCAAGTAAATTGAAGTCGGGGACAGTCCCTTTTATATCTGGGCATAATCAAGATAGAGACGAAAGACTATGATGCGTATAGTGTTACTAACAAGGACCGAGAGGCCATCAGGGGCAGCCATAGCTAAGAGCCTGGTTGATAATGGCAAGAATATAGTAGCTATAGTGGCTGAAGAGCGTTCAGAGCTGCTTAAGAAAGAATCCGGCAGGCTCTCTCTGTTAAGGGATTCTATTCAAAGGCACGGCTGGGATTTTACTCTTGGCCGAGTTCTTGAGCTGGTAAATATAAAGCTGCATTTTGCCTTGCGTAAGTTCCTGCCTAAGGCGGCTTATAAGAGCAAAGACTGCCTTTCTATAGAAGAGTTCGTTTTAGACAAAAAGATCCCTTATTATAAAGTAAAAGACCACAATGGAGTAGTGAGCGAATCGCTTATCAGGAGTTTTTCTCCTGACATAATTGTCATCACAAACACCCGCCTGATCAAAAAGAACATATTAGATATTCCCAAATACGGAGTTTTAAATTTACATGGTTCTCTTTTGCCTAAATACACCGGGCTTGATTCTATTTTTTGGGCGCTTTTTCATGGAGAAAAAGAGATCGGGGCTACGGTGCATTTTGTAAATGATAAACTGGATCAGGGGGATATAGTTTTGCAGAGTAAAATCAGGGTCGGCCGCTTTGACAATGAAAAAACGCTTTACCGTAAGGCCATTAAGATGGGTGTAGAGATGATGCCTGAAGCAGTCACTCAAATAGAACAGGGCACTGTAACTCCGATACCCCAGGAAATCATGTTTCCTAATTCTTATAGTTGGCCCACTAAGGCACAGAGAAACTTATTGAAAAAGTTGTTGAAAGAAAGGCGCAAAGGAAATATAGATCGGAAGATCCGTGTATTGCATATTATAACGCGCTTGATCAAGGGCGGCGCGCAGGAAAACACTTTGATCACTATTCTGGGGCTTAGGGAAAAAGGTTACGACGTGGTATTGGCGAGCGGGCCTACTTCAGGGCCAGAGGGTGAGATTGAGTCGTATGCCCGGGCAATGGGGGTTAAACTTGTGATCATCCCGGAGCTGGTAAGGCAACCTAGTTTGTATAAAGATATTGCGGCTACTGTTAAGATTTATAATTTGATAACAAGGCACAAATTTGACATCGTGCATACCCATACTTCTAAGGCAGGTATAGTCGGACGTTTGGCAGCGAAATTGGCAAGCGCGCCTATTATCGTGCATACTCCGCACGGCCATATTTTCCATAGTTATTTCGGGCCGATAAAATCGAAATTCTACCATGGCCTGGAGATGGTTTTTAGTAATTTCTGCGACAAGATAATCACGCTTACCGATAAGTGCAGGGATGAGCATGTGAAATACAGGATTGCCTCTGTGGGTAAATTTGTAACTATACATAGCGGCGTGAGGCTTGATAGGTTCATCGGCCGCTCTTTTAACAATGAAGAGGTAAAAAGCGAATTCAATATTCCGCTCCACAAGAGGGTCGCCGGGACTGTCGCCCGCCTTGAGCCGATCAAAGGAGTGAATTATTTTGTTGATTCGATGAAGGATGTTTTGGATAGCGTACCTGACGCGCATTTCCTGGTTGTGGGAGACGGAAGCCAGAGGGAGCAGCTTGAAAATAGGGTCGAAGAGTTGGGTATCGATGAGAATGTCACTTTTACCGGCGTAAGAGAGGATGTGCCGCGGCTACTTTCAGCTATGGATTTATTCGTGCTTTCTTCGCTAAATGAAGGTATGGGCAGGGTTTTAGTTGAGGCTGGGGTAATGGCAAAACCAGCGGTTGCCACAAAGGTAAGCGGCATCCCGGAGCTGGTTAAGCACGGCAAAACCGGAATATTAGTAGAGCCGCGCGATACTAAAGAGTTGGCGCAGGGGATCGTTGAATTGCTCTCAAGCCCTGAGAAATTGAGCGCTATGGGAGAAAACGCGAAATTGATGATGATGAGCAGGTTTAGCGCGGAGAGAATGGTTGATAATATAGATAATTTATATAAGGAGCTATTAAAAAGATAGGGACAGTCCCCTTGGCTTGCCATGAAATAGCCATGGCGGGGACAGTCCCTGTATTACTTAGGGAGAAAATAAAATGGATGCTTTTTTAAAGAAACAAAAATGTTTGGTATTAGCGCCTCATGCTGATGATGAGATCTTTGGCTGCGGCGGGACCATTGCGAGAATGAAGGATTTGGGCGCTCAAGTATACGTAATAGTCGTTTCAGTGGGGGAAGTCTTGCATTACGGCCCGGATAAAGAGGAAAAAGTAGACGGAGATACGAGGAATTCTGAGTTTGAAAACGCGATGAAGTATTTAAAAGTCGATGACTATGAGGTCGTGTTTAATGACACCAAGGTTCACTTAAGGCTTGATGCCATACCAAGAAGAGATCTGGTGAATTATTTTGAGCGCGAGTGTAAGCTAGCTATTGATAAAATTAAACCGACGATGATAATCCTTCCGGCTGCCTCTTATAACCAGGATCATGAAGCTGTTTTTAGGGCCGGCTTTACTGCCTGCAGGCCTCACCTGCCGCATATAAAGCCTTTTCAAAAGATAGTTTTATCATGCGATAACCCGGCGATCTCATGGAGCCTTGAAAGAGAGAAATTCCATCCTACATTTTACGTTGATATTTCCAAATACCTTGATAAGAAATTAAAGGCGCTCTCATACCACAAATCACAGCTTAAGCCCTCCATTCATCATGCCAGCCTTGATAATGTGTCGAATCTCGCGAAAGTAAGAGGAAGAGAGATTTCTGTCGAAGCGGCTGAAGCCTTTATGTGCCACCGTTTTGTTGTATAAAATGTCATGATTTTATCAGCTCACCAGTTACACTACTTGCCCTGGCTGCGCTATTTTCATAAGATAGCCGAGTCAGACGTTTTTGTGGTGATGGATAACATCCAGTTCAATAAAAACGGCTGGCAGAACCGTAACAAGATCAAGTGTTCATCTGGCTGGATGTATCTGACTATCCCTATCTATAATAAATTCCAACAAAGGATCGACGAGGTAAAAATTGATAATACCCAGAATTGGAGGTCTAAGCACTGGAATGCCTTATTGTGCAATTATTCTAAGGCCCCATATTTTAAGGAGTATAAAAGCTTTTTTGAGGGTGTATTTTCGAAAGACTGGGATTCGCTTAATGATATAAATTATGAGATGTTTTATTTTTATCTTGATGTGTTAGGGATCAAGACCAAAATTGTGAAGGCTTCGGACTTGAATATCGAAGGAAAAGATACCGTGAGACTTGCCAATATTTGTAAGGCGCTTGGAGCGGATCCTTATCACTCCGGGGCCTATGCCTTAGAGGTTTATCTTGATGAAAAAGTTATGAATGATGCCGGTATCAAGGTGACCCTGCAGGATTGGCACTGTCCGCAGTATGAACAGCAGTTTATGAAAGCCGGTTTTGTCCCTGACCTTGCTATTGTGGATCTGATATTTAACCACGGGCCAAAAAGCGCGGATATAATTCTAAAATGATACCTCACTCAAAACCAACGATCACAGGCAGTGAATTAAGGGCTGTTGTTAAAGTCTTAAAAAGCGGTATGCTCGCGCAGGGAAGGCGTGTTGAAAAACTTGAGCTGGATTTGGCTGGATTTATC
Organism: Candidatus Omnitrophota bacterium; assembly: GCA_018822885.1. Taxonomy (GTDB): domain Bacteria; phylum Omnitrophota; class Gorgyraeia; order Gygaellales; family Profunditerraquicolaceae; genus JAHJJA01. The sequence goes on from JAHJJA010000132.1 coordinate 15,952, forward strand.
GGCGCTCGTTTTGCGGTTGCCCTTAACTCCGGGACCTCGGCGCTGCATTTGGCATTGTTGGCGCTAAAAATCAAGCCGGGAGATGAAGTCGTTACATCCAGTTACGTCTGCACCGGAGTTTTAAACGCAATCAACTATACCGGAGCCAAGGTAAAGTTAGCGGATATTAATCCTGATGATTTTAATATTAGCGTAGATTCGGTAAAAAGGGCCATATCCAGAAAAACAAAAGTTATCATCGTGCCGCACATGTTTGGTTTGGCGGCTGATATGGACGGATTAAGAAAATTCGGTATCCCGCTTTTAGAAGATTGCGCGCTTTCCGTAGGCGCTACATACAAGGGTAGGCAGGTGGGGAGCTTTGGTTGCGCAGCGGTCTTTTCCTTTTACGCTACTAAAATGCTGGCTACGGCTGAAGGGGGGGCGCTGGTAACTAATAATCGGGAAATTAATTCTTTTGCTCGCGATAGAAGAGATTATGACAACAAGGATTCTTATGAGGTACGATTCAATTATAAGCTGAATGATATCCAGGCGGCAATGGGTATCCAGCAATTAAAAGGTTTGCGCTCATTTATTTCCCATAGACAAAAAATCGCCGCGATGTATAATAATTCTTTGTCTGATTTAGGTATAAGGCTTGCGTTGACTGCCGCGAAGAGGACG
>JAHJJA010000133.1 GCA_018822885.1 Candidatus Omnitrophota bacterium
GCTCATAATTTAGTTTACTTGTGAATGATTTACCCCGAGTGTATTCGAGGAGTGATCTAGTCCATCAGCCGTAATGTACTTTAAGTGTATATTATAGGTAGGCTGTTTCAAGGGTAAAACAGCCCTTTTAGGAAAGCGCTTGCTTAGGGACGCTTTCCAAGTCAAGGCGGGGACGTTTTCCAAATCAATCGGAAGAGTGTCCCCAGCCCATATAGCGACTAGAAAATAACCAGCAGCGGAATTTAAAGGTTTATTTGAAGCAATTTAAGGGGACAGGCTTAGCTTTGGTTTGGAAAGCGTCCCTAGTAGATTGGACAATATGAGATTGAAGGCAATAGCAGAATGGACAATTTAAAGCAGCACCACAAACTCGCCGCGGGGCCTTTTTGACTTGAATTCTTGGACTATTCGACTAACTTTTCCTCGCTTTATTTCTTCAAATTTCTTGGTTAATTCCCTGGCCACAGCTATTTCCCTGTCACCTAAAACTTCCAAAATATCCTCTAAAGTAGCTAAAATCCGATGACAAGACTCATAGAAAATAACCGTGCATTTTAACTCTGCTATTTTTTTTAAACGGTTTTGCCGCGCTCCAGAGCGATTCGGAAGGAATCCCGCAAAGAAAAACTCATGTGCGGGTTTTCCCGACAACACAAGCGCATCAACAAAAGCTACGGCACCGGGTATAGCTGTTACTTCCATACTATTTTCAAACGCCAGATTGATTAAATTATATCCCGGATCCAATATGCCGGGAGTGCCGGCATCAGAAACCAAAGCAACATTTTTGCCTGCTTTTAAAAGTCCAAGTAAATATTCTCCCTTAGTGAACCTGTTGTGTTGAAAAAAACTGGTAGTCGGAATTTTTATGCCGTAATGATCAAGTAAGATTTTGGTGTGGCGAGTGTCTTCGCAGGCGATCATATCCACGGATTTTAAAACTTCGATTGCTCGTAAAGTTATATCTTTAAGATTGCCTATCGGGGTAGCGACAATATAAAGCATTATTCCACTGTCACGGATTTGGCTAAATTGCGCGGTTGGTCGACGTCACAGCCGCGTTTCACAGCAATATGATAAGCGATTAATTGTAAGGGTAGTGCTACTAAAAGCGGCGAGAACAATTCATCTATTTTAGGAATGTAAATCACCTCACGGGTCAGCTCTTTGATGTTAGAATCACCGTCGGTAGCAATTGCGATTATCCGGCCCTTGCGGCTTTTGATCTCCTGGATGTTCGAGATCATCTTATCATAGATCTTTGAGCTTGGGGCGACACAGACTACGGCGCGGTACTCATCAATCAGAGCGATCGGGCCATGCTTCATTTCTCCGGCGGCGTAACCCTCTGCCGGTATATAGGAAACCTCTTTTAATTTAAGCGCCCCCTCAAGCGCCGACGGATAATTAACGTTTCTGCCCAGATACAAAAAAGATCCAAGGTGAGAATGCCGTCGGGCTAGCTTACCAATCTCTTTCTGTTTCTTAAGGAGCGCTGCCATTAAGCGAGGCACCTTTTTGAGATCTACCAAAAACTTATTAATTTTTTCGGCTGAGATGGTCTTTCTAATATTTGCTAAATATAACGCAAAAAGATAAAAAGCTACCAACTGCGCAGTGTAGGCCTTGGTCGAGGCCACCCCAATCTCCGGGCCTGCGTGCGTATAGATTATCCCGTCGGATTCGCGCGTCAAAGTCGAGCCCAGGACGTTACAAATGGATAATACGGGCGCGCCTCTCTTCTTGGCCTCCCTGACCCCGGCTAATGTATCCGCGGTCTCCCCTGACTGACTCACCGCGATAACAAGCGTGTCGCTGTTGATCATAAGATCGCGATAGCGAAATTCGCTGGAAACATCCACGGCAACAGGCACCCTGCAAAGCGATTCCAAAATATATTTACCCGCGACTCCGGCATGATATGCTGTGCCGCAGGCTACCACAAAAATCTTACTGATGCGCCTTAGTTTCTCCGCGGAGATCCTCTGCTCCTCAAAAACAATCTCGCTACCCCCCTTTTTAATCCTTAGGTTTAAGAGGTTCTCAATGATCCCGGGCTGCTCATTGATCTCTTTAAGCATAAAATGCTTATAGGTATTTTTCTGCGCCTGGGTGATATCCCAAGTGATGTGCGAAGATTTTTTGTGCAGCTTGGCGCCGCTTAGATCAGTAATCTCAACGCTATTCTTACGCAAGACCGCAATTTCGCCCTCTCCTAAGAAGATCACTTCTTTAGTCGAATCAAGTATTGCCGGCACATCAGAAGCGAGAAAATTTTCATTTTTACCAAGGCCTACGATCAAAGGGCTGCCTAAACGGGCACCCACTAATTTATCAGGCTCTTTTTTTGCGATCACGCCGATGGCAAAAGAACCCACAAGAAACTTTAATGCCTTACGCACTGCTTCTTCAAGCGGAATATTTTTATAAAATTTTTCGACCAGGTGGACGATGACTTCTGTATCGGTCTGGCTGCGAAATTTGTGGCCCTCTTTTATAAGCTGATGTTTTAACGCCTCGTAATTCTCAATGATGCCATTATGCACAATAACAATTTCGCCTGTGCAATCAGTATGGGGGTGGGCATTAGCTTGGGTGGGCCCGCCATGCGTTGCCCAACGCGTATGAGCGATCCCAACACGCCCGCTTAGCGGTTTTTCTATCAGCAGACGTTCCAGAACTTTGATTTTCCCGGGTGATTTTCTGATGGAAGGAGTTTTCTTGGTATCAAGGATAAGCGCGATACCGCTTGAATCATAGCCTCGATATTCCAGGCGCTTAAGCCCATTGATCAAAATGGGTTGCGCCTGTCGTTCACCAACGTATCCGATTATTCCGCACACCCAACACCTCTATACTATATTTAGTGACCCTGACGGGATTTCAAGCCGCCCTATTTTGCTTGTTGGCGGCGCAGTCCCTTTTGTGTTCGAAAGAACGCAAAAGGGAGAACCCGTGTTGAACATTTCCCGCAACAGTATAATCTACGTGACCCTGAGGGGATTTCAAGCCGCCCTATTTTGCTTGTTGGCGGCGCAGTCCCTTTTGTGTTCGAAAGAACGCAAAAGGGAGAACTCGTGTCGAGAGCTTGTCCCGACTTGCTATTACATGGCGGTCGGGATCCCGACGCTTGAAGTAAAATTGTGGCGTCGGGAAAAAGCTCTTGTCCTAGACCAGGCTAACAATTTATGACCCCAACGAGATTTGAACTCGTGTCGAGAGCTTGAAAAGCTCTTGTCCTAGACCAGGCTAGACGATGGGGTCGTATTTATTCCTAATTGTCTTCTCAAGTACTCGGGATTCTTATAGCTCTTTATTTGAATTTCTCGCTTACGCGCTTCACTACGAGAAACAAATTCTGCTTTATAAACCAACTCCCACGGACCTTTATTCTTGGTAGATCTAACGCTGTTTTGATTATGCCTTCGCAATCTTGTTTCTATATTGCTGGTGCTACCTATATAACATCTACCTTCTTTATTCTCTAAAATATAAACATAACACATCTAGTATCGAGAGCTTGTTGAGCCGCCATCTTTTGCTTGTCAGCGGCGAAATCCCGCCCGCTATTGATTAGCTTGGCGGGAAAAAGCTCTTGTCCTAGACCAGGCTAGACGACAGGGTCAGAGTTATTCTTCTTCGGCGATTACAGGCGCTACGCAGGAAACATGATCCTTATCTTGCAGCTTTATCAAACGCACGCCTTGAGCGGAACGGCCGGTCTCCCTGATATCTTTGACCGCGCAGCGCAAGAACACCCCGTTCTGCGTTATCACCATCAGCTCATCATTGTCGGTGACTGCTTTGATATTCACTGCCTCACCGTTTTTATCCGTGATCTTAATATTGGTCACACCTTTACCGCCGCGAGAAGTCAATCTATATTCATCAATGGTGGTGCGCTTGGCAAAACCGAGCGAGGTAACTGTCAGGATATGCGCATCTTTTTTAGGCACAACAAAATCTATGACCTGATCTTTTTTATCCAGGGAAACCGCGCGTACGCCTTTTGCTCCCCTTCCCATATCGCGCACCTTGGCTTCAGAAAATCTGATTGCCTTACCATGGCGCGTGCCGATCAAAAGCTCCTGCTTTCCATCGGTCATCTCGACCCCGACAAGTACATCATCCTTATCAAGAGTAATACCAATGATACCTGCTTTGCGAGGATTGCCATAAGCATCGAGGCGGGTTTTTTTAATCTGACCCAGCTTAGTCACCATCACCAAATAATTATCTCCGCTAAATTCCTTAACCGGCACGGTCGAGCTGACTTTAGAGGTAGCCTCCATCTGGACCAGATTAACTATGGCCTTGCCTTTTGACTGGCGGCTTGCCTGCGGAATCTCATAAACCTTGAGCCAATGCACCTGCCCCTTTTCAGTAAAAATCAGAAGGTAATCCTTGGTCGAAGCCACAAAAAGATGCTCGATAAAATCCTCGTCTCTTAGCTCTGCTCCTGTCGCGCCTCTGCCTCCGCGCTTCTGTTTTCGATAAGCGCTAACCGGCAGACGCTTGATGTATCCACCGTGGCTGATAGTTACTACCACGTCCTCCTCGGCAATCAAATCCTCTACTTCAATCTCTTCAACTTCTCCGACGATGTCTGTCCTTCTCTCGTCAGCATATTTCTTCTTCAATGCCTCCAGTTCATCCTTGATGATGCCTTCGATCCTTTTCTCGGATGCCAAAATCGCCCTGCAAATCTCAATCTTCTTTAATAGCTCGGCGTACTCTGCATCTATCTTATCGCGCTCAAGGGCGGTCAATCTCTGCAACTGCATTTCAAGGATGGCCTGCGATTGAATCTCGGAGAGGTCAAACTCTTTCATTAAATTTACCTTCGCGGCTTCGGTGCTCTTAGAAGCCCTGATCACCTTAATGATCCGGTCGATAAATTTCAAGGCGATCTTAAGCCCCTCTAAAATATGCGCCCTTCGTAAGGCCTTATCTAATTCAAACTGCGTCCTGCGGCGGATGACGATTTTGCGGTGCTCGATATAACAATCCAGGACCTGACGCAGATTTAAAACGCGCGGGCGGTTATCAACCAGGGCCAACATTATTATGCCGAATGTAGTTTCAAGTTGGGTATGTTTAAAAAGTTGGTTTAAAATAATCTGCGCTTCGACATCACGCTTAAGCTCGATTACGATGCGCATACCGTCTTTATCCGACTCATCGCGGATATCAGAAATCCCTTCAATCTTTTTGTCGTCCACAAGCCCGGCAATCGTTTCAATAAGCCCTGCCTTTTGCACCTGATAAGGGATCTCTGTGACCACGATCATATCTTTACCGCTCTTTAAGTGCTCGACTGTCGCGCGGGCACGCACCGTAAGTTTACCCCTGCCGGTAGCATAGGCATCCTTGATCCCGGTTTTTCCGCAGATCACTCCTCCCGTCGGAAAATCCGGCCCCTTGATATAACGCATCAGGTCCTTGATCTCGGCTTCCGGATGGTCCAATAAATAGATAACGGCTTCCGTAACTTCGCTTAAATTATGCGGCGGGATATTGGTGGCCATGCCGACGGCGATACCGCTTGAGCCGTTGACCAAAAGATTCGGCAGTGTCGCTGGCAACAACAGAGGTTCTTTTAACGAGGAATCGAAGTTCGGGCCGAAATTGACCGTTTCCTTATCGATGTCTCCGAGCATCTCATCGGCAATAGAAGCCAGACGCGCCTCGGTATAACGCATGGCTGCCGCCGCATCGCCGTCGACAGAGCCAAAGTTGCCCTGCCCGTCGACCAAAGGATAACGCAGAGAAAAATCCTGCGCCATTCTCACCAGCGTATCATAAACCGCGACGTCTCCGTGCGGATGGTATTTACCTAAGACTTCTCCAACGATACGCGCGCACTTTTTATAGGGCTTGGAGTGTTCGAGGCCCAGCTCCTGCATAGCAAAGAGAATCCTGCGATGCACAGGCTTGAGGCCATCGCGCACATCCGGCAAAGCTCGCCCCACAATTACGCTCATCGCGTAATTTAAATAGGCGTCCTTCACCTCTTCTTCAATACAAACCGGAATTATTTTTTCGTTGCGAGTATACATCTTTTATATATCCAAGTTCTTAACCTGATGCGCATGCTCTTCAATAAACTGCCTGCGCGGCTCAACCTGATCCCCCATCAAAACCGTAAACATCTTATCTGTCTCAACCGCGTCCTCAAGCGTCACCTTTAAAATAGTGCGCTTCTCCGGGTCCATAGTAGTATCCCACAGCTGATGCGGATTCATTTCACCCAAACCTTTATATCTTTGGATGTGCATACCCTTTGAAGCCGACTCCCTAATGTAGGCTAAGACTTCTTTTAAAGAAAACAGGTCCTTTTGATCCTTCTCATTTATAATCCTATAGAGGGGCTTAGACTTCTTTTCTGAATCCTTTTTCGCGAGCTCCTTATCAGGCAAAACATCCGTGGTGTAGGTGGTAATGTCCAAACCGAATTTTTCAATCTTGGCTACCATCTCTTCCACCTCAGGAGCCTCAAAAAGCTCCAAAACATCCAAATCCGCATCCTTACCTTGTTTTTCAGATAGCTGGGCCAGCTCCTTATCGGTATAGAGAAACTGGTCTTTCCCCTCCACTTTTACCCTATAAACAGGCATTTTTTTGGTCTTTTGGTTCCTAAAAGCCAAGTACTTTGAAAAGTTTACTCCCTTTTTCTCTAAAATACGCACCAATTTATCTAGCTCAACCAAAGAGCGTAGCAACGATTCGAACTGATTATCAGTAAATTCTTGCTTCTCCTTGAGCCGCAACAACTTGTTACCTTCGCGCCCTAAATCCAGCAAAAGATCATCCATTTGCTGCTCTGTTTGGATATACTCTTCGCGCTGTCCCCTCTTAATTTTGTAAAGTGGCGGCTGGGCAATATATACATAACCATCCTCAATCAACTTGGGCATTTGACGGTAGAGCAAGGTTAAAAGAAGCGTACGAATGTGCGAACCATCCACGTCCGCATCAGCCATAAGCATGATCTTGTGGTAGCGCAGCTTCGTAACATCAAACTCCTCACCCACGCTTGTGCCAAGGGCAGTAATAATCGTGCGGATCTCTTCATTAGAAAGAATTTTGTCCAGGCGCGATTTCTCGACATTCAGGATCTTTCCTTTAATCGGCAGTATCGCCTGAAATCTCCTGTCGCGCCCTTGTTTGGCTGAGCCGCCCGCGCTATCGCCCTCGACAATATACAATTCGCACAACGCAGCGTCACGTTCAGAGCAATCCGCCAGTTTTCCAGGCAGACCGGCCCCTTCAAGCGCGCCTTTTCTGCGAGTCAGCTCTCGCGCTTTACGCGCTGCTTCTCTAGCACGCGAAGCCACGATGACCTTGTCTATGATTTTATTTGCAACCGACGGATTCTCTTCAAAAAATCCCGCGAGCGCCTCCAGGCTGCTTGAGGCGACTAGACCCTCGACTTCGGAATTTCCTAACTTAGTTTTAGTCTGTCCCTCAAACTGCGGATTGGGAACCTTGACGCTGATAACCGCAGTCAAGCCCTCACGCACATCGTCTCCGGTGATTTGTATATCGTCCTTCAGTAAGTTTTTGTTTTTTGCGTATTGATTGATCGCGCGAGTTAAAGCGGATTTAAAACCGGACAGATGCGTGCCGCCCTCAATGGTATTAATATTATTCGCAAATGAAAACATGGTTTCCGCGTAACCATCATTGTATTGCAGCGCCCCCTCCACAACGACATCATCCTGCGACTTCTGAAAGTAGATCACCTTGGGATACAGCGGATTCTTATTTTTATTAAGGTATTCGACAAAAGAAACAATGCCTCCGGCAAACTCAAATACAGCCTCTTTGTCCGTCCTCTCATCAGTCAGCTTGATTTTTAAACCCTTATTTAAAAAGGCAAGCTCCCTTAAACGCTGGGATAAAATATCATAGGAATATTCTGTTTTAGAAAAAATAGTCTTGTCCGGTTTAAAGGTGATTTTGGTGCCGGTAGCGCTACTCTTACCGATAGTTGTTAGCTTAGTCGCGGTCTTGCCGCGCTCGTATCTTTGATGATAAATCTTACCATCGCGCTTTACTTCCACCTCAAGCCAATCAGAAAGCGCATTCACGCAGCTCACGCCGACTCCATGCAGCCCTCCGGAAACCTTATAAGAACGGTGGTCAAATTTTCCGCCGGCATGCAAAGTGGTAAGCGCCACTTCGACGGCGGGCTTCTTCTCGGTCTTATGGATATCGACCGGGATACCGCGGCCATTGTCAATCACAGACATGCTATTGTCCGGACGTATTACCACCTCGATAAAATTACAGTGCCCTGCAAGCGCCTCATCAACCGAATTATCCACCACCTCATATACTAAATGATGGAGTCCGCGCACAGAGGTATCGCCTATATACATCGCCGGCCTGCGGCGCACCGCTTCCGTACCCTCTAAAACCTGAATACTGGTAGCGTCATAAGCCTTACCTTTATCCCCGCTCTTAGGCGAAAGCTTAACTTGATCTGGTTTTTCTTGTTTGACTTCTCTCTTCTTCACTGAACCTCTCCGAGGCGAAAACGTATATCCTTAATAAGCCGCGACTCTTTTGTTAATGCCTGCAACAAACCCTCTTTTTTTAGATTCATCGCGTACAACCAGCTTGAGGAGTCCGCGCTCACATATAATACCCCA
>JAHJJA010000134.1 GCA_018822885.1 Candidatus Omnitrophota bacterium
GCTCATAATTTAGTTTACTTGTGAATGATTTACCCCGAGTGTATTCGAGGAGTGATCTAGTCCATCAGCCGTAATGTACTTTAAGTGTATATTATAGGTAGGCTGTTTCAAGGGTAAAACAGCCCTTTTAGGAAAGCGCTTCCCAGGGACGCTTTCCAATTCAAAGAGGGGACGTTTTCCAAATCAATCGGGAGAGTGTCCCCATACCTGAGGTTACTAGAAGACAAGGTATAGTAGGATTTAAGGCTCCATTTGAAGCAATTGATGGGGACAGGTTTAGCTTTAGCATTGGGACAGGTTTAGCTTTAGCATTGGGACAGGCTTAGCTTTGGTTTGGAAAGCGTCCCTAGTAGATTGGACAATATGAGATTGAAGAAGGAGTAGATTGGACAATGCGTGGTTCAAATTATTGCATTAGAGTAAAAGAAAAAGGGCGCTCGTCTAGTTTTTAGGAGAGTTTACGGCTGATAAACCTCCAGAGCGAAACGCCCTTAATCTTATGCCTTTATAACCTAATTTATTGCATCACCAGCTCCGGTTCCTTAGGAGCTATGTCTATGTTAGCTAAGGCCAGTTTTAGTTCTTCTGCTGGTTTATCTGATTCAAGTAAGACCAGGAACTCTTTTATAGAGCTGTCGGTTGCGCAGCACTTTTCTTCCTCTAATCTTAGGATATCGGAGATACAGCTTAAGACATTGTTGGCTTCTTGTGCGAAGCTATCCTTTGAACAGCAGGATAACAGGTATTCTCTAATTCTTTCTGCGGAAGGAGTGATACCTGCATCGATCATAGCTTGGATCTCTTTTAGTTCAGGAGAAAGAGCAACCTCTGGTTTTAGGGACAGTCCCCTTAGCGCGCCACTTAAATTGGCGGCAGGGACAGTCCCCGGCTGAGTAACAATAGGCAGAGCGCGCAGGTCGATGCCTCCGGGATTAGAAACATCTTCTGCAATAATTTTCTTTAGCGTAGAAGGTTGTTGCGCACTGATCTTCGCTTGATCAACGCTGACCAGCTTGTCGAGTTCCAAGCTAAAATCAGCATCATTGATGGCGATATTGTTCATCAGGGCATCTAACTTTTCTCTGTCCGCTCTCGCCAAATCACTAACTCTGCATTTTAACTTTGCCTCGGCTTCCTGCTCCCGCCTGTCATAAAGCGCGCTGAACACGCCTGTTGTAATATCCAGGCTTCCGCCGGCTGACCAAGCTCCACCCTGGCCGTTCTCGTCCACTATTTCCTCAAGGTGCCCGTTTGTCAATCGGTAAATTTTAATAGCGCTAAGCGCGCCTTGTTTTGAAACAGTGTCACGAAGAGGAGTCTTTATAACTAATACTCCGCCCTCCCTTAAAACAACCGGGGCTACTTCGCGCATAAATAATTCATTGTCCTGCTGGCTCCAATGCACATTAACATTATTTAAGGTGATTACTCCTACTCTTCTCTGGATACCGGCAATTGTCCGCGGGTCTCCTGTGGCTTCAAAACGCACTCCGGCTTCTAACAATGCATTTTCTACCGGATTAAACCTGATATCAAGATCTATGCCTTCATCTATAGAAATGCCATTCCTCTCAGCATTAACAGCCCTGGCAATCCTCTCCCTTCCAATAAAATCTACGATGTCATTGAATAACCCTGTTTGGCGGTATCTTTCATCGACTACTCTTCCGGAAGCAGTCTCATAATGAACAAAAGAAGCAACGGCTAAGGTCTTATAGCTATCAACTCCGTTTTTTCCGCGAAAAACTACCAAAGCTTCAATAGGCCTATTGTTATTATCAATAACCAGCCTTAGGTCTGTTATATCTTCTATGGATATTTGTATACGGAAATCCTCCCGCAAAACAGATGCTATCCTGCCGCGGAAGTCCTCTAAAGTCCGCTTTGAAGATATATAGGCCTTGCCTAAAGCAGAAGGCATCTCTGTGCCTATTACAGTCATATTCGGGTGATCTTTCTTCAACGCATTTGCCTGCTCAATAGTAGTAAATGGCATAGCTCCTACGCCGATATCTAAAACTATATCCTTTCCGTCAAGCTCTAACCCAAGAAATTCTTTCGTGTGCGGAGAAGTCAATACCTCGGCGACATCCTGGTTTCTCCCGGAAAAAGTATCTTTTTGGGTTACCACGGTACTTGCCGCAGGATCTCTATCCCCTGCCCCCTCCATCGACCCGTCCACTTTCAAACCATGATGCGCCTTCTGGCGCTCTTGGTCTTGCAGATTTGCGATACCCTCCTGATTTTTTTCAAGGCCCTCGACCCACATCGCATTATCTTCTGCATCTACGCCTTTTCGCTCCATCCAATCAGCCATGGCCTCATGCATGAGGATGTTGAGCTGCTCCAGGTCTGAACGGGATTTCCAATAATCTCTTACGATAAGAACACGGCCTCCCAAACGCACGACATTATGGCCCTTAGCATCCGGAATTTCTTCAATCTCCTCTCTCAAAACAAGCCGTGCCTCTGGTGCCTTGAAATCAAGGCCCCTGACGCTGCTAGCAGTCGGCAAACGCACAGTCAATGTACTTCCCTCGCCAACCTTCGACTCGATTTCAAGGGAGCCGCGATGATCTTTTAACATCATGCGCGATTCAGTAAGGCCAATACCTGTTCCGCCGGTAGTAAAAAATGGCCGCTGTATTTCCTTGAGCCTGTCAGCCGTAATGCCCTCACCATTATCCGAAACCCGAAAAATAACCCGGCCCTCTTGATTCACTATGAGCTCAATATCCACTCTGGCATTTTCTCCATTACGGGCCTGCGCATATTTGTAGGCATTGTCAGCTAAATTGCAGACAAGCGAGATAAGGGAACGGCGGTTGCCTCTGACTACAACCTGTTGATCAGGCAGCTGAATTCTAAACCGGTCGCGCAGGCGCAAATCCGGATCCACTCTTGTACGCGCAAGCTGGCCAAAGAAGAAATCATGTTCAAGGATCGCGCGCAAATCCACATCCTCATCCGCAACCTTACCCTGCATAAGCATATAACGATCCGATAAAATCGTCTCAATACTGGACGCTCCGCGCTCAACCCTGCTTAAAACACCAAGCAAGGCGTCGTTTCCGACGGAAAGGCTGCGCAATTCTGCAAGCCTATTTTCCAGTTTTTGTCTTGCCGCACGAAAGGATTCTAAAGCATCGGAAAACCGCCTCTCCCAAGAAAGCACTTCTTGCTCGCTAAAACTTCCTGGGTTATCCCTCTCTCTCTTGGCCTGCCGGCGCAATCTTGTTATTACGCTCATACCATTTACAATCATGTTCTCATGTATATTTCCTAATTCCGCGCGCAGAGAAACAAAAATATCATCCTCGCTAAGCATTTCCTGTAAAGACTGAATATCGATATTAAAATGAGCTATCCCCTCGGAACTAAGATCCACGGCGTCGCTGGTCCCGTGGCCAAAACTACCCAATGCGCATAGAATGCGCAATTTGCTATCAACAGGATGATCCCTGCCCTCAAGTACCGCCCTTTGCTCGTCGGAAATCACTACAGGCTCACTTTGTCCTTTTTGCCAAACCGCCTCAAACGCAGACCTCTCCGGAGTTGCAAACCCGCCCTCAAAACCAGAGTCAGAAGCCGCGTTCATTTCTTGAGCTCTCTGCGCTATAACAACTCCATCATTTTCTCCTTTAGGCGCCGCTTCCTTTTTGCCGCCCTCAAAGACCAGCGAAGCGTCAAACTTACTATCGGGAAGGCGCGCATTATCCAATTCAAGCAATCTACCTGCGCTGGCAAGTTTTTCCAATTCCACCAACGCAAGTTCAGCATCATCAATACCGCTAATCAGATTTGCTTTATCCTGAAGCGAGCTAAGGAATTGAAGCGCTCCGATATTATTCAATGAATCTTGTAAAGGCGCTATAAGCTGGGGCGCCCCTTTATTAATAATTCCCATCAATTTCTCTATTGTTTTTATAACAACAAATTCTGAATCGCGATAATCTCCTCTTTCGCAATATTCTCGCAGGGCTGCGAGTTCTGCACGATACTCCTTAGCAATATTCTTAAACTCCTTTTCCGCTTCATGCTCAGCCGATGTATTCTTGCCATCTCCCATAGCATGCACCAAAGGATGCTCAAGCGCACCCTTAGTATCAATTCCAATCCCCTCCATGCCCATAATCGCCATCAGCTCATGGCGGAAAATATCATCGTCCCTATAATCTTTAAGAATAATGAAGTTCTTTCCTCGATAACGCACTACTACCGCATTACCGGTCAGATTATTCCTGCTAAACCACTCCTGGTCTGCATCCAGCACAGTGGCCTTGGTATTTAATTCAATATCCACGTCCCCGATAACTAAATTACCCTCTTGCGTTATCCGGTACTTTCCGCTTCTAAAGCCGAACTTTGAATCAGAAAGATTCGGAAGCTCGGCAGGATCAAAATGCTCTATTACTTTTCCGATGTCATTGGCTCCCTCCTCCCCGGAGGTGACAGAGGCAGGCTGCGCCAATTCTTCCACTGCCTGCGGCGCGTCTAGATCTTGATTGAACTTCTTGGCAATCTTATCTAAGTCCTTTTGCGTGATCCTGCCGCCGCCTTTTTTCAAA
>JAHJJA010000135.1 GCA_018822885.1 Candidatus Omnitrophota bacterium
GCATCCTACTCCTATTGGCACAAATATCGGTAAAAAAGGCTGAAATATCTTTAATGCATCCTTTGGCGAAGAATTTATCAGGATCATAATTTACCCTTCTTCGCTAAAAACTCAAAATTCATACCAAGAATAATAAATTTCATAAACATAACCACATTGGATGCAATAATCATAAACGGCTTTCCAATAAAATAGGCATTGTCACGGAAAACTATCTGGCCGTGCCTGAGCAATCTCACTACTCTTTTCTTTACTATTTTATGCGCGTTGTACCTGGTCAGGATGCCCCTTTCAGACAAGCCGCCCTTTGATTCGTAAATCTCCGTAAGTATTCTTGCTCTACGGGCAGTCTCGCCAAGGTTTACAAAGTGAAAGTAGTTATAAGATAATGAAAAAAATAGTAATAAGTTATAAAAAAGATTTAATACTTCGTCGCCTTTGCGAAATGAATATATATATACCATCCCTTCAAGCACAATAAAAAGGAAAAATCCTGTGAAGAATCCGATAAACACAGAATTAAGCAGGCTTATGCTCCTGCTTCTTCTCTTGGCAATGACTTGAACCAAAACATTAACCATAAAGCAAAATAGAGTAAAAACTAAATGGTAAAGGTTGTAAACCATCGCTACCCGCCTTTTCCTACACAGATCAGATCTCTATAAAAGATAACAATCCTTATAAATAAAGTGCCCCTCTTGGTGAGTTTATATTTTCCTTCTGACTCATATACAAGTTTTTCGTTAACAAGATCATTTATGCGCGGCTTCAACAAAACGTCATCATTTAAAGTCTCAAACAGTTTACTTATGATCAACCCGCAGGGCCCTGCCTGCGCAACTTTCAAGGTAATCATTATCGAAGGACTTTCTGCTTCTATGGCTGAGAAAGTGATCAAATAAGAGGCCGTCAAACTAAAGAAAAGTATACAGGCATAAATATAGCCTATAGGCCATACCAGCCTCTCGCCCCAGACCGCAAAACCAATATCGCCAAATATGACTAATCCCGTACACAGCACAAAGAAAAAAATCGCAATAAGATTCTTTGAATGGTTGCTGGATTTGAACAAGCGGCATGAGACGACATGCAACAAAAAAGCAACTACAAACAAAATAAGGTCAATCAATAATGCTATCGCCATCTTATCTTCTTCTATCTGCTATGTTAAACAGCAAAATGATCAAAAAAGTCAAATTACCTAAAAGATAAAGTAATACCGACAATTTAAAAAGGCGCGGATCATAAATGAACACTGCCTCATGGTTGCCCTTAGGAACAAAGACAGATTTAAAATTAATATTTGTCTTCTCAATCTTTGCGCTCTTATGGTCTACAAAGGCCTTCCAATGTTTACTGTACCCGTCTCCAAAATATAAATAACCGTCTTCCGGCACGCTTACAAGAATACGGATCATGTTAATATTGTAATCTTTGATCTTATAATCAAAACTGTTATTCCCGGGAAAAGAGTATCCGGAATTATCTTCAAATTCTTTTAGCTCCTCATCAGTAAAATGCAAGAAATTATCCGGATTAAAAAGAAAGTCTTTCCCGATAAAGCATAGACGGGTAGACATTTCCTTTTCAATATAAATAACCTTGCCCAGCTCTTTTAGGCTGGTATTATTTATGCTTTTTGCTACCTCATATTTATCTTTCCCCCAAACAACGTTATTTAACGGATAGAAATTAATGATCGGGTAAATCACGCTGGAGGTAGCAAGCTGCTTGCCAAGCCTTATGTTAACCAGGTAATCATAATAATAACTTGTCATATAAAGATGGTCCCACAAAGCCTGCTCCGGAAAACTTCTAAACTGATTATCAATATCCGCTTTTAAAGTCGCAGGGAAAGCCGCTTTCTCTGTCTTGTAAAGCTCATGGCCAAAGAAAGAATTAAACTTTGTGCGGGTGTCAGGAAGAGAAAACGGCACCCTGTAATTTATAAATGGCTCCTCCTGCTTTGACCGGAGCATCTTCTCTCTTTTTAAATTAACGTAATAGTAGTCCTTAAAAACATTCCTATAGGAATAGACATATATAAAAAGGTCAAAAAATATAATAATAAGCAACAAGAATTTAAATTTTTTTACAGCATCTGCGCCTCTATATCTATGCACCTTAAACAATAAAATAAGGCAAATAATAGCTAAATAACTATACCCTTCTAAAAAAAAGAGCTTTAAAATCAATATCGAGATAACTATCACGGTGATATTTTTCAAATACTTAGCACTGGGACTGGCAAAGATACACTTGAAACCGACTGCTCCTATTACTAATATTGAAAGCAGGAATAACGTCCCAAGATTCTGCAAAACTTCGAATTTTTTGTAAAACGGCATGATAAAACCGAAGATGTTCTGTATAAAGGTTGGGTTGCTTTCGATCTTCGTGCCGAAATTAAACATCAGAAGGAAAATAAACGCGCATGCTACTGAGAAAATCTTTACCAGGCCGTTCCTGGCTTTTGCTAAACCGATAACCACGCAAATCAAAGGGAAAATGCCTAAATATAATTTTACCTCTGAAAATTGTATCTTTTTAAATACGGCCCTTACCGGCTCAAAAAGAATTCCGAGTAAATTGCCGACAGTGATACCTGTTTTATGATTATTAGTAAAACTGGGATCAAACAGATTATTTCCCACATCAGTAGCGAAAAACTTTACCAGATTCCCCAAATTCTTCTGCAGAAACCTCACTGTAGGAAATATTTCGTTTCTTTTCATCAATTCAAAATAGAAGACTAAAACCGGTGAAGAAATCAACAGCACCACAATAGCGGTAAGGCATAACCAGAGGCAGCCTTTTTTACTCTTTAAAAAATAAATACTTTCTTTGGCGCAAGCCGGAATAAAAATCAAATAAGCTATAACGAAAATACCAAAATATAATATGATCCCCACCGGTATAAAAATATTGAGGTTAATCGCCAGCAAAGTACCCGTAATAAATAAATAGAGCCCCATTATCCCTTTGTCTTTACCACTAAAGAACAGTATTGTAAAAAATATTATAAAAGGAGTCAGAAAATGATAAGTAAGCGTACCGCTCTGCCTCATAAAGTTCGCGAAACAAGTCACCAGCATTATCAAAGAAAACAACAGGCTTACGGCGTTATCTTTTGTAACTACTCTCAACAAATTATAAACCCCGGCAATAAAAATGAAGTAGTAGGTAAAATAAAGGACCAAATAACTAGTAAATGTAGTGCATCCGGTAATGCTCTGGAGAAATACAACTACGAAATTTATAGGCTCAAGCAAACCAAAGGCCTGAAAATAAACATAAAACGGCGTTCCGGTCTGGCTATACGGATTCCATAGCGGAAACAAACCTTTTGACAAATTGGTATAATAAAAATGCTGCGCGCCATGAAAATCGATGGCGTCATGGATCATAGAGTATCCGGACATAATACAAAAACCTGCCGCAATAGAAAGAATCGAACCTAATATTAGATAGGCTACGCCAACGCTGTGAAAATTTACCTCTCTTTTAGCCAACTCTCTGATGTTCATTGCAGGCTACAATCCCCTTCTTCTATTGCTTTTAAGCTTTCTTAAAATCAGTTCTACTAGACAAAGTAAGATAAAAATAAAGATTCCGCCAAAGCTAATAAAGGCCCCGATATAAAATAACTTTGGTTTATAAACCCACTCAATTATATGGTCGCCATCAGATTCAATATTACGGCCCCTGAACCCGCGGTCATCAAAACCCGGGGCTTTTTTACCGTTATCATAACAAGTCCACCCGGGAAACCAAGAATCAGCCAAAATAAGTGTATCCCCCGCGTTTGCGTTAACAGATATTTTTATGTAAGAATTCTTATCTTCCAGAATTTGCGCTCCTTTTACTATTTTTCCTTCCTTATCTACGATATAAGAACGCCCTATATACTTAGGATTCTTATAAACTGAAATATCCTCAAATTTCTTGAGCAATTGCCATTCTTTCTCTTTCGGCTTTCTTTCATAGCTATTGTCAGAGATCAAATATAGAACTCCATATTTAGACAGAAGATCGGGATCGGTAATCGTGTTATTTTTGTAGTGGGTCGCGGCATTATAGGGATTTGTAATCAAGCCATCATCCCTTATGCGCATAAACACCGTCTTTGGATAAAACTCTCCGTAGGCTCCGATTGACCTGATCCTGTAATAATCGGCCCACTGTTCAAGGAGTCCTTTAAATATATCCCCATCAGGACCAAGATGCATAACCCTCCATTCTCCGGACAGCTCTTTTATATCCAATCCCTGGTTGCGCCATTTATCTACCAACGTAGTCGAATCATGCAATACATTTGTCTTTAAATAATTCCACGAATTTGGCAAGCAATTAATACACGCCAAAGCGACAATCCATACCGGGAAAATAAACTTCGCGAAATTTAAGCCTTTTTTTCTTATTAATAACTCAAGAGCCAAGTTGATGAAAATCAATAAGCCTAATATAAAAATAAAGTTCCTGGCCGAAACAAATCCATCTGATATATCCGTAGAAAAACAAACTACAAAAGAAATAACACCAGCCACGAATAACTCGACCGGCAAATAGAACCTTTTTCTTGTACCAAGCGACTTTAAAAACATGTCGGTACCGGAAGCCGCAAGAGAAGAAACAGTAAGAATAAAAATAAACATCCCCCTGAAAGGGTCTGAGGCTATCCCTAACTGAAAACTGGTAGGTATAATATTAAGAAGGACGGCGGTTAAAAATAACGGGAAGGAAAATGAATATAAATAAAACGGGTTTCGCAACAATTTAGCTGACTTTCTTACGGCATACAGAGCTAAAGCAAGCAGTATTAAACCGATAAAATAAAAATAATTCGGGTAACTGTGATACCCTAATGAAGAACCGAAAAATATCATTTTAAAGTGATTGACAAAATTCGGCAAAAGCCCGACAAAATAAGGCACTAATCTTCTATGACTA
>JAHJJA010000136.1 GCA_018822885.1 Candidatus Omnitrophota bacterium
AAGAATCAATCTGGATTCTCTGGCCGACAATAGAGATCTCTTCGGAAACCTCTAAATCGACTCTCCATTTAAAAGAAGATTCGCTTTCTACCTCTATCTCCCAGACTTGGATCAACGAAAGACCGCTCCACTTTAACTTAGCAACAAATTTTGTTTCACTCTCTTTAGTCAGCATCCAGTGCGCGCAATGCGAAGAGTACCACTTGTCTTGTACGCAAATACAACTATGCATATGACTGCCCTTAGTCAATGCTGTGCCATTATAATAGACCTTGACTCTCTCCTCTTCAAAAACAAGCTGCAATCCAGCCTTACTTAATATAAATTTATTTTGCGGACTATTCTGTAAATATGACTTTGTGTTCTTTATATCGAGCAGTATCTTACCGGAGAAAAACTTATAACGTTCTTGGGATTCAGCGCTCTCTCCTTTAGCAAGTAACATTCTATATTGTAACGCCCTGCAATACGCAATATAATCAGAGTTAGAAATCTGAGCATAACTTTGGATCCCGCTATCACGCTCTTCAAAAACTATACCCGGCACAGCCCCCTCATCATTGTTATCTGAAACTGCTCCGAGAGAAAATCTAGAAAGGCTGTTCTTAAGAAAATCCTGCCATTTTTTATTGTGATGTTCGATATTCGGAAAGTCTCCGGACTCTAAACTAGTAAGCCATTTATTGTACTCACAGGACAACAGAATACTCATGCTGCCTTCTTGTATATACGCATCTTGCTGAGAATATATCTCTATGTCTATATTGATATCGAGGCTGCCGAGAAGCTCAATTTCCCAGATCTGTTTGATGGCCAAATGGTAAAATGTCCCTATACAAACGATCTTATTTTCGCTCTCTCTGCTGACCTGCCAATCCGCCTGAGAAGAATGATACCAGACATCGGCAATACGCAAGACCGTATGGGCTCCGGAATTCGGAGTAATCAACTTGTTTTTCCAATTTAAGAGAAGGCGACCATTATTAAACACTAAACTCAATGACCCTCTATTTAGTACAGCTACGCCCCTGCCCTCTCCGACCATCTGCGAATATAACGGGATCACTTTATCTTTGGAATCGTCTTTGACGATCCTGCCTTCTTTTATAAAAATCGCCCTGTCACAAAGGCGGCTTAGCATGTTCATATCGTGGGTAACAAAAATTATAGTCTTGCCCTGCTCCTTTATCTCGAATATTTTCTTAATGCATTTTCTCTGAAAATATTCATCTCCCACGGAGAGAGAATCGTCAATCAAGAGGATATCGGGATCGACATGGATCGCTATGGCAAATGCAAGACGCACAAACATGCCTTGTGAATAACATTTGACGGGGGCATGGATAAATCTTCCTATATCGACAAAGCTGACGATCTCTTCGTATTTTTTCTCAATCTCATCCTTTTTTAAACCAAACAGGCTGGCGTTTAGATAAATATTGTCTTTGCCGGTAAGCTCCGGCTGGAAACCAGAGCCCAGCTCTAATAACCCAGATACCCTTCCGGAGACAATGACCTCTCCCCGATCGGCCTTGAGCATCCCCGCGATTAATTTTAGGATAGTGGACTTACCGGCGCCGTTCTCCCCGATAATCCCGACTGTTTCCCCTTTTTCGATATTAAAAGTTAATTCTTTCAAAGCCCAGAAATTATCCCAGGTAGATCTTCCATCAATAATAAAGTTGATGCGGTACATCTCCCAGACATCTTTAAACTGAATTATCGCCATATTAAATCCGCTTTAAGAGGTTTGATTCTAATCGGGAAAAAACCATAAGCCCTGCAAGTAGACTAGAGATCGACAAAATAGAAACGCTGAATACTAAAAACAAGCTCGGGGCTTTGCCGAAAAAAATAATCTCTCTATAATAAACTATAAACGGAGTCAGGGGA
This sequence comes from Candidatus Omnitrophota bacterium, assembly GCA_018822885.1. Lineage (GTDB taxonomy): Bacteria > Omnitrophota > Gorgyraeia > Gygaellales > Profunditerraquicolaceae > JAHJJA01. Next base: position 1,894 of record JAHJJA010000136.1, read on the forward strand.
TTGATACCGCAGACCCACTTAAACTCTTGGGGGACCATATCTACTGAATAAAATATCGGTGTCACCCAAACCCAAAGCATCAATACAAACCCTAATAATTGTCCTATGTCGCGAAACAATACGTTTAAAATTGAAAGTATTAAGCTTAAACCGCAGATAAAGATTAGATTCAAAATAAGTATTATTATCAACCACGGAAACATTGAAATTATCCCTGGATTTAAAAACACAAATAAAGGATAAATCACGATCCATCCAATGAGAAAATTCAGGAAATTAGATAATACCGTGCTCAAAGGGATGATCTCTTTAGGCAGGTTAAACTGGCGGAGTATTCCCTGCTGGTTTAATATGGACGCCGTAGACTCGCTTATTGCCGTAGAAAAGAAGAGCCAAGGGAAGATTCCCGATAAAACAAAAAAAGGGAATTTATTTATTTCTGTTTTAAAAATAATGGAAAATACAAAAGATACCGCAAGCATAATAAGCAAAGGATTTATGATCGCCCAATACAGGCCTAAAACAGAACTGGAATATTTTGACTTTAAATTTTTTAAAGCCATATGCCAAAGGGCATTTCGATAAAGATATATCTTTCTTAACCTGTCTTTAAACATTTATAAAAATAATTCCCCTATATTTTTCCCATCGATTATCACATCCTCCATTGACATGTACCGCCAGGAGCCGTAACGTCCGCACGGGATTATATTGTAGAGATTAAGATATTTAAAGATATCTTCCCTTGCTGTTTTATAATTGCGGTCGTAGATCGGGTAAGCATACCTAATATCGTTTATATCCTCCTGCAGGATGTTCGCATTATCATTTAAGGCTCCAGTTTTTCTAAGGCCTTGTTTTATCCTTGGGACAAGTTGATTACCCCTGAGCGGGCTTTCTTTAGAGTAGGAAGTTTCGATATACATAGACCCCCTTCCCGCAGGCGCGATATAGGAAGAAAAATTATGGAAGAACCCGGCGCGAAAAAAGGGGATCTCTCTTTGCGGAAAATATACCCAGTGCTTATCCAGATTTTCTCTTTCTTTTATCCCAAGATTTAAATTAAACACTGAGTTAAACCTTAATTTTTTAAAAACCTGGGCTGTGTTCCCGGTCAACCCCTTGATCATATGGCCTAACTCCGGAAGAGGAATTGTAGAAATCAGATAGTCAAACTTTTCACTGGTGCCAGAACGCGTTTTTATCTCTTTTTTGCCGGTATCGATTTGCACAACTTCACAATTCGTATTAATACCCTTGATTCTTCTTGCGAGCGCATCAGGCAGCTGGTTTATTCCCCCGTTCCTGGGATACCAAAATCTTGCGTTGTAGCCAAATTGCCTTTTACTTTCATCTACGCTTCCCTCAATTACCTGGCCTAAAGAAGGTACCGGGATAATCCCGTCTAACCACTCACAGGTCAAGCTGGAAGGAGAGACGGTCCAGAATTTTGTATTGTAAGGAACCATGAAGTGTTTGGCCACGCCACCGCCAAAAGAATCATTGATCCAATGCAAGAAATTATTATTCCGGCCCTTTTTAAACAAACCATTTTTTGGCTTCTGAATAAAACCTAAAAGGCATTCCTTGACCACTGAATGGGGAAGCCCGTAAAGATTAGCTTGGAATGGATACCGGGTATAGGCGCCGTGAGAATAAATCCAGGCGCTTTTTTTATGTTCCGCTAAATTATCCCCTAACAGATCCCTGACCAGGCTGAATGCGTAATGATGCTTAAAATGCAATAAATGGCCGCAAATGTCAAAGGTAAAACCCCCGACATTTTTTGAACGGCACAACCCTCCGACCTCTGATTCTTTCTCAAAGACCAGGCATTCCTTGCCTTGCTTTTGCAGATGGTAAGCCGCGCTTAGACCCGCAAGACCTGCGCCTAAAATTATTATCCGTTTCTTGCCCATGTTAAGCAAATATCCCTAAAATCATCCACCAGAAAAATGAGACCTGACCGAAGTAAAAACTAAGATCTACGAAATTATGGATTAAAAAGACACAGGCGGCGCAAAATAGGCCGATTTTCAATCCCTGCAGCTCGTCATCAATCCTTATGCTCCTCAAGGCCGATATGAAAAATAGGATTGTGACCCAGGCAAATGAAAATAAACCTAATAAGCCGGTTTCAGCGGCAATCTGCAAAAATACATTATGGGAATAATGGCTCATATTCGCCTGCGCCGGCTTGTAAGAACCATAGGATAATCCGAATTTCCTCCATCCCACCCCAAACAACGGAGATTTCTTTATCATATCAACACTGGCTTGCCAATAATATCCCCTTTGGATCACGGAATTATTTCCACTATTATCTTTGCTGAATGATTGTTGTATCCGCTTCTGACTAAGAAAACCGGCGGCGATCGAGAAAACAAATAAAATAATGACTACGGCAAATGTCAACTTGCGTAAGCCGAATTTTTTAAGGCCATGCTGCGGCGTAAGATAAAAAAAGGCGCAGAAAACAAATATAAAAACAGCTGTAGAAAAAGATAATACCCCTCCGATCGACTTAGTCAACAGCAATGCCGCGGCCATTAGCAAAATTGATACCCCGGACAACAACCGGACCCTTGGAGTTTGGCGCTTGCCGATCAAAAATCCCATCCCTACAAAAAACATCATCGCAACGTAGCTGGCAAATATATTCGGCGAAATGAACGTGGCAAAAGTTCTTCTCCTGCTTAAGAATTCCTCCGCAAGCTGATTAGGAGAATTTTGCTTTAAATACTCCGCTGTATGGCCCAGGCCGATAAAATACTGGTACACCGCGTAAATACCAATTATAGATGCGGCAAAAAGTAAAACGACAATAAGCTGCTTCAGCTTATTTGGCTTTAGACTGCTAGCTGTATAAAAAATAAGGAGGTTGGGTATAAAAAGATACAACTCATACAGGCTCCAAAGCGTAAAACCCTTTATAACCATAGAAAGCAATACGGCAAGAAAAAATAAAATGACTCCGTAATGCAGGAATGAACGCGGCTTAGCTTCTTTGTGAATAGAAATTAAATACAGCCCCGGGACAAAAATAAGGCCAAGATTATACCAGAACCCCAGCGACAAAAACGCGTATTCACTTATAAAGGGCCGCAAAAATATAAAAACAAGCGAAACGATCCATAGAAAGGATGAAACTCTAGTTAACATAATATTACTTTTTTTAGCTAACCTTGCTCATACGCAGAGTTATCACTGTGCTTAAACAAAAGGCGGCAACTATGATAATTAAACCTAAAAGATTGGCTACTCGGCTAAGGGCTATTCCGAATAAAGCGAAAATGACACCCAAAAGGCACATAAATAACAGTGACTGCTTCTTGGAATAACCAAGCGCTAAAAACCTTAGCGGCAGGTGATCCGCGCTCTTTCTAAAAGGCAGCTGCCTTTTACTTATCCGCATCAATATAACAAACAGAGTATCAAATATAGGCAGGCCCAAAATTAATAAAGGAGAGAATAGGGCGATTTTTCTCTCCATGGGGGCATAACTTATCACTAAAGTCATTGCCGCTAATACAAAACCGACGAAATGGCTGCCTGAATTCCCCATATAAACCTTTGCGGGAGGGAAATTAAAAATCATAAAACCGGACACTGCCCCAAACAAAACAAGCGAAAAGAGCGCCGTTTTTAAATCATTATTTAAGATGCTGATCACAAGAAAGGCCAGACTCACGATCATCGCCGTAGCGGCAGCTACTGCGTCCATGACATCCAAATGATTAAAGGCGTTGGTGATCCCAATAACCCAGATAAAAGTTATAAGTATATTCATAGGCGCACCGATATAGACGATCTGTGTTCTTATGCCAAAGATCACCAATACGGTAGTTGCGATGATTTGAACAAGAAATTTGGCTATAATGGAGAGCTCGCGGCAGTCATCAAGCAGGCCAAAGATCAACAT
>JAHJJA010000137.1 GCA_018822885.1 Candidatus Omnitrophota bacterium
AACAATACAAAAATCACGCCCAACACAATTAAAAGTACGGTCAACAATTTCTTCATTCATTCCTCCTTTTAGTGTGGTTTTTAGAATATCTATGGCTCAAGAAGCGCCTGCTTAAGCTCCTTTGCCCAACGTTGAAAAGCGCCCTTGGCATGGCCTAACGAAGTAAAACCGCTTATATCCAAAGGCGTTCCTAATTTCATATCAACGATCGCCCCAAGGCGTTCTCCGGTCTCTGAATCAAGAAATTCCGCCTCTATAGCCGCTCCACCCATGTCCAATGGCACTCCGATTGCCGCAGCGCTCAAAATATTCATCGCAGGGCTTACCGGGATCACATCCGTAATCGCAGCGCGGATACGCAAAACATCAGACCCTGCTGTATCCACCACCGGGAATCGATCGCTGACTTCCTCAACCACGACATCCCTGAAATATTTTGTCAATTTCTCGATCTCCTGCGGGTCAATTGCCCGGTTACGGGCATCGGGATGATAATAAACCACCACAGGGTCTATTATAAGCTTATCAAAACGCTTCCAATCAGTGCCTTCCTTTTCATACCAGAGAAGGCTCTTATCCTTGGTGTCGACCTGAAATTCAGAATAATCCTGCAAGAATCCTGATTTAGGAGTCTTCATTGTCGAGCACCCCATTATCAAACAAACACTTAAAGAAACTAAAAGAAATCTTCCAATCATTCTAGCACCCCCTTCTTAACCCAAACCCATCTTTTACCGTTTGTATCTTCGCTGATATCGGCCGAAAAAGTCCAAGCCTTGACTCTAGTGGCGGATATAGAGAAGGATCCGTCCAAATTCTGTTTTAGCGTGGCATTCTTTAGCGGAACAATAACAAACCCTCCTCCCCCAAAAGGATATAAGCTATCGCCGAATCTTACAAATTCTTTCTTGATTTTAATCCGCGAAGCACCATCAGGAGAAACAAAATCAGCGCTCATTCCGATAATATACTGCAGCGTTTTATCAGCTTCCCTGACATTGAACATTCCTTCCTTCTCAAATGTCCCGCCGGCAAGCCAATCAAGAGGCAAAGCCAAACTAAAATATTCCCGGGAAAGAGATTCCCGCTGATAATTATCCAAAAGCTTCTTCATCTCAGAGTTCTTGCGCTCGTAATAACTCTTGGTTTGCTTAAGGATGGTTTTATTATCCGCAGTCTCAATTGGAGCTACTGATTCTGCCAGAAGCCCCATTGGCGCGTATCCCTCTATCACCTTCTCTTTCCAATTCATGGCCCCTTGTGCATCAAGCAGGCATCCGGCAATTGCACCTATTGCATAAGACTCCCCTTCTCTAATGGTAGCTTTGTATTTATAATTATTCCATTTCTTCTGCCAGAGCTCGCCAACCCGCTTTCGCAAATAATCGCAGATTTTGGCTTCGGATGCCTGACATCCTTTTATTCCAACTGTAGCGCCGCGCAAACCCACATATTCGGCAGAACCCTCTATTAAATCAGTATATTTATTCTGCAACAGATCTTGCGGGTATTCCAATGCATATTTTTTCTGCCAGTAAGCCGCTTCTCCTAAAGCCTTTTGATCATTTTTTACAAAAGCGCGCTCAAGCGAAGTCATGATCTGCCTGCGCAAATAGCGCGGACGCCAATCTTCAGGATAAAGAGTCCCCCGCACAGAATCATCCTGCCTTTTCCAGCCCTTCTGGCCCAAGATATGAAAACCCTCATGGACAAGTAGAATTAAAGCCTCGCTTCCATAGCCCTGATCAGCTAATGAAACCGCCTGCTTGCCCTGATACTCACCGGTATTCCATCCATTCTTACGCAAGCCTTTCGGGACACTATCATAAGCTAACGATACGCAGGCCCCTTCATCGGCTTCATTCCAAAGAAAAGCGGTTTTATTTTTATTAGAAACCAATAAAACCCGCAGATCTTTCCAGAAAAATCCGGGCCATACTCGACTGGGGCATTCCAGCATCGAAACCTTCAAAGCAGCGCACATAGAATGCGCCTTATCATTATCCGCTCGCGCCATATCCTGCGATGCTAATACACCCAAAATAGGAAACATGATGATCGCTAAACCGGAGAGAATAAATATTTTTCGCATTCTACATTTCATTTTTATCTTTTACTTTCTTTCTGTGTACCTAAAAATATATTTTCCGGTCTTATCAATATAGCTATAAACCCAAAAGCCCCCCTCTGACTCCATCACGTTTGCTAATCCCCCCTTAAACAATTCATAAGGCCCGCTGGAAGGAGAAAATTTCTGACTAATCACCACTTTCCCTTTTCTATTAATAAAACCGCATTTATCTCCGGTGCAAACCTTAGCAAGCCCATTCGAAAACACTCCTCCGTTATCGGCATTGACCTTAAAGACAATACTGCCTTTTTTGTCTATATAAAAAAACTCTTTATCGATCCATACAGCTGCCAAACCTTCGGTAAACGGCAAGGCCATGTCAAATTTGCAATCAATGACAAGTTTTCCCTTGGTATCAATGTAACCGACCTTTAACTTCCCGTTTATTTCTTTTCCCACAGGCGCCAGGCCTTCGGAGAAATCCTGGACCCAATCAAAACGCCATTTCTTTATATTCCCTTTTCTATCAATAAAGCTGTATTTAGAACCATCTTTGATCCAGATACAAGCTAGGCCATTAGAAAAATCGCTGGTGGGCCATCCTGCAAATTTGTAAGGGAACATAGCACCCCGGGGTATCTTTGGCTCAATAACCGCCTTTCCTTGTCTATTTATATACCCATATTCTTCGCCATTAGTCCAAACGGCGGCCAGGCCTTCATGAAATTTATCGGCAGTATAATACTGCGGCCGGATAATAATCTTTCCTTTCTTATTGATATAGCCGTGTTTTCCATTAATAGTGACTGCCGCCAGCCCCTCAGAGAACATCCCTACATTATCAAATTGCGCCGGAATGACTACTTTACCTTTGTCGTCGATAAAACCCCATTTTTTATTGATTTCTACCCCGGTCAAGCCCTCGGACCAAAAATTCAGATTACTAAACTGTGGCTTTACCACGAGTTTTCCATGCCTATCTATTAACCCCCACTTACCATCGACTTTTACCGCAAATAAACGTTCGCCCTGCCGAAAGTTAGAACCTGCAAAAAAAGCGAGAATAACTATGATCAAGATAAGTAGCAGGATCCCTTTCTTAGTCATCTTCAACCTCCTTGCTATCGCTCTATTGATCTACTACTGAAATACTTACATAATCCAATTTGCCGGATTCGTCAAACCAAAAAATCGCCCAGCCATAAGACTTTTTATAATGCAGCAATGTAGACTTCACGGCTCCCGTAGGCAATTCCTCCTCATTAGGAGCGCCGAACTTTTCCTTTATGCTGGCTACGGTATCCAAAGAGCTGACTTGGGGCAAGATATTTCCCTTAAATTTTGCGTGGTATTTACCATTATATTCCATCTTATTCAAGTAGACATCAAAAGAATGAAGATATTCAACATCATCCTCTACAGACGTAGCGATAAATAGCCCCAGATCGTTATAATGGTAATATCTGGAGTAATAATATATAAGATTGTCATCTTCCACTTTCTCCGGTTCCTGCCCTATGGCGCGGATTATCGCGTTTCTATCGCAACTGCTTCCCATTTGCAGTCCGCCTATTGTCCCGTTATTTATTTCGCAGGTCAACTCTGCGGAATAGGCAATACCTATCTGCAAGAAAATAACAATGCTTAAGATAAATAGCAGCTTCTTCATTACTGCATCCCGCACTCGCTTTTTATCTTGCTGATCTTATCGTCGATCGCCTGGTTATACTCTCCGGTTGCGACCATGCCGCGATCAAGATAATCCCCATGCAATATGCCCCTGGCAGCGGCGGCCGGGATGATCATCTTTACTCCTGCCTTAGTCTGTTCGGTAGTAGAAGCCTTTTCGCTCTCCAGCATCTTGATATCTGCTTCTGCAGTACTACAGTCAATAGGCCTTTCCAGATCCGCTTTTGCTTTATCCGTAATCGGCGAGGTATAAGTAGCACATCCGGCGACAAAAATAAAAAGGCTTACTAATAGCATCTTCATTTTACTCCTCCTCTTTTATCAAGGCTTAAAAATTCTCCTATTTTCTTTTGAGGACTCTCTTAGCGTGAGTCTTGACTTCAAAGATCTCGATCGCTTCCTGAATAAGCATAAGCGCTAAAAACAGTAGTATCGCGCCGATAAAACCTATCAGGCTGAATCTGTATTGCATTATGATAAGCAGCAACGCCCAAAGAGTCATGGCAAGCATAAAGGCCATGGGGATGACTACAAACCAAATATGCTTACCCTTCTTCTTTAACCAGACTGCCACGACCATTAGCGCTAAACCTGCCAACAACTGGTTAGTCGCGCCAAAGACCGGCCAGATGATCTTCCAGGCAGGCACAATATTTCCGTTTGCATCTTTAATATTGATCAGAACAAATATGGCGGGCAAAAGCAAAGTGACTGCTGTGGCAAAATATCTAGTCTTCTTCCCCTCTATGCCAAAGAATTCCTGAAAGATATAGCGGGCAAGTCTCGTAGCGGTATCAAGGGTAGTCAAAATAAAAGCGGATAAAGCCAGTAACCCAAAAGAAGCTCCGAACTGCTCCGGAATACCAAAAACAGATAGAAATCTCGCTATACCAGCGCCATAAATTGCCAAAGGCGCTTTTACCGCTAAGGGATCATCCCTGCCAATGATCATTACTGTGCATAAGGCGATTACAGCGACCAAACCCTCGATCAGCATTGACCCATAGCCGATAGGTAAAGCATCAGTTTCCCTCTTTAATTGCTTAGAGGTCGTGCCGCTTGCGACAATAGAATGAAATCCGCTGATCGCGCCGCAGGCTACCGTTACAAACAACATAGGAAACATCGGGCCGATATCCGGAGAGCTCCATGTTTTAAAAGCCGGATAATTAATCGGCAGACCGCCTAAAACAATCCCTAAAAACCCGCCGATTAAAGAAGCATAGAGAAGAAAACTACATAAATAATCCCGGGGTTGCAATAAGATCCAAACAGGAGTAACTGAGGCAATAAAACAATACACGACCAATACGATATCCCAGGTCTTAGCCTTATCCCCCATAAACTCCGGAATATTATTTAAAGGTAACTTTTGACCAAGCCAAATAAAGAAAAATAACAAAGAGACAAAAATCAGAGTCGCCCATTTTAAAGGCATCTTTAACCGGTACAAGAAAAACCCGAAACCCACCGCAAGCAGTATAAAAAATAGCGATGAGGTCGCTACTCCCCCGTTCATCTTAAAAGTGTTAGCTGTCAAATCCATAAAAACAGTCAGGACATATACCATAGACAGCCAGATAAACGCGAGTATAAGATGATACGCCCGCTTGGACATATAGGTATTGGCGATTTCGGCGATAGAACGTCCTCGGTTACGCACGGAAATAACCAGGCTTGAAAAATCGTGGATGCCGCCGATAAAAATAGACCCGATCAAGACCCAAAGCCAAGCAGGGCCCCAGCCAAAAGCGATACCAGCTATAATCGGGCCCAAAACAGGCCCGGCGCCTGCGATTGAAGAGAAATGATGACCGAATAACACCAGTGCAGGAGCCGGGACATAATCTACCCCGTCATACATATGGTGAGATGGCGGATGGTTTTTGTTATTCAACTCAAAATGTTTTTTGAGGAAATTACCGTATTTTATATAGGCGAGGATAAATAAAAGGAAGGCTAGTAAGAAGATTGCTGTAAGCATCAAAAAACCCTCTTGCTATTTAGCAAATGATTTAAGTATTTTATACTTTCGCGGCCATAGAACCGCGCCATTTATGGAGTCCCTGCCTACCGGCAGGCAGGAATGAAGCTTGGCCGCTCAAGTATTTCGCTTTAAGAAACCTCGGGCTTTAGCCCGAGGGGCTTCATTTCGAAGCATCCAGGGATTTCATATACTTGTAATAGTCGCTGTCGGTTGTCAAGATCACCGTAGATTTTCCGTCAATGGTATCTTTATAAGTTTCCAGCGTCTTCATAAAAGAATAAAAATCGGGATTCTGACTGTAAGCGGCAGCGTATATATTGATCGCTTCGGCATCCGCCTTGCCGGTAAGGACCTGTGCCTGACGGTAGGCCTCCGAAGTGATGGCCTTTAACTCTTTAGCTACCTGCCCCTCTATCTCGGCGGATTTGCCCTGGCCTTCGGAACGATATTTCTCCGCGGCGCGCTTTCTTTCGGCGATCATACGGTCATAGACCTTGTTTCGCACATCCTCTACGTAATTTACTCGCTTGATACGCACATCAACAATATCAATGCCGTACTGAGGGGCAAGAACCTTTGCCTTTTCTAAAATAGCCCCTTCCAGCATCTTCCTGCCTACTTCTATACGTTCCAGCGCCTCATCCGTAACAATCACATCCTCGCCTTCCGCCCTGGACTCAAGGATCCGATTGGAATCACGCACTGCCTCAACCAATAGGTGGCTGGTAACGACATCCCTGGTCGCGGAATTTATGATATCATCGAGCCTACCCTGAGCGCTAATCTCATTTCCTACCGACTGCAGGAATTTAAGAGCATCAACGATTTGCCAGCGGGCAGTAGTATCCACCCAAATATATTTCTTATCTTTAGTGGGTATCTGATTCGGATCTCCATCCCAATCCAAAAGCCTTTTTTCAAAATAATGCGCTTCCTGAATAAAGGGCTGCTTAAAATGTAAGCCGGCTGATGTAATCGGGTTTCCCACAGGCTTGCCGAATTGCGTGATCACCACCTGCTGGCCCTCGTTGATTATATATATCACGCCGATGGCAAAAGAGGCGATCACAATGACGAATAATACAATAAAGATCGTGATAGTCAGACGCAGTCCTTTCATTATTACCGCCCTCCCTTCTTATTAATATCCAAAAGCGGCAGGATAGATTTCTGCTGTGAGTCGATTATGTACTTCTCTTTTGCATTGGGAAGTACCTGCGTCAAGGTCTCTAAATACAGCCTCTTCTTGGTTATGTCCGGAGCTTTTTTATACTCCTCTAGAGTAGCAAGAAACCTCGCTGATTCACCCTTTGAACGGTTTATCTTATCCATAGCATAACCTTCTGCCTCGCGGATCGTCTTTTCTGCCGTCCCTTTGGCCTTAGGGATCACTTTATTATATGCCTCCCAGGCCTGGTTGATCATCTTCTCCTTTTCCTGCTTAGCCTCGTTTACTTCGTTAAACGCCGACTTTACCGCCTCGGGAGGATTAACATCCAACAGCTTGACCGTGACTATATGCACTCCGACATTATAACTATCAAGTATGCGCTGGATCTCCTGCTGCGCCAAATCATCTATCTCTTCTCTTTTAGTAGTAAGGACTTCATCCACGGAATAATCCCCGACAAAACGCCTCATGACCACTTCAGATATGTCATGTATATTGTCCTCCGGGTGGCGCGTAGCAAAAAGCAATTTTACCGGGTCTTTTATCTTAAACTGCACTATCCAACGCACATCAAGAATATTCAGGTCTCCTGTCAACATCAAAGACTCATCCTGATAATTACCCGAAGAGTATCTTGTCTTTACTCCCGGTTCTACGGTCTTAAACCCGAATTCCTCCTTAAAGACCTTCTCTACCTTGATCGGAGTCACCTTGTCTATACCAAATGGTATCTTCGCATGCAATCCGGGAGAACTTAAACCGATGAATTTACCAAATCTCTGAATAACGCCTACCTCATCCGGGCCGATCGAGTAAATCAAACCCCGTAGACTGGCCAAAATGAACAAAACAATTATCACAGTTGGAATCCACTTCCAGTAATCCGAGAGTTTCTTTTTGCCTACGTCGATTATCTCATCCGGAGTAGGAACATTTTGCCAATCCATACAGCCCCCTTTCGCATCTTGGTAGTGAATAAAAACAAACGGCCCCCATCAACCCATCACAGATGGCGGCCCGACCATCAATACTACCTTCAGAAAAAAATCATATCTGAACCCAAAACTACTTCCGTATCCACAGATCATTTATTAAACTTTACATCAGAATGCTTTATTATATCACTTTCAATCTATACTGCAAGAGACATATTTACACACCCAATTTTCTTCATCATAAGAACAATACTGTGATTTCTCTTTCAAAATTCTTCTTTCTAATTTTGCCGCCGTTGCCATGCTACTTGCCCTCCCTTTCGGGAATTTTCATGCTGATACGAAGCGCGCGGTTTTTTTCTACCTGGTCAATGCCTCTGACCAGATAATCTCCGGCTTTAGCCGGAATAAGAATCGAACTTCCTTTATGTAAATGGACAAGCCAATCCCCTTTTAAAGACACGATCTCAATCGCCCCTTCGATTCCCATCAATACCTCGAATGCATCACGATTGCAAATCTTAACCGGATTGCTATTTAAGCCGGCCCTTATACGCTCAACCCTTAAGGCGTTACGCGTCGCAATAGAATCAAGCCCCTTGGCCAACTTCGTTTCCCACTTACCCTTACACTGTTTTTTCAATACGCCGCCTTGGTTACATTTATAATTAATCGAGGCCAATCCTTTTTCAATATGCATCTGCCTTTGACGAAGAAAATCATACATGCGGTAGGTCAAATCGCTGGATTCCGCGATTTCAATCGCGATAGAGCCTCCTGTCCAGCAATGCAGCACACCTGAAGGAATGTGAAATATGTCTCCCGGGGCGACATGGATCTTATGCAGTAAATCGAGGATATTTTCTTCTCTCTTAATAGCAGCTACAAAATCCCTGCGGTTTACCTTTTCTTTTAAGCCCAGATATAATACGCTCTCTGCGTCTTCATGCAGATCAATGACTATAAATATCTCTTCTTTACCCGGGTCATCTTCACCTAATGCCTTTGCGACTTTGTGCGAAGGGTGCAGGTGCACCGACATATGCTGATGCACATCGATAAACTTGACCAATATGGGTAAATTCTGCCCAAAATGCTCTACTACGGCCTCACCCAGGATAGACTCGGCCAGTTGCCTGTCCTTAAGTAAATCCTTAAGGGTAAAAATTCTGCCGTCAGGCATTAAAATGCACGAGGGATATTTCTTATGCCCGGAAACCTCCCATGATTCGGCTGCCACCGGCGTATCCTTATTATAGGACATACCCTTCATGGCGTAGAGATGATATCCGCCCCACATGTAATTGGCAAAATTACCCTCGATGAATTTAATCGGGGACTTGGTCAAAAAATCTACGTCTTTGTAACTCAAGGCAAAGTCATACGGCTGCAGTTTCTGATTAACCGAAACAACACTTTCAATACCCATGATTCTCCTTTTCCTTAAATGCTTTCTGCTTCAAGAGTAGAAAGCGAATCCCCTCATTAAAAGGCCTTGGGGTATCAACGTTCACCATATGGGTATTAGGCGGCTTGGCCGCGACAGCGGCTTGTTCAATGCCGATAATAGGATAAGAAAAAATACGGCCGTTGACTTCTTTGCGCACCGCAGCGATCCGCTCTGCCATTTCCTGCTTATTTAATCCTTCCGGGCCATTAACCTGATATATCCCGGCGGCTTCGTGATCAAGAAGCTTTAATAATGTTCTAGCGGCATCTTCGAGCAGGATCGGATGTTTGATTTGAACATTATCGGCTTTCAATGGCTCAAGCATATCCAAACCAGCGATAAGCTTACTTACTGTCGTCTTTTTATCGTTCGGCCCGTTATAACCGTAAAGAGCGCCCAAACGCACAACTAAAGCATTAAAAAAATTCTTTAAAGAAACCTCCTCGCCTTGAAGCTTAGTGCGTCCGTAATAATTGATCGGGTCGGCCTTTGATCCGGATGCATAAGGCCCGGTACTCCCGTCAAACACATATTCAGAGGATATATAGACGAACTTACAATTTTTCGCGTGCCGGGCGATGTTTGAAACCGCATCAATATTCAGTATCCGCGCCCTGTCTCTTTCTTTCTCCGCTACATCTGCGTCGGCTTCACCTGCGATATAGACGATAATATCAAAATCGGGATACTTAGAAAAATATTTCTTAATTTCCTCTTCAGACGTAACGTCCAATTTGTCAAACCCTAAAGAGAATGCCTTACTAAAACCAGTGCCTCTGACCTGCGAATATTCCCTGCTAAACAGATTATACACCGCATTTCCAAACAGCGAGGTTGCGCCTATGACAAGCACCGACTTATCGCGCTTATTTTTCTGGGGCACTTTTTCGGAAAGGATAAATTGCAGGAAACCGGCGAGGTCTGTCTTATTCTCTAATTGGCGAAACCCGCCGATTGTAGTCGTACCCAATATAGGCACAGAGGAGTTTTTTACAATGTTTTGAAGCAGTTTTGTCAGCCGTTCATCTTTAGCAAACTCTTCTAAAGATGTAATAACCAGCAGTATTTTTTCTCTTTCATCTTCTAAAACAGCGAGTATTTCTTTGAGGCCGATCTCCGCCTGGTCAGCCGAGGCCTTTATAAACTGTTTAGCGTCTAATCGAAAGGCTTCCCTTAGAACCTGTCCTGATGTATCACAACAAAATTTATTGGCCGTTTCGACAATTAATCCATTCTCTTCCTGCCCCTGGTCCTCGGCTATAAAAACAGCGTTATTGAATTTAGAAAGCAGGTTGATAGCGCGATCAACATCAATTTCGGACAACGATGAGAAGGATCCTGAATTACCGGCTTCCAAACAACTGATACCAAATTTCAAATACTGCTTTAATGCGTTACTGACGTTTGACATTATTTCTATCTTGACTGATTCTTCAGTTTTTTTCTGCTAAGACGCGGACTTCTAGTCGGGAATGCATAAAAATAAGTGTCCCTCTTAAACTTCTCTGATTGACACTGGTTGATTATAGACTCAATACCGTAATATATCAAGAGTATTCTAGCTCTAGAATGGCAATTCCTCGCTAAGATTTTCCGTAGAATAAAGCGTTTCTTTTTACCCGCCGCGAAAAGGCGGACATCCATGCCAAAAACCTTTTCCTAAGACAACTTATCTAGTATCTCGCGCAAAGATACCACCCCGATAGTCGTCTGCTGATCGGATAGCGCGTAAGGAATAATCAGCGTATCTCCATGCACCATTGAGCCGCAGGAATAAACGACATTTGGCACATACCCATAACGGCTCTTGTCCTCCCAGTGGATAAGAGGCTCGCTCATTCGGCCCAGTACTCGCGAAGGATCATCGCGGTCAAGCAGAGCCGCACCGATAGAGTATTGACGCAGCGGCCCGACACCATGGGTCAAAAGAAGCCACCCGCGATCAGTCTCAATGGGAGAACCGCAATTTCCGATCTGCACAAACTCCCATGGGTAAAAAGGCTCCATGATCGGGACGGCTTCACGCCAGAAATGAATATCATCCGAATACATAAGAAAAATCCTCTCGTTATCATTCCGGGAGATCATCGCGTAACGGCCGTTTATCTTACGCGGAAACAAAGCCATCCCTTTATTGACCGCCGCCCTGCCATTCAAGGTGATCATTTTAAAATGAATAAAATCTTGAGTTTCCATTATCTGCGGGAGTATGACCTTTCCATCATAGGCCGTATAGGTAGCATAATATTTTGTGCTTCCATCATCACCCCTAAACAAAACAAAACGCGCATCCTCCATGCCATTCTGCTCACTGGGCGAAAACGGAAATAAAACACGCTCTGAAAGCTTAAACCGCGGATCAAAAGTAGCTTCATAATTACATAACGCCAGCCATAAGATCTTTTCACAAGTAAGTTTATCTGTCTGGGTTATCTGATCATGTCCGATAGTATAGGTATTGACCCTATCCCGCAACTGCTCCAAGGTAAACTCGGCCGATAACGGATCTGTAATGTATTTTGAACAATCATTCTCCAATCCCATTTCATAGAGCTTACCGATAAAACATACTTTATCGTAAGGGGCGTTTGGTTTTGGTTCGGCGGTACAAGCGAAACTCGAAGCCTTATCGATTGATATGGATCCATGTTGATCTACGACCCCCGAACGGAATGTCAATGTGGATATGTGCCCCTCACCTATAGCGCGCAAAGAGATAACTACGCGTAAGGAGCCGCTAGAAACCCCGGACTGATCCGGATGCGCGACAATAGAAGGATTAAACAAAGCCGTTGATTGATATGAACGCTCACCGACAAAGTAGGCCCCCGTCAAAAGCTTTCGCGTTTTAGAAGGAAGGAAGTCAGAAGGCATATACGCAGAGACAGCTTCAAACTGACGCTTAAGAATGGCTTCAAAATTATGGTGCCGCTCTGAGAAATCGTCAATGATCTTCTTTAGCTCTTTTTTAGCGGCTGATTCATCCAGCGCCATAACGCGCGAGACGATCCTGGGGACGCGCGATTGATCAGCGGGAATAAACGGCCTGATAATAACGCGCTCTTTATCAGGGTTAATGACTATACCGGTATTTTTTATCATTCCTCTAAAGGCTCTTTAAGACTTTCGAGAATGTTTACCATTTGCGTCATTTCAGTCAGTGACAGAAGAAATGAAAGCGTAGATTCGGCCCCTTGATTGCGATTCACCCTGTCAATATGAAGCCCATCACAACATCCCCCCGTTACCGGGTCATATAAGGAAATACCCAGATCATTTCCGCCAAGGAACCATTGAAAAACATTTGAAGCCTCATCATACCATACCTTATCTTTTGTGACGCGATAGGCCTCAAGACAGGCCGAAATAGTAGAATAGGCTTCTACCGGTTGTTGATCAAAGAGAGGCTTTACACCGCCGCGATGGAAAGCGCCATCTGAACCTACCGGCTGGAAATGCCCGCGAGCTGAAGTTTGCATCTTTACAAGCCAATTTAAAGAATCGATCCCGGCTTTAAGCATTTCTTCATTATCCAGATCATGCCCACTCACCAAAAGCGCGTGAGGCAATTTTGCATCGCAATAAGTCAGAGATGATTCAAACCACAGCCATTCAACATCGGTATTTGCCTTGTAAAGATCATGAAGCCGCGTAGCCAGCACCTGCAGGCAGTTACGCACAAGCCTGTCTCCGTGAAAACGCTGCAAATATTCATGTATTCCAAGCAATATGAAAGCCCATGCGCGCGGTGAATTAAATCCTGTTGAAGAAGCAAGTGCCCTTTCAAAAAGCTCAACTGACATCTGGACAAACCCCTCGTTTCTAGATTGTCCGATGCATGTACCGATAGCCCATAACGCCCTTCCATGACAATCTTCGCTGGGCACTTCTTCAATCCAGTTACGCTGGAAGGCCAGAAAATTCCTAAACCGACTGATAGAGGGATCCCATGCGTACTTGAGGAATCCAAGGTAGCGGCTCGCCATACCACTGGTTGTAAGAAGATTCCCAGAGCCTAGATTCTCAAGCAGCACAGAGAGAATAAGCGCCCGCGCATTGTCATCTGTGCAATAGCCTTCGGAGAAGTTAGGGACATTAAACGTAGCATGCTGGAAGATCCCGATGGAATCAGTCATTCTCGCCAGATGGTCAAGCTTGAGTTCAGGCAATACGGGTAGTTGCTGTTCAAGAGGATGCATTGTTATCTTCTTTTGTGTTACGGGAGAACGTTTTATCCTGGATTCTTCGAATATAGACGCGTATCTCAACACGACATTACTCCATATCATCTCACGGCCTAAAAGATAGGCGTTCTTACGCATCGCGTTACGTTCGTTTTCGTTAGCGATAAGTCTCATGATCGACTGCCCTATCGCTTCCGAATCATTAAACGGCACCAGGATTCCCTTACCGTCACTAAGCAGTTCAGCGGCATGCCAGTATGGAGTCGAGATGACTGCGTTGCCTACGCCGAAAGAATAAGCCAGCGTTCCGGAAACTATCTGCGCCTCTTGAAGATAGGGAGTGATATAAATATCGGCGAGCACAAGCAACTCCTTAAGTTCTTCCAGAGATGCAAACCGGTTATGGAAAATGACGTTCTTGGAGATTCCAAGCTCATCGCAAAGGCGTTGTAAAAAAAGCCTGTATGCTTCACCTTCATGCCTTAAGAGATTGGGATGTGTAGCCCCGACGACTATGTAAACCGTGTTTGGATGCTCTTTTAAAACTTTAGGAAGCGCGCGAAGGACGACCTCTATCCCCTTATGCGGAGCAAGCAGACCAAAGGTCAAGAGTACGGTCTTACCTTCGACCCCATACTGGTCTTTGTAGAAACTAGGATCGATAAAAGAAACATCCGGGATCCCATGAGGTATCAATAATATCTTCGACGCGTGTATCTTATGTACAGACTGAAGGATATCTATGGCCTTTTGCGTCATAACAACTACATAATCGGATAGCTCGAGCAATTCATCCATCACGCGTTTCTGGCGAGCGGACGGCTGTTGCAGTACCGTATGCAGGGTCGTTATGATAGGCATTTTCAACTGCCTCAATAGCGTCAATATGTAACTGCCTGCGTCCCCGCCGAAAATACCGAACTCATGCTGGAGACAGACAACATCCATATTATTAAAGTTTAAGAAATCAGCCGCGGCCTTATACGAAGTTATATCCTGTTCTTTGATCTCGAAACGCACGCGTTCGGGATAGTCGTAGCCCTCCTTAATATCCGTAACAGGGATAGCGAATAATTGAACAGATGGATTTATAGCCGCAAACGACTCACAAAGATCCGTAGTAAAAGTCGCGATGCCGCAGCGCCTCGGCAGATAATTGCCTATAAAAGCTACCTTCTTAATATTGCTAACCATAGTGTTTTTACTCCTTTACAACCGCCACAAAAAAGCCGTCACCTGATTATTTAATCAGATGGCGGCCCGACCATCCAATATATTCCTCTAGAAACACTTGCGCATTCCCAGACCACTTTTCTAAATGACCAACGCTTTTATTATATACCCGATCTAAAGCAAGAACAAGAGTTAATTTGATTCCCCCTTATTCATTTCAATGCGTATTCTTGGCAGGCATTCCGGGAAGCGCTGTTGCAAAAACTCCAGGAGTTTTTCCCTGACTTCACAACGCAGATCCCACATAGTAGGGGAATCTGCCGCGCTCATCAGCGCCCGCAGCTCGACTGTCTTGTCAGTCGCATTGGTGACCTGCAAAACATTGACCTTCTTATCCCACTTTGAGCTGTTTTCCAAAATACGAGTTAATTCATTACGGACTTCTTTAGCAGGCACGGTGTAATCGGTATAGACAAAGACAGTCCCCAGTAAATCTGCTGAAGTCCTGGTCCAATTCTGAAACGGTTTTTCGAGAAAATATGATATTGGGACGACCAGACGTCTTAAGTCCCAAATGCGCACCACCACAAAAGTAAGGGTGATCTCCTCGATCCAGCCCCATTCACCTTCAATAATAACCACATCATCCAGCCGGATCGGTTGAGCAATAGCTATCTGAATGCCGGCGATAAGGTTGCCCAGCGTTTTTTGCGCGGCAAAACCTATGACTATACCTACGATTCCCGCAGAAGCCAATATACTTACCCCTATATGCCTGACTTCTTTGAAACTCATCAGCATAAAAGAAACGGTCAACAGGATTATAACCACGGCTAAGATGTTTGTGATCACGCGCATCTGCGTGTGCACGCTACGGGCGCGCACATTATCCCGGGCATCGATATCATAACGGCTCAAAAGCGCGTCGCGGATAATATAGACGATCTTTACGGCGAGCCAGCCAAAGAGCGCGATAAGCAGGATATTGATAAAATTACCGATAAACAGGCGTTCCTTTTGCGGCAGGCGCAATAGGGGAATGACCCCTGAAACGCATAAAACAGGTATCAGAAAACGCAAAGGACTTTTGAGAAGCCCCAGTTTAGCCTTAAGTAATTTTGAGGGACGGGCATCCCGCAGTTTAATTAAAAATGCGACAATAAAATAAAGTATCCACCCAATAACAAAACTAGAGACTATTAAAATACCCGAAAAAAGATAATTGTTCATAACCTACCTCCTATTTAATGAGTATATAACCCTTACCCTATAAGCGCAAGAATTATCTGCCTTAGAAAGAAATTCACCGGTAATAAAAAGTATCGTTGACAAAGCTGAAAAACATGCTATACTTAATGGGTAATTAACCATAAAAGATTAGAAAATCTAAGCCGCAGGTGGATGACAACTAACCTTTGCGGCTTTTTTATTCCAACGTAACCGTAGGGAGCAAATATGAAAAAGGTAAAGACTTCGCATAAGGGCAGAAAATGTAAATTTCCGCATTGCTCGCAAATCTTAAGTATTTATAATCACAGCGAGTATTGCTACATACATCTTGGGCTTGTAGATTTCAAGAAAGAGGCAAGGTGCGCAAAGATAGCATGATGCAAAAAACAGATAATAAGGATATTTTTATGCAAAAAAGCAACCATCAGGAACCGAGTTTCTACGGTTTGGGAATCGCGCCAAAGATCCTGGAGGTCCTTGAGCGTATTAAGTTCAAGGTACCGACTCCGATCCAAATCAAGGCTATACCCCTGGGAATCCAGGGCAATGATGTCATCGGAATCGCCCAGACCGGCACCGGCAAGACCCACGCCTTTGCCATACCTATGTGCCAACAGCTTGCCCAAAAAAAAGGCATCGGGCTGGTTATAGCACCTACGCGTGAATTAGCCATTCAGATCAATGACTCCTTTCAGGATATTGCGCGCGCTTTCGGTATGCGCACCGCCTGCCTTATCGGAGGCGCCCCCATGGAGCCGCAAGTGCAGGACCTTCGTAAAAATGCCCGCGTGGTGATAGCGACCCCGGGTAGGCTTATTGACCATGCCAGACAGTGGAATATCTTACTAAATGAAGTGACAATGTTAGTGCTTGATGAAGCAGACCGCATGCTTGATATGGGGTTTGCCCCGCAAATAGAAAAAATCCTGCATTTTTTACCAAAGACGCGCCAGACCATGCTTTTTTCTGCTACGATCCCTAAAGAGATCATGCAGATCACCGCGCGATATATGAAACTCCCTGTTTGTGTCGAGATCGCCCCTTCCGGCACTGTTGCCAGGGATGTCACCCAGGAATTATTTATAGTCAAAAGGCATGCCAAATTAGAACTGCTAAGCAAATTGCTCGCACAATATCATGGGGCGGTGCTTTTATTTTCCCGCACGAAGTATAACGCCGCAAAGATCAGACGCGCGATAGGTGAAATGGGTTACAGAGCGGCAGAAATACATTCTAATCGATCGCTGAATCAACGCAGAGAAGCGCTGGAGGGCTTTAAAACCGGTAAATACAAGGTGCTTGTTGCTACGGATATTGCCGCCAGAGGGATTGATGTCGCGGGGATCGAACTCGTTATTAACTATGATCTTCCTGATGATGCGCAGAACTATGTACATCGTATCGGCCGCACCGGGCGCGCGGGACATCCTGGCCACGCTATTTCTTTGGCGACGCCCGATCAAAAAAGCGATGTGAGTGATATCGAAAAGATCATCCAGATATCACTGCCTGTATCAAAACACCCGGAATTCAGCGCGGAACAATTCGACAGCTCTTCAAAAGCTGCTCCTGCCAAACAATTCAAACCCAAACATAAACAAGGCCGCAATAAATTCCGTAAGTTCTAAATTTATAATTTAAAAACAATTATTCTGCGATTAGCTTGCACTTCTTAGTCCGCGCAAGGTGTTTGATCCTTGCTTCTCTTTTAAGGGCTTCAGATCTGGTTGGCAGGTCTTCTTTATAAACCAATGTAACAGGCGTTCGGCATCTTGTAAACCGGCATCCATTACCGCTGTTATGCTCCTTGATCCTGCGCTTAAGATCACTGGTGATCCCGGTGTAGAGTTTGCCGTCGCTGCATTCGATTATGTATACATGCCAGAGCATAAGTTAAGCGAAATACAGCCTATTTTACCGCGGCCTCATTTATAAACAAAGCCGGCTTATCGGCATCAAGAGTAACATTGACCCCAAAAGGAAGAGTGATATTAATATCTCCTGGTTTTCTGTGTCCGGAGGGAAAACCGTATATAATCGGGACATCTATATCCTTAAGGCTATCCTGCAATATATCTTTAATCGTATATTTGTGCCCCGAATCATCAACGCAATCAACCATCCTGCCAAAAACAATCCCCTTGACCTTTTTAAATTTACCCGCAAGCTTCAGATGCATAATGCAGTTATCTATGACCTCCAGATCCTCTCCGATATCTTCAATAAAAAGGATCATATTTTCGGTATTTATATCATAAGGCGTGCCTATCGCACTTATGACCATAGAGAGGTTACCGCCGATCAAGACCCCGCTTTCTCTGCCTGACCTAAGCGTCTTAAGAGAAGCGCACTGTATTTGGCCCATTGGTATTGTTTGGGTGATTGCGCGCAGCAGGTAATCCCGGCTGATAGAATTCATCTCCGGGCGCATCTCTCCAGATACAACCGGACCGTGAAAGACGACCATCCGCGCTATCCTGTATAAATAATAAAGCAGAATAGTTATATCGCTGTAACCGATAAAGATCTTAGGGTTTTTCCTGATGACCTCTTTATTCAGATACGGTATGGTCCTTATCGAGCCGTAACCGGCCTTGGCGCAGAATATCGCCTTGACTTCTTTATCGGCAAACATACGGTTGATCTGCGCCGCCCGCTCTTTGTCGTAACCGGCCATAGACCAGTAAGTCCTGAATATCGTATTCTCATATTTCACCCGAAAACCCATCGCCTTAAGCTGCTCCACTCCTTTTCTGAAACTATCGGCGTCAAAAGACCAGGCAGGAGCTACGATACCTATGGTATCGCCCGGAAGCAGTCGCGGCGGCCTTGTGGGTTTAAATTTATACATTCTCATCTCTCACTTGAATCTTGGGAAACCAAATAGCCCTGTGGCCCAAGGTAAACCTCTGCCTTACATATTGAAAACACTTCTCGACCATCCTCTCGGCTATCTGGGCTATCAGCTCATCAGGAACGCCGTCTTTGTATTTAGACTGCGGGTTGATGGCGCACTGATCATTCATATAATCTATAGTCACGAACTTCTTATCTTTCTTACTAAGAGCTATCTCGCAGGAAAACCAGTCGATGCGCGTTATCCTGGCGATCTCTGTAGTGATGCGGATAAGCGGCAGGAGTTTAAATTCGTCCGTTTCCCTAAGCGTAACATGCCGGTAAACGTGGGTGACGGGATTCCACCAGCAGGGAAAAATCTCTCCGAACAAATGAAAGATCCGAAACCACGCCGGATCACCGTTTAATTCCTCCGGCTCGATGAATTCCTGTAATAAAAAATTGTCCCCCTTGCTCACCTGGCGGGCCTCTGCTATCTCTTTAAGAGTGGCTTTTTCTTTGATAATTTTGACGCCCTTTCGGCCATAGCCAAGGGCAGGCTTTATTACAAAAGGAAACCCCATTCCGTCCTTCTCCTCATCGGTAAGGCGCCGCGTCGGTTCCCAGTTTCTTACCAGGACCGTATAAGGAACAGGTATCTTTGCCCTTGCGAGATCAAAGTGGGTTATGGATTTATCCGCCGCCGCCTTTACATCATCCGGGTCAGCCACGATCTTTGTCCCGGAATCTTTCAGAGAATAGGCAAATTTAGTAAAATCGTCTTTGGGGTCAAATGTCTCGGAGGCCATATCCAGGTAGAATTTTAATTTAAATTCCCCCTTCATTATTTTATTGTGTAAGGCCTCTAAAGAAGTCCCGTCAATAAAAATGAATTTTAACTTGCGCGCCTCGCATTCTGACTTGAGGACGCTGATGAAAAATTCGTTTTCATCTCCTTCTACCGGCCAGCCTATACCAAAATCAAAATTTTCCATATCGCGCCCCCCTAAAAATTGATTAAATAATGATTTCTGATTATAATTATATAGCCCTTGCCCTATTAGGGCAAGAATTATCTGGATAGGAGAAAAAAACTATAGCTTGGACCCGGAAAGAAGTTCTCTTGCCCCTTCCTTGTCTTGAATATAGACTTCAGGAATAAATTCCATTGAGTTAGGAATAAGGTCAGCTATGACTTTTTTTATTCTTGTTTGCTGGGTTTGATTCTGGAGATCAAAGACGGGATTCTGGCTAAGGTCGTTTAATAAAAGGATCACCGGATCATGCGAAAAC
This sequence comes from Candidatus Omnitrophota bacterium, assembly GCA_018822885.1. Classification (GTDB taxonomy): domain Bacteria; phylum Omnitrophota; class Gorgyraeia; order Gygaellales; family Profunditerraquicolaceae; genus JAHJJA01. The sequence continues at coordinate 20,019 of JAHJJA010000137.1, forward strand.
ACATAATCCTTCAAAAGCTGCTTGATAAGAAGATCCAGATAATCTACCTCATCCTTAAATACATTCACAGCAGTCTTAAAAGTGATCTTCCCCCAATCAGAGGCAACGGTCTTATGAATAAGCGCATAGACGGAAGAATACTTCACCATCCTGATCTGCCCAGGGGCTAATTTGCTGGCAGTATTTATTATGACGGTAGAGAGCTCTGCATGTTTAAATGTCTTGATTTCTTTGTGTATATCGATGGTCAGGAGGTCAAAAATATAATTCCCACGCACGCTAGATGTGGCATTGATAGTGCTGCGCTTTACAAAATCCACTACCGCATCCCAAAGGATCTTTTCATCATTGCGGATAAAATTCAGCGCCAAGAGATTGCAGGCTTGATCTTCTCGAATCGCTTTATATTGACGGACCTTATCCTCATCATGCCCGACATACAAAATCTCATCAAACAGCGGCATATGCTGGAATAGATTTGAGTTTTGAAATCCGAAATCGATTAAATTCATAATAAGCTAAGAAACATTACTTTTCCATCTCATTTATCATGGACTTAAAAAAACGGCGGCAAAAACAGACCTAAAGACTATGATTTTACATTACACATGATCACCCTTCTAAAGAAAAGAATAGATATTAACCTCACTAAATAAGGAGCGCTGATTAAACGGGCAGTAAATATCTTCTTTGCTATTCTTAGCATAGTAGAAAAATCATAGTAGCTTTTGCTTATAAGGTGCCTGATTCCTTTAAGTTTTTCTAAAGA
>JAHJJA010000138.1 GCA_018822885.1 Candidatus Omnitrophota bacterium
CTATCACCCTCTCATAAGCGATCAAAGTAAAGATCTGATTAGGGGTAAAACAGGCGATATTGACTCCGGACTTAGGATTTACAACCAGACCGAACTTTTTGGCCTTGGCCACATCGCTCTCCGGAATAATAACCCCGGTCCCGGTCCTGTCAGCGTCCATATCCGAAGTAATACTGATCAAGACATCCGGGTTATCCGCCAGTATCCCGAGGGCACCTGTATGCGACAGAGTCTCTACTACAGAGGGATCCGGCTTAAATATCCCACCCATAGCCGGATCAGGAGTGTCATTGATTATAATTACACTTTTTCTCCAATCAAAATCACCGAGCAGCCGGTCAAAATAATAAGAAATGGTTTTTCCGCCTACTCCCCAGATCCCGTCAAAAATAAACTTAGCCCCCTGACGCATTGCCTCTTTGAGATCCTCTATAGCTTGCGCGGGAAAAAGCTTGCTAATATAATTATCGAAATAGATCTGCTTAGCATCGATCTTCTCCACCCTATACTGGTTAGAAAGCACGCCGAAATAAATCGCGCCACTGCCTTTTCCGGAATTATAAAGTTTCTTTACTTCCATAGCTACCTTATCCGATATATCATCTGTATCTACCCCGCCGTATCGGGTAGCTGATTTCATCCCGTTTTGATAAGGGGCATTATGGCTGGCAGTGACTTCAATGGAACCGCTGACACAGTTAATATAACCCATGTAAGAGCTGACCGGGGTTGCGGTTGAGCCATCTGAATCCCGCAGGACCTTGATCTGGTTTCCGATAAGCACACGGGTGATAATATCGGCGTATTCGCGGGAAAAATAGCGTTCGTCATGACCGACGAACATACCCTGTTGTTCAGGAGGGAAATTACTTCTGATATAATTCGCGTAGGCTTGTGTAAACAAGGCTACGATAAAAGGATGGAGTTGCGGGCTTTCTTCCTGGCCATTAAGTACCTTCGCAAAACATTCCTGCACGATAGCCGCGCGCTCCTGCGCGCTTTTTTGCGCTAACTCCTTTTTCCACTGCGTATCAGTCAACTTCATGGTGGTGCCGCGCAATCCGGCGGTGGACTTATCCAGACGGTCAATGCACCAACCAGTCTGCCCGGAATAGCGGTTGAATAAATCATTAGTCAGCGGCAATTCAGCTAAAGTTTCCGGATTGAACAGGATCTGCTCAAATCTACTTTTTCCGCTTGAGGTATGGTCCACTACTTTACCTATCCTGTCTTCCATCACAATACGCTGGATCTCTGAATTCAGGCGGCAATCTATTCCGACGAGCTGCTTAGCAGGCATTATCTTTAACGCTATGCCCTCTAAATCAAGATTATCCTCGTGCATAAGGCCAAATAAAGCCCCGGCTTCATGAATAAGGGCGGCTATTAATAAGGAATGATTGTTGATAATGGAAGGGTTTATGATCATCCAGCCAGAGAGGTTAAAGGCATCGATATCTGTCCAGAGGAGCAGTGGTTTTAATAGCTTAAAGATCCATGCCGGGCCCGCGCGCACCTTGCCGCTCTTAGCGGCATATTCTAAGCGCCGGCTGATTGCCTTTTTACTCGCAGAGTTAAGCCTTCTAATGGCCTCATTAACAGAGGCATTATCTATTTTATCGGCTCTCTTAAAGGCACCAAAAGCTTTGGCAATAGAAGTCACGGGCATAAGAACTAAATACTCCAGGAACAAACCCAACGGCTGACCATCGCGGGTTTTAGTATGGTCCATTTCACTCCATGGATACGGCTGAACCTGCGCTGTGACATTAGAATACTTCCCGGCAACCAGATCCGCCCAAACGCAGATCAACCCCTTTGCCTGATTACGGTTATCACCCTGCGTCATACCCATTCTTAGGGCATTGTAAGCAAGGATACTGTAATTTTTCATATTCTTATAGTCAGCGCAGGCCTCTTCAAGCTTACTTACCAATGACTCCATGTCCGGCACAATCTCACCCTTAGATTCTCCGTCTTTACATGGCTCTTTTTCATACTCCACAAGGTATCCGGAACCGCTTATGATCGAGCCATCCTGAACCCTGGCTATAGGCAACACCCGTTCAGTGAAGACGCCGTCGGGAGTCCCAAATGAAGGCGAACCATTCTGCTGGGCGTTACCGAAACTCGTGGGGCCTGCCTCTTTGTCTTTATAAGAAAGCATTCCTCCGAAATCAGTACCCTGCTGGATCATCCATGAAGTATGCACATTGTGATTGGAGATAAAAATAAGGTGATAGCGTAATCCGGGAAAATTCCTTAACAATTCCCAAACGCGCTCCTGAAGCCTATCGCCAAAACCATCGAATCTTCTTCCTCCGATGACTAACACCGCTCCTGACTTAACTACCCTGTCTCTAAAATCACCGTTTTCTTTAAGTTTATTGATAATTTCGGCGCTCGCGTATAAATCAGAATAACCGCTGATAATATCCACAAGCATATTTGCGCATTTATAAGGCACCAGCCTGCGCACAAAAGTAAAAAACGGCATTGCCTCTAAACGCCCCTTAGCAGCATCACCCTCCTGCTTAAGGGTAGGGTTGAGCTCTCCAAATGTCCCATCGAATAATTCTTTGATGAAGAGCCTCTTTTGTTGTCTTTTTATTTCTAATAAATCGGGAATGAAAGTATCTTTAAAAAAAGGCATCTGCTCAAGCCGCGCAAAGAACTCCGCATGCGAAGATACGCCCAAACCGTATTGAACAATATCCCCCCTGACTTTATTGATGAGCTGCCTGATAGCCAGGCCCTGCCAACGCTCAATATCAGAACCCTCGCTGTTACCAAAGAGCCGGTCTTCAATTACTTTATGAGATACCCCCCTAAAAAGCAGTCTTTCCTGAGCCAATATCCTGGTATGCGCGCTGGAGCATCCGGTGACAATATCACTTACCGCTCCGGTAATCTTTACTAAATCAATAATGCCGTCATGTACGGCAGTACGGAATCTGTCCGCTATCTGCAAACGGTCAAACATATACGCATGATAAACGGATAATCCTGCGGGAACAATCGTATGATTATAATGGTGCACATGAATATTCCTGAAAAGATAAAGCGCTATCTCCTCTGATTTAGTAAGCCTGTCTTTACGCGAGGCCAGGACTTCAGGGTTATAGCAATCTTTTATTACAGCCGGAATAGCTATTGTAGTATTAACCTCGCTGGTAGAGAAAAGTATATTGTTGCCGATCTTGCCCCAACGATAATTGTCAACGACAAAATGTAAAAGGACTTTACGATAAAGTAATGTCTGCACCGCGCGCCAGTCATCGCTTGTATCTCCCGGATACGCCTCATTGAACACCTGCGGGCAATACATCCAGTATTCATTTAATTCGGAAAAACGGTTTCGATAGATATCTACCTCTACCGTTCCCACATGATCCCTCTCCTGGCCCTCGCGGATATCTATATTGAGATTGATGCGGTAAGTCCTTTCCCACTGCAGGCAACCCTTGACGATCCCCATGATCCCTTCTTCAGGATCAATCTGGAATTTCTCGTACAAAGCGCGGTCATGAGTCACTGGCCCGCGCGGCGTGATACAACCCTCATCCCTCATTTTGCCTTTGATCGCCTTGGCATAGAGAACACCCATGACATGCAAACTGTCGATCGCCTCAATAGGGCCCCAGAATTTCTGAAGCACCTCTGACCAGCCTTTTACTAAGTCAGGCTTAAAACTTCCTAAACCTCCTGCCATGTTGATTTTGGCGACTTCGCCAGTATTAAAAACGGCGTCAGGATGGGAACATTTCCAGATAAACTCTAAATGCTTCTCAAAATAGTCGAGGAATTTCTTGGAAAACTCATACTCCATCTGCAAAATAAGGATATCTACTCCCTCTAAGATCTGCGCTGCCCTGCGCAACGCTTCTTGCTTCAAATCCTCTGCCCACTTCCAGTTTACGGCATATCCTTGATTGCTTCGAGCCCTATCCTGCGCCCTTATTAAACCACATACCTTAGACTTTAATACAGAATCTGCTAAAACAGCAGCAATCACCGCATCACGCCTATTTGCCTTTCCTAATTCATTTAATCCTATTAACCGCGCGGCAAGATCTGAATCCCGGGCATCAGCCGGAACTTCAAAAATATCCTTTTGCTTCATCGCTTCTTCTTTAGCTAAAGCCTCTTGTTTTAAAAACGTTTCTGTTATTCCAACAGTCGCCAGGCTATCAGCAGCAGCCACTACCTCTGCAATAACTTCATTATCTTTTAAGGCCTCGGTGATATATTCACGGTCCAGCTTCTGATGGGATTCGAGTTTTGAATCTATTGTTAGCTCTTCTGCCAGGACATTTGCTTTGTATTCAGAGAGGTCGTTATAGAGGATTTTAGCGATAAAGTGGCCGGCTTCATGAGGTAGGAGTTCAGTGCGGCCTTTTTCAATGGCGATGATTAAAACCTTTCTTCCAGGGGTAATAGTAGTTTCAGCTAATACACCTCCACCATATAAAGCAAGGTCTCCGACATTAAACTCAAATACTAATACCGGATACTCCGCGCCCTGATAAGTTATCTTCTTAATACTAACGCGCTTGGCTCTGCTTAGAGAGATAACTGGATCCACCATGACTGCGCCGTTTGCCGGGGCAAGGGCGGTGGCTGTAGGAAGTTCGGTTAATTCGCAAAATTCAATTATATCCAAACTCTCATCAAGAGTAGCTCTCAAAGAAAGGGCAACGCAAACTGTAGTACCGCTTCTATGCAGTTGGCTGGCTTTTTTAAGTATATCAACTGACATTATTGCCTTTAACTGCTCCGGGCTAACCGGTTTTGATAATTTAACCCTTATCCGGGTAATTGCCTCTCTCTCCTGCGTGCTTTCGCGGTCTAAATCGTAAACGAAATTAATGATTTCTGTATCCTCTTGCGGCTTAGTTTGCTCCATTACAAGAAGAAATAACCCATAAAAAAACCGAAGGGCGGCGTTTTCATTACCGTCCTCGGCAATCCAACGTATATTCCAAATACCGCGGCGGATACTTACCTTATTTAAGAATTTTACGAATGCGTCGTCATTAAGAAACTCTATTACATCACTATCAGTAATATTTCTCTCCTTAGCGATATCTGCAAGGCCCCTATTCCATTTTTCTTCTCCGTAAGAACTCAAGTCCATCGCATTTCTGCTTGTGCCAATAAGGCCGTCAAACAGCCTGATCTTGGCCCAATTCTGGCTGACGCGGGAATAAGTTGAAGACCTGCCCAGGTTAGAAAGAAAAACTATTGTCCTTAAATGACCGGCGCTAAAGATATTCCTTACCCTGGATAGCGCCCACGCTGCGGAAACAATGGAAGTAAGCTTGGTAAAGCGATACCAATTTGCCAAATACGCATTATCCAAGGACAATTCGCTCCTTGCCTCTTTAACGTTATTCTTCAGTTCAAAGCGCAGTCCGGACTGCGCAAGTTCAAACAACATCCGGCTAAAAACAACCTCTCCGGCGGTCTTTCTGACAATATCCTCATAACTTAACTCACTAAGTATCTCTCCTAAGGGCTCTGCGCTAAAAGGAGCTAACGCGGTAGGCGCGCTAAATTTAAGCCATCTTAACGGATTAAATTTCTGCTGTTTTATTTCTTCCTCTGCCTTCCTGGCAACTCGTGAAAGCAGAAAAAACAACTTGATCAAGATTTCCGGTCGTAACGCTGTGCAGAAAAAGAAACAATAATCGATAACCTGGATTGGAGACTCAACACTACCCAGATAGTTCCTTATACACTGGTAATCTTCGGGATAAAGCTGCTGGATCCTGGCTAACTCCGCCTTGGCTTTATTACGCCGGCTATCTGACTCGGGAAGACCCTCGCGATTAGTAGAAAATATCCTCAATCGATAATCCAAGAAGTTCTCTCCTAAGGCTTTCTCAAGATGGGCCTTGGCGTCAGGAGCGCTAAGGGTATCAATAAAGAACCTGGTCTTATCGTCAGAAAGCCCAGAACCCAACCCGGTAGCATAGATATCTGCGAGGTTTAATAAGGCTAAGTTTTTGAGCGCTGTAGAATCTGC
>JAHJJA010000139.1 GCA_018822885.1 Candidatus Omnitrophota bacterium
CTAAAGGGAGGAGTTAAATGGCAACAATTGATGATTTTAGGAAATTAGAGTTAAAAATAGCTGAAATCAAAGAAGTTAGCGAACATCCAAATGCTGACCGTCTTTATGTGATCACGCTGGATCTGGGGGATAAGACTAAGCAGGTAGTGGCAGGGATCAGGGCATCTTATCAGAAGGAAGATCTCATAGGCAGGCAGGTTGTAGTTGTGGATAACCTGGAACCTGCTGTATTGCGCGGCGTAGAAAGCCAGGGTATGATCCTGGCTGCCTCTGATGAAGAGGGAATAGTGCTTGTTTCTCCTTTACGCAAGTTGAAATTAGGGAGCATAGTAAAGTGATTAAGCAATTTGTGCCAAGCGAGGTTTGTTTAAAGTGTAAAGGCTGCTGCAGATTCAGGGAGATCGATTCGGTCTGGGCCCCCTGCCTTATGGATGAGGAGATCCAGGATTTTCTGGATAAAGAGAGCCTGCCGCCTGCGTTTATTTCTATGGATAAACGCATAAGGCCGATTTCCAATCCTCTCGCACAGGAGCGCCCCGAAGAACCGGGGTATACTTGCGCTTTTTTTGATATAGATAAAAATATGTGTAAGATCTATGATGAGCGGCCTTTTGAGTGTCGGCTTTATCCGTTTTTACTTAGCATGCGCAATAAAAAGGTGCTCTTGACCGTTGATTTGAATTGTCCGTACGCGCAAGAAAAGTTAAAGACCCCGGAATTTAAAGAGTATGCCGATTACCTTACTTCCTATCTAAACCAGCCTGCTACAATCCGGCTGCTTACGGATAATCCCCATCTGCTTCAGGCGTATGAAGAGGTCCTGGATATCGCGGAATTGAAATTACCTGATGAGGCTCAATAAATTATCCCTTAAGGATAAGGATATTTTTAATAAATATTTAGGCCTTCAAAGGCATGAACTTTCCGCTTATGCCTTTGAGAATATTTTTCTTTGGAAACCCCACTTTGAGATAAAGTGGGCTGAAATGGATGGCAATCTATGCGTATTCTTCCGCGATAAGATCGCTTGCTTTTTATACCTCTCACCCTTAGGAAATAAAAGAAGCCCGGAGGCAGTCTCTGAAGCGTTTAAGTTCATGGACAGCCTTAATAAGAACAAAGATTTCTCCAGAATTGAGAATGTTGAGGAGGCAGAGGTTGATTCTTATGGTGTTCTGGGGTATGAGTGTGAGGAAAAATACAGGGATTACCTGTGCAAGAGGAGCGATTTAGCGCGATTGTCCGGGGATGGGTTTAAACACAAGCGCGCCTGCGCCAATTTTTTTATCAAGCATTATAAATTTGAATATTCCAAGTTTTCCCCAAAGCATAAAGAGCCCTGTTTGAAGCTGTTCAAAAGTTGGATGCTTGAGCGAAAAGAGAAGAATCCGGATGAATTGTACCAGGCGATGCTTGAGGATAATCAGGTTTGCTTAAATAACCTGCTTGATAATTACCGCGATTTGGGGTGCGTGGGCAGGGTGATCGAGGTAGATGGGCAAGTGAGCGCTTTTACCTTTGGTTACCCTTTAAGCCAGGACATCTTTTGTATTCTATATGAAGTTACTGATCTTTCAATGAAGGGCGCGGCGCAGTTTATCTTCCGCGAGTTCTGCCGTGAGCTATCCGGATACACCTATATCAATATTATGGATGATTCGGGGTTAGAAAATTTAAAGCGGGTCAAATTATCTTACAAACCCATAAGAACGATCCCGAATTATGTTGTAACTAGAATTAAAGGTTCTTTGTAAAGATTTCATGCCTTTGCTTTCGGCACAAAATTTTTTGCCGTCTGCTTCGGTTTGCGGCTCGTTCTCGGATAGCCTCTCCTAACATTGGGGACCTCCACTCGCCGCAATTCCTCGCAGACAGACATCTAATAAGACGATGGCAAAAAATTAGATGTGCCTTAAACAAAGTCATAAAATCTTTACAATGAAGAAATATAATCAGGTTATTTGATTGCCCGGATCTATCATGCATAGAAATCTTGATGAAGTCGAGTTTGTGATTTTTGACACCGAGACCACGGGCCTGGATTCTGGCTCGGGAGACAGGATAATCGAGATCGCCGGGGTGCGGATCGTGCAGGGCAGAAGTATCGCTCAATTTGAGAGCCTTATTAATCCGCACAGGGAGGTCTCTGCCGGCGCATTTAGCGTGAATAATATCAGCGCCCAAATGCTTTCTTCTGCCCCCGAGGCAGAGATAGTGATACCAAAGTTCCTTGATTTTATTCAGGACAGTTGCCTTTGTTCGTATAATGCGGGGTTTGATCTTGGGTTTTTGAATCAGGAGCTTAAGCTCCTCGGACGATCATTTCCCGAAGATGTTATAGTCGTTGATGTTTTAAAAATGGCGCGTAAGCTCATGCCGGGATTAGAACGCTATCCTCTTTGGTTTGTGGCGCAAAAACTAGACATACGCACCCAGCAGGCGCACCGCGCGTTTTCCGATGTCGAGCTTACCTTTGGCGTATTTGAAAAATTTGACGCGATCCTGAAAGAAAAGGGGATATCGGATTTTAAGAATTTTTCCCATCTTTTTAGCATAACCCCTGGTTTATTGAATAATCTGGACGCGCAAAAAATAGCCGAGCTCCAGGAAGCGATTGATTTGAGGCTAAAGATTAGAATGAGGTATTTCTCCAGCGCAACTTCTAAAGTCAGCGAGCGCGAGGTGATCCCAAAAGAGATAAAACAGGAGAGGGGCGTCTCATATTTAGTCGGGTACTGCTGCATCAAGAATGATGAGCGCACCTTTAGGTTAGATGGCATATTACATTTTGAAATCGTATAAATTATCAGTCGATCCTTTAAAGCTGCTTGAAGCGTTAAAGGATGCCAAAAACTGCTTTTTTCTGGATAGCAGCCTTAATCAGGCGAAGCAGGGAAGATTTTCTTTTTTAGGCGCAGGTCCTTTTCATATCTTAGAGTCAAAGGATCAAAACCCGTTTCCGAGGTTAAAGGAGTGCATGCAGCGCTGGAAGATCGATCCTCCTAAAAAGCACCTGCCTTTTATGGGAGGGGCAGTGGGGTTTGTTTCTTACGACCTGGGTTTTATTCTCGAGGCTAAAGTCAGGGCAAGGATAAAACAGGGATCAGGCGTACCGGAAGCCTATTTTGCTTTTTATAACAGCTTGATCGCTATTGATAGTGTTTGCAGGAAGCTTTATTTATTTTCTACCGGTATCCCGGAGAAAAGTTACCTTTTGCAAAAGAAACTTTGTGAAGAAAACCTAAAAGAATTGACGAAACTGCTTTCTGAAGCCAGCTTGAAACAAAAGAAACCGGCCGCAACCGGGATAAGACCATGTGGTCCGGTTAAATCAAACCTTACTAAAAAAGAATATATCGGCCTGGTAAAACGGGTCAAAGAATATATCAGGCAGGGGGATATTTATCAGGTCAATCTCTCTCAGGAGTTCCGGGCAAAGACAGAGTCTTCTGCGTTTGATATCTATGCGGCTTTACGTTCTCAAAGCCCCTCACATTTTAGCGCCTACTTTGATACTGGAGATTTACAGATTTTAAGTTCCTCTCCGGAAAGGTTTCTGAAAGTAAGTAAAGGCCGTGTGACTACCCGTCCTATGAAAGGTACCCGTGCGCGCTCTTTGAATCAGGCCAAGGACAAGGAATTAAAGGACGAACTTCTTAAAAGCGCGAAAGACAAGGCTGAACTGATGATGATCGTGGATTTAGAGAGGAATGACCTGGGAAGGGTTTGTGATTACGAATCCATCAGGGTAAGAAGCCTGCGCGAAATCGAGAAATACCGTACTGTCTTTCAGGCTACGGCGAATATCGAGGGAAGGCTCTTTAAAAACAAGGACCGCACGGATCTCTTGCGCGCTACTTTTCCCGGGGGCTCGATTACCGGATGTCCAAAGATCCGCGCCATGCAGATCATTGAAGAGCTTGAGCCGCACCGCCGTTCAATTTACACCGGGGCACTGGGGTATTTGAGTTTTTGCGGAAATATGGATTTTAATATTTTGATCCGCACGATATTAAAAAAAGGAAACAGCCTCTCTTTCGGGGTGGGCGGAGGAATAGTCGCAGATTCTGATCCGCAAGCAGAATACGAAGAGTCGCTCGTCAAGGCCAGAGGCATCTTCCAGGCAATAGGCTGCAGGGATTAAGGTTATGGCAAGACAAATATATTTTAATGGAAAATTTATCAAAGTTGAAGAGGCGAGTATCCCTGTTTTGGATCCGGGATTTTTGTTTGGCCTCGCTTTATTTGAGACCATGCGTTGGCATAACGGGCGTATTGTTTATTTTGACGCGCATCTAAAGAGGATCCGAGACGGGGCAAAATCTATCGGGCTCGACTTTTCGTATTCTTGCGATCGATTAAAAACGATCATCAAAAAAGTAGCGCGGCTTAATAGGCTCGAAGACGGGTATGTAAAAATGCTTATTTGGAGGGGCCAGAAGAAGACCGGGATCATGGTCATTGCTAAAGAATATGTGCCACATCCAAGGCTAAAATATAAGAAAGGCTTTTCTGTGTGTATTTCAAACCTGCGCAAGGATGAGGGCTGTTTTTTATCAGGCCTAAAATCCACTAACCGTATTTTGTACCAATTAAGTATGCGCCAGGCAGAAAAGTCAGGCTTTGACGAGGCACTGATTCTTAATAGCCGCGGTTATCTTAGCGAGGCAAGCCGCAGTAACATTTTTTTCGCAAAAGACAGCGAGTTATTCACTCCGGGTTTAGAATGCGCCTGCCTGCCCGGGATCACGCGTAAAGCAGTTTTTGATTTAGCAGCTCGGCTTGGGATCAAAGTCTATGAGGGCAATTTTACAAAAGAGGATTTATCAGGAGCCGATGAGGCATTCTTGACAAATTCATTGATGGGGATCATGCCTTTGACTTCTATTAATGGTAAAAATATCGGAAAAGGAAAATGCGGTTACTTGACAAGAATAATTATAAGAAGATACAACTGCCTTTTAAAATAAAGAGTCCGGTTTTGGCGTTTGGCTCCCAGGCCAAGAACACACTTTGTTTTGCAAAGGGTAATGTTGCCTTGCTAAGCCGAATACACTCTGATTTGAGCTTGCAAAAGGATTATTATGACTTTGAAAATGATTCGATGGATTTGCTTAAGAGGCGCCCGAAGATCTTGGCTATCGATTTGCATCAGGAATACGGTTCCTCTAAGTTCGCCGCGACCCTATCACCTAGTACCTATTACCTGCAACCTGTTCAGCACCACCACGCCCACATCGCTTCTTGCATGGCGGAAAACGGACTTAAGAGCCAAAAAGTCATCGGCGTAGCTTTTGATGGCACTGGTTTAGGCCCGGATAATAGGCTTTGGGGAGCCGAGTTTCTTATTTGTGATTACAAAGATTTTATCCGAGGAGCTCATTTAAAAGAGATCCCGCTTCTAGGAGGAGAAAGGGCGATCATTGAGCCTTGGAGGTTGGCTTGCTTTTGGCTGTACTTGGCGTATAAAGATAGATTTTTAGATCTTAAAATCAAATTCGTAAAAAACATAGACAGGAAAAAGTGGCAGATCTTGAAAAACATGTATTTGGCTGATTTTAACGCGCCTTTAGCCAGCAGTATGGGCAGGCTTTTTGACGCGGCGGCTTCAATTGTGCTAGCAAGATATAACGCTGCTTTCGAGGCACAACTGGCAATTGAATTGGAGAAAAAGTGCGCTGGTATTCTGCTAAACCAGCGTGCTGATTATAACTTCAAAATAATTAAGAGAGAAAACAAGTTTGTAATCGATCCTGTGCCGATGTTTAAAGAAATAGTCGCGGATCTAGAAAACAAAGAGCGGCAGGAGGATATCGCTAATAAATTTCATTTTACGGTTGCCCGGATGATCAGAAAAACCTGTATAATTTTAAGGGATGAGTATAAAATAAACAAAGTGGTTTTATCCGGAGGATGTTTTCAAAACAATATTTTGTTTAGATCGGCCTGTGCTTTATTATCTAAAGAAGAATTCGAGGTAGTCACGCATAAGATCCTGCCTTGCAATGATGCCTGTATATCTCTGGGCCAGGCAGTGATCACTGCTACGAGGAACTGAAAGATGTGTTTAGGGATTCCTATGAAGGTTTTAAAGGTTAGCGGCGAGTTTGCCGAGGTAGAGGCAGGTTCGCTAATACGCACCATAAATATCCAGATGATGCCCCATCTGAAGATAGGAGATTATGTCATTGTCCATGCCGGTTTTGCGATCGAGAAACTCGATCCCAAAAGGGCTAAAGAAACCTTAAGGCTTATTGAAGAAATATAATGAAGTTAAAATTCATTGACGAGTTCCGCAATAAAAAGCTGGTATTGGGGTTTGCCGAGAAGATAAAAGAGGTTATGCCCCCCTCCCAAATCAATATAATGGAGGTCTGCGGGACCCATACGCAGAGCTTCTTTCGTTTTGGACTGGACGAATTGCTTCCGCGCGAGCTTAAGTTGATCGCTGGTCCCGGGTGCCCTGTTTGCGTGAGCTCGCAAGGATATATCGACAGCGCCGTTAAATTATGCAGGGATAAGAGTGTGGTTATCCTTACTTTCGGAGATATGCTGCGCATTCCCGGTACCCACTCGAGCCTTGAAAAAGAAAGTGCCTGTTTTGGCAATGTGCATATAGTTTATTCTCCGCTTGACTGCGTCAGGTTCGCTAAAAATCACCCTGATAAAAAAATAGTCTTTCTGGCTGTGGGTTTTGAAACTACCGCTCCTGCCATAGCTCTTACTATTTTGTCCGCTAAGAAGGAGAAACTGCGAAACCTTTTTTTTCTCTCATCCTTAAAAACTATCCCGCCGGTCATGAAAGAGCTTGTTGTTGATAAAAGATTAAAGTTGCAGGGTTTCTTGTGCCCGGGACATGTTTCTGCTATAATTGGGACTAATGCCTACGAATTTATCGCTAAAAAATATAAGATAGCCTGTTGTATAGCCGGATTTGAGCCTTTGGATATTTTAGAAGGGCTGTATTTACTTGTGCGCCAGATAGTAGAGAAGAGGCCTCAGGTTATGAATCAGTATAGCCGCGTTGTCCGGCCGAGGGGCAATCCCCGCGCACAAAAGATCATCGCGCGCGTTTTTAAAACTAGCGACGCTTATTGGCGTGGGTTCGGTAGTATTCATAATACCGGGCTCAAGATCAAAAAAGAGTTTGGCGTTTTTGACGCGGAGAGTGAGTTTTGTATTAAGGGCGAGTCGCAAGGTTACAAAGCTACAAAGTCACAATGTAGATGTGCTGATATATTAAGGGGGTTGATTAGCCCGAAAGAATGCGGTTTATTCTCTAAAGCTTGCACCCCGGAAAACCCGATCGGGCCGTGCATGGTTTCAACTGAAGGAGCGTGCAATGCGTATTATAAATATCATAAATAGGTCGCAAACAGGGTGCTATGTTAAAAACCTTGGGGTTATTCTGGCTTGCGTTATTTTGTTTTCGGGCTGTGTTCCTAAATACAGCTTAAAGCGCGCGGAGGAGTTTACAAAGACTTCCGCTGATTATTACAGCCGCGCAGTCTGGGAATACCAGAATCTCATTGCCCAGGGCAAAGACGCGGATAACCTGAATTTTGAGCTGGGTAAGCTATTGTACAATCATGGGGACTTTAAAAAGGCGATAGATGCCTTTAAAAAGACACAGCTTAGCGAAGCAAAAAAATACCTCGCTATTTCTTTTTATCATACCGGAAATTTTACTGACGCGCTGGAAGTCTTTAATAAGCAGGAATCCGGCGATGATGAATATCTTTATTATCAGGCGTTGACTTGCGAAAAACTCAATCTTTTTGACCGGGCGCTTAAGATTTATAAGAGTATCCTGGGCCGGGAGTTTTTATCGCTTGCCAAGGCCCACATTGATGCTATTGAAAAAGAGGCCTCCTCTATTAATATCAAGGAGATAAGTAAGAATTCCTATGACATAATATCCAGTGCCCCTGCCGCGGAAAAATACCCCCAGGCCGGAGCGCTTATCCTCTCATGCGACGAAGAGACGGAGATCTCTTCCGAGGGCACCGAGATGACTACTCTTCATTATCTGATCAAGATCCTGAATGAAAGAGGGAAGGAACGGTTTTCCGAGACCAGTATTGATTATGACTCTACTTTTGAAAAAGTAGAATTAGAGTTTGCCCGCACCATAAAGCCTGATGGCACAGTAGTGGAGGTAGGCAAGCGCCATATCCGCGACGTCTCAAAATACCTGAATTTCCCTCTCTACAGCAACGTGCGCGCTTACATCATTTCCTTCCCCGAAATAGCCGATGGAGCAGTTATTGAATATAAGGTGAAAGTCTATAATAATCAACTTATCAATAAAAAGGATTTTGTTTTAAGTTATCCGGTGCAGTCAGGGGAGCCGATTATCGATGCCGATTTTCGCGTTTCTATCCCCAAGGAAAGAAAGCTGAATATCAAGATCATTAATGAAAAATATAATGATTTTGGCGCAAAGCTTGCTCCTGAAGTAGAAGAGAAAGATGGACGTGCAGTTTATCACTGGCAGTTTAAGGATATCCCTCAAATAATCCCTGAAGCAGATATGCCTCCTGCTGTACAGATAAACCCCACTTTGCTTATTTCTACATTTGACAGCTGGGTGGATATCTACGACTGGTGGTGGCAGCTTGCCAAGGATAAGATAAAAGCTGATAGCGCGATAAAAGAAAAGCTCACTCATCTCCTGAAGGGTAAGCAAAGCGATGAAGAAAAGACGCGCTCGATCTACAATTTTTGCGCAAAAGACATCCGTTATGTCGCGGTAGAATATGGCCAGGCAGGTTACGAGCCGCATCAGGCCTCCGATATCTTCAAGAATAAATACGGAGACTGCAAGGACCAGGCTATACTTTTGGTCACTATGTTAAAAGAGGCCGGATTGAGTGCTTCTCCGGTGTTGATCGCTACTAAGGATTACTACAATATGCGAGGAGATTTTCCCTCAGTCTTGTTTAACCATTGCATCGCCTCCGTTTCAATCAATGGCAAGATCATTTTTCTTGATCCTACGGCAGAGACCTGTTCTTTTGGCGATCTTCCTGCCGGAGACCAGAAAAGAGACGTGCTTGTTTTTACCGAAGAGGGGTTTAAATTAAATGTGACGCCATTATTCCCCGCAGGCCACAATCTGAACAGCCAGAATATCGCGATGAAGGTCAATGATGATGAAAGCATATCTGCCGCAAAGACCATTCTTACCGAGGGGGTTTTTGATCAGGCCCAGCGCTATTGGCTGCTTTATACTCAACCGGAACTGATCCAGGAGACTCTGAAGCAGAAGATTCAGTCTATTTCTATTGGAGCAAAACTTATCAAGTATAATATTGAGAATGCGCAGGATCTGAATAAGCCGGTAGTCTTAAGTTATGAATTTAGCGGCCCGGAATATTTCACAGAAGCCGGCGCTTTGCGCATTATGCCGCAGCTATCGAGTATAGATACATCATTAGTGGCGAAGGAAAAGCGTAAATACGCGATCGACTTTAGTTTCCTGAATACAGGGGAGCTTGCTTTTGAGATAGAAATACCCAAAGGCTTTGCAGTCAAGTTTTTGCCCGAGAGCGTGGCCAGAGAAAGCCGCTGGATGAAATTCAATGTAGAGTATTCTCAGAAAGAAAACAAGATCTACTTTAAACAGAAAACCGAGCTAGAAGGTATAAGCGTCGCGGAGAGCGAGTACGCGGAATTTAAGAAATTCATCGAGGAGCTTGCCCGTCAGATAAAGCAGAGGGTAGTGCTTGAGAGGGCCCCGGGTTAATACGATGCGTCATCTTTCGCAAAAAGAGCAGAGAAAATATATACGTTTGGATACTGTTTTTCCCGTGCAGTTTCGCCTGATAAAACCCGGCACAAAGATCTCTCTTTCTGATTGGTATCAAGGTTTCACTAATAATGTTGGCAAGGGCGGGCTTTGCCTCTCGGTAAATAATTTAAGCCATCACCTTGCGGAGCTATTAAAGAAAAAAGAGGCAAAGCTTTCTCTGGTGATCGATCTGCCCTTGGCAGCCGGCACTGTCAGCGCCCTTACATATGTGGCTTGGGTCAGGGGGGATTCCGGGATCCCGGATAAATATCTTATTGGCTTAAGCTATGATGAGATCGACCCGCATCAAAACAGGCGCATCATGCGTTATGCCCTGACCAAGAAATTTTTCTTGCCGGTAACTTTGACTATCATTGGAATTTTGGCCTTAGGGTTTGCCGCTAACAGCCTCCTAAATATAAAATTAGCGCAAGGCAATAAGCAGTTGGTGGCTCAGCTGGTAAAGATCATCCAGGAATCAAGCGTTGCCAAGCAAAAGGTGAAGGCGATATATAAAGAGAAGGAAGACCTGCAGTTAAAGATCCAGTTATTAGAATCCCGTATTCAAAGGACAGAGGAGGAAAAAGAGGAACTTGCTAAGGACGCGAATATTTTAAAGCAGTCCAGGGATGTCAAGGTCAAGGAGTTTGATAACATAGTCAGGAGCCTGGCTGCGGATAAGGCTATTTTGCAGGAGCAGCTGATTTCGGTGCAGCATGAAGAGAATGCCGTTGCCGAGGAGCTTTTAAGGCTCGATAAAGCAAAGATAGTTTTAGAGAAAGTGAATTTCGACAAAATGTATAAATGGCTTAAGACTCATCAAAATGTGCGTAGCGGACTGGTTTTAAGTTTTGAAGGGGATAAGGATATGGCTAATTGGGCTTTTCTTTATGACCAATCATTAGCCGCTCAGGCCTTTGCTTTGTTTGGAGATTTTGATTGCGCGAAAAAGATCTTTGAATTCTTTGAGACAAAAGCACAAAGACGTGACGGACTGTTTTTCAACGCCTACTATACTAACGACGAAGCCCCGGCGGAATTCGTTGTGCATTCCGGGCCGAATATCTGGTTAGGTATTGCTATTGTGCAATATAGCAGGAAATCCAAGGATTTGGGTTTTCTTGGGCTAGCCGAAGAGATTGCGCAAAGAGTGATGAAATTGCAGGACAAGGATGGGGGAATTACCGGCGGGCCAAATTTAAAATGGTATTCAACAGAACATAATCTGGACGCCTACGCTTTATTTACTATGTTGTATGAGATAACCGGCAAGGCGCAATACCGCAAAGCGGCAGAGGAGGTCTTAAGCTGGCTGGTTCAGAATACTTATAACAAGCAGGACATCCCGGTTGCGCGCGGCAAAGGAGACTCTACCATTGCCACCGATACCTATGGCTGGTCAATCGCCGCCATCGGTCCCGAACAGTTGGAGAAAGTCGGCATGAATCCGGAGAGAATAGTGGAATTCGCCGAACAAAACTGCGCGGTGCAGGTGCAGTTCCTGCGGCCCGACGGTAAAAAAGTCCCGATCAAAGGATTTGATTTTGCCAGCTCTCTTCATTTAGCCAGGGGAGGGATAGTCTCCAGCGAGTGGACCGCGCAGATGATCCTCGCCTTCAAAATCATGGAAGATTATTATTTCAAAAAAGAGATGCCTGCTAAGGCGCGCAGTTACGCCCTTAAAGCCAAACAATATTTGTCAGAATTAGGCAATATGGTGATCACAAGCCCGTCTCCTTCTGGCCAGGGAGGGATCTGCCTTCCTTACGCTACCGAGGATATGGTGGATACCGGACACGGCTGGAAAACTCCCCAGGGTAAATCCACCGGTTCTGTTGCCGGCACTGCCTATACCCTTTTTGCGTATTACGGTTATAATCCGCTGGAGTTAAAAGAATAAAACAAGGGGCTGTTTCACCGAAACGTCCCCCTAAACGTCCCCTGTTTTTAAATGATGAAAAAAGGCCTCGATTCGGTTTACAAAAAACTCTACGCGCGATTCGGAGCGCAAAACTGGTGGCCGGCAGACAGTCCTTTTGAAATAATGGTCGGGGCAATACTTACCCAGAATACTAACTGGCTGAATGTGGAAAAGGCGATCAATAACCTCAAAAAAGAAAAGCTGTTGGAGGCGCGCAAGATGCTTAAATTATCTAATCGCCGCCTTGCGGCTTTGATTAGGCCGGCTGGTTATTACAATATCAAAGCAGATAGGTTGAAAGAATTCCTAAGATTTTTTGTAAACGAGTTTAATGCTAAAGAAAGTTTGATGTCTGCTCGGCACACAGGCGCGCTTCGCCAGGGACTGCTTTCTGTCAAGGGTATAGGCCCTGAGACAGCGGATTCCATGCTTCTTTACGCCCTTAGTAAGCCGGTGTTTGTGGTGGATGCCTATACAAAAAGGATTTTCTCGCGCCATAAATATTTTCAGGAAGATGTCTCTTACGATGAGGCGCAAAAAATGTTTATGCAAAATCTCAAAAATGAGGTAAAATTATTTAACGAATACCACGCGCTCATAGTGCGCCTGGGAAAGGATTTTTGTCTTAAAAGGAGGCCTAAATGCGAGCAATGCCCATTGAAAGATCAAAAATAAAAGACCAAAGATCTAAAATACAAAATCTTGGTTTTTTAGTTGTTATTTTTTATTTTTTATTTTTTATCTTTGATTTTTGTTTCGCCGCGCCCTGCTATGGGACAAGAATGCCGGAGAATCATAAAGTCAACATGGGCGTAGAATCTTATACCCTTATGAAGAGAAGGCTGGGGGATAATTATGGCAAGATCCGCAGCCAGCAGCAGTTTTTGGATCTTTCTTACGGGGTCTTTGACTGGTTTTCGATTGATTTAAAAGGGGGAGCCGGAGACATCCGCTCAAGGCCGCAAACAACACTCAATGTCGATTATGCCACCGGGTTTGCCGGAGGCTATGGTTTCAGGGTAAGATTTCTTGATAAAGACAAGGTCAAAGCGGTTTTTTGTTTCCAGCACATAAGCGTCCATCCTTATAGCGAAGAGGTCAACGGCGTAAGAAACAGGGGTATCCTTGATGACTGGCAGACATCATTACTGGCCTCTTATAAGTTTAAAATGGCTACTCCCTATATTGGAACGCGCTGGTCAAGGGTCGACTATATTCATAAAACAGGAGATGATAAAAAACGCAAGATGTCTGACAGGACTAGAAGCATCGGCCTTATCGTCGGTACAGACATTCCTATAAATGAGAGAATTTGGGTGAATCTGGAAGGGCAATTTCTGGATTCAAGTGCGGCCTGCGCAAGCGTAAATTACAGTTTTTGATTCAGCTCACCCCCCATTAGCTATACTTTCGCGGCCAGAAACCATCGCCCTTTAGGGTACGGATGGAGCTTGGCCGCTTCAAGTATTCCGCCCTGGGGAACCACTGGCTAAATCCTCGGGTGGGGCTCCATTTGCCTATTTAGTCTAATTTTTATTTTGTATGGTTGACAAAGCCAGATTGATCAGTTTGTTGCGGGATTTGATCCGCATCGATTCCCAAAATCCTCCGGGGGATGAATCGCGCATTGCCGGTTTTGTAACGGGCTTACTTAAGAGAAAAGGATTAAAGTTAAGGATTCATGAGTTTAAAAGACACCGCAGTAATGTTGTGGCGGAGCTAAAAGGCAGAGACAGTAAACACTCCCTGCTTATTACTCCGCATCTGGATACGGTCCCTGCGGGAAAGAGCTGGACAATAGATCCGTTTGCCGGCAAGGTCATTAAGGGCAGGCTTTACGGGTTGGGTGCGACTGACTGCAAGTGCAATCTGGCTTGCGCGATAGAAGCGATAAACAGTATTGTTGAAGATGGCAGGGTATTGGATTATAATCTGATTCTTGCCGCTACTGCCGACGAGGAAAGCGGATCAGATTTTGGCTTAATTCCGTTATTAGAAAAAAACATCCTAAAGCCGGATGCCGCGGTAGTCTTGGATGCCGATGATTTTGATATTATTGTCGCTCAAAAAGGACTTATGCATGTCAAGTTTAAGATCCAGGGCAAGCGAGCGCACGGGGCATATCCCTGGAGGGGGGTTAACGCGATAGATGCAGCGATAGATATTATTAAAGAAATAAAATCCCTGCGATTTTCTTACAAAGTTAATAAATTCCTGCGGCCTCCGACCATCAATACAGGGACGATCAAGGGAGGGGACAAAGTAAATATTGTAGCTGACTGGTGCGAGTTTGAATTGGATTTCAGATTCTTGCCCGGGATGTCCGGGAAAGCGATATTTGAGAAAGTAAAAGTTATTGCGCGTAAGCACGCAAAGAAATTTTCTGTAGAGCGAAGCGGGATACAGGAGCCGTATCTGATCGATGGAAAACATTGTTTGGTCAGCGCTCTTAAAGAAGCGATGCGTAAGTTCAGAATAAAGCCGCGCATCAAAGGTTCAGAAGGCGCTACCGTGATTACTTTTTTCCAGCACAAGGGTATTCCTGCCGTAGCCAGCGGTTTTGGTTCAGGCCCCTGCGCGCATATCGCCGATGAATATGTGAGGGTTGATAATCTCTACACAGGGGCAAAGGTTTTGGAGGAGTTTTTAAAAAGCTATAGGTTTCGATAGTAAACAACTAACTATGAGGAGCAGATGATGGAAGGTATTAAGATTACCAAGAAACCGCGTTTAAGAAATCCGTATTTAATCGTCGCCTGGCCCGGAATGGGGGAAGTTGCTTTTAAGGCAGCGACATTTTTAGTCGAGAAATTAAAGGCAGAGGAGTTTGCCGCGATCCCTTCGGAAGAATTCTTCTATTTCACCGGCAGTGTTATTACAAAAGGCATAATAGGGATCCCGGAATTGCCGCAGGGAAAATTCTACTTTTGGAAGAATCCGGCTACTAAAGGTGTCCCAAGGGCGGATGTACACGATCTGATTATTTTTATCAGTAATGCCCAGCCAGATCTCGCCCGGGCAGAGGAGTATTCTAAGAGGATTGTAGAGCTGGCCAAGGATTTTAAGGTCAAGACAGTGGTTGGTTTTGCATCTATGCCTCAAGCCATCGACCATACTCAAGATGCGGCCGTATGGTTTACGGCGACTTCGCAGGCAGTTATCGACAATTTTAAGAAATTTAATTTTCATCTTTTGACCGACGGTCAGATCAGCGGCATGAATGGGTTATTTTTGGGAGTCGCCAAGGCCCATGGTTTTGAAGGTTTTTGTCTATTGGGAGAGATCCCGCTTTACACGATCCAGATAGAGAACCCGCGCGCTTCGGCAGCAGTGCTTGAGGCATTTGCTAAAATTTTAAATATCCAGTTTGGCGTATCAGACCTTCTGGAACAGGCCCATACCATGGAAGCAGAGATCAATAAGCTTCTTGAATATTTAAAGGTCGGTCCCCAGGGGTCCCAACCGATCACCGAGGAGGATATTGAGAAGATAAAGAAGTCCCTGACTCAATTGACCAAGCTGCCCGTGTCTATTAAGGACAGGATTGAGAAGCTGTTCCAGGAGGCAAAGGCCAACCTCGGCAGGGCCAATGAATTGAAGGTAGAGCTGGACAGATGGAATGTATATAAAGAGTACGAAGACAGGTTTCTGGATCTATTCCGCAAGGCAAAGGGGAAGGGGAATTGATAGAGGCTGTTATATTTGATCTTGGGAATGTGCTGGTTGATTTTGATTATACCCCAGCGGCAAAGAGGATGGCGTATTTCTGCGATAAAAGCCCCGAGGAGATCGTCGGGCTTTTCTTTGACGCGAAAGTGACGCAGGAATTTGAAGAGGGGAGGATCTCGGCTCAGGATTTTTTCTTAAATATAAAAAAAATGCTAAACCTAAATTTAAAATACGAGGCATTTGTCCCGATCTGGAACGAGGTATTTTTCTTAAGCGCCAAAAACCGCGCGGTCTTTGCCCTGGCTAACAGATTAAGGAATAATTACAAGACGATTCTTTTGTCAAATACAAACATCCTGCATTATGAATACCTGAAGAAAAATTTTCCGGTTTTTAATGTATTCCACCATGTATTGACCTCCTGCGAAGTAGGTTACGCAAAGCCCAGGCAGGAGATTTACCAAAAGACGCTTGAGGTGTTGGGGATCCCCCCGGAGAACGTATTTTACACCGACGATAGGGCTGAATTAGTGGAAAGCGCAACAAAACTCGGGATCAAATCTTTTTTGTTTACAAGTGTTGAACAGCTAAAGAAAGATTTGGTTGATTCCGGGGTAAATATAATATAGGTGGTAGGTTATAGGTGGTAGGGGGGGCGGTAAGAGCATGGCAAAGATAGGGGCAAGAAAGATTTTATTGGGCCACGGCAGCGGCGGGAGATTGATGCATGATCTTATCCGCGGTTTATTGTTAAATAAATTAAACAACCCTGTTCTTAAGGATCTTTCAGACAGCGCGCTATTGGATATTAAAGGCCCGCTTGCCTTTACTACTGATTCTTTTGTAGTGAGCCCTTTGTTTTTCCCGGGAGGGGATATCGGCAAGTTGGCAGTTTGCGGGACGGTAAATGATTTGACCGTGTCCGGAGCAAGCCCGGAGTGCCTTTCTTTATCATTGATCATTGAGGAGGGCTTTGATTACGCGCTCCTTGAGAAAATCGTCGACTCCATCTCTAAAACAGCTAAGCAGGCAGGAGTAAAAATTGTAACCGGCGACCTGAAAGTAGTCGAGCATCAGGCCGCGGATAAGATTTTTATCAACACCTCCGGGATCGGAAGGATCATCAAGGGCAGGAAGCTGTCCGTTAGAAATATCTGCGTCGGGGATAAGGTGATAGTCAGCGGGGATATTGCCAGGCATGGTCTGTCGGTTTTAGCAAAAAGAAAGGGCCTTGATCTGGGATTTGCTATTAATAGCGACTGTGCCGCGTTAAACGGATTACTTGTCCCAATCTTAAAAAAAACAGATGCTATTAAATTCATGCGTGATCCTACCCGCGGTGGCGTTGCCACTACCTTGAATGAGATAGCCGAGTCAAGCGGCTTTGGTATCCGTGTGGAGGAAAAGTGCCTGCCTGTTTCTAATAAGATAAGGGCTGCCTGCGAATTGTTGGGCATAGACCCTCTGTATGTCGCTAATGAGGGCAGGGTGATAATAATAGTCAAAAAAGATTCTGCCGAAAAAGTTTTAAACCTGTTAAAGAAGAATCGTTTGGGCCAAGGCTCAGAAGTCATCGGTTCGCTCACTAAGGAAAACAAGGGTAAAGTAATATTAAAGACTTCTCTTGGAACAGAGCGCATACTCGATATGCTCTCCAGCGAACCATTGCCGCGCATATGTTAGGGACTGTCCCCGACTTCAATTTACTGGCAAGCCAAGGGGACTGTCCCTAAAGGAAACTCAAAAGGAATCAAGATGAAATCTGCTAAATACCAAAGGCGTTTTTACCGCGATAGGGTCTCAGCCAAGGATCTGCATATTTACCGCATTGCGGCCAAAGAAACAGATCTGCAGGTCTCGACCAGTAAGGCCCTGGATAAGGATTTTGTCGAAGAGAGGATCAGGAGTTACCGCTGGGATATCGAAAACTATATTAATCGAGATAGGAAATTCCTGGTTTCTTTGAAGCCTATTGCTGTCGAGCTCACTGCTCCTGTCATCGTAAAAGAGATGGCCCGGCAGGCAATGGCTGTGAATGTCGGCCCGATGGCAACCGTTGCCGGGGCAATCGCGGAATTATTAGGCCGGGAACTTTTAAAAGCCGGCTATAAAGATGTTATCGTAGAAAACGGGGGAGATATCTTTATGAGTTCAAGGAAATCCCGCTTGATCGGTATTTATTCCGGCAGGTCAAAGCTCTGGAATAAGCTTAAGCTTAAGATAAATCCGAAAGATATGCCTATTGCTGTTTGTACTTCTTCCGGCACCATGGGGCACTCTTTAAGTTTTGGCGCGGCTGACAGCGTCGTGATTATTTCTAAAAGCGCAGCCCTTTCCGACGCGGTAGCGACCTCTGTATGCAACCGCGTGCAGTCAAGAAAGGATCTACAGCCGGCGCTGGATTTTGCCAAGTCTATAAAAGGGGTACTTGGTTGTGTGATAATTTTTAAAAGTTATCTGGCCAGCTGGGGAAAAGTAGAGTTTGCGAAATAGATCAAGTCATGCCAAAGATAAACCTGCTTTATGTAATCACGAAGCTTGAGCTTGGAGGCGCCCAGAGGCATGTTTTGAGCCTGATCCGTACTCTTGATAAAGAGCGGTTCAGGCTTTTTTTATTCACCGCGCAGGAAGGGCTATTGTTTGAGGAGGCGTTGTCAATAGAGAGATTGCAAGTCAGGAAATCAAGGTATCTTGAGCGTCCCATAAACCCGGTCAAAGATATTTTGGCCATATTTGAAATCAAGCATTTCATAAAAGAAAACGACATTGATATAGTGCATACGCATAGCTCTAAAGCCGGGATCCTCGGCAGGCTCGCCGCTAAGCTTGCGAAAGCAAGGTTTATCGTCCATACAGTGCATGGGTGGTCGTTTAATGAGAATCAACCGTTTATATTGCGTAAGATCTATATTTTGCTTGAGCGATTTTGCGCGAGTTTTACCGATAAGATCGTTGTTGTTTCTGAATACGATAAAAAAATAGGCCTGAATTTAGCTATCGGCAGCAGAGAAAAATTTGAAGTTGTGCGTTACGGCATAGATTACAAGGAGTTCAATGAGCCAAAAACTGACGGCGTAAGAAAAGAATTTGGAGTGCAGGAAGATGAATTACTGGTGGGGATGATCGGTTGTTTTAAGCCGCAAAAATCACCGTTGGATTTCCTGCGGCTCGCAAATCTCATTACTAAAAATTATAAGGCGAAGTTTATCTTAATCGGAGACGGAGTCTTGCGCAAGAAAATAGAAAAGGCTGTTTCACGGCATGGCCTAAAAGATAAAGTCATTTTAACCGGTTGGCGCAGGGATATCTCATGCTTACTGTCAGCTATGGATATTTTTACACTTACTTCTTTGTGGGAAGGCCTGCCAGTATCAGTTTTAGAGGCGATGCGTTTATCCCGGCCGGTTATCGCCACGGATACAGGAGGAATAGCTGAAGTAATTAAGCAGGGGGAGAACGGCTATTTAGTCTGTCGTAAAGATGTTTCAGCGCTCGCTGAAAAGTTAGAAACTTTATTAAAGGACCCATCGTTACGCAAGCAAATAGGAGATAAAGCAAGGGATTCTCTAGGCGATGATTTCCGCTTAGAAAACATGGCAGCAAAAGTGAAGGGTATTTACGAATCAGCGCGATGAATTATAAAAAATCATACCTACTAAAGTTTTTATTAGTCTATAAGAAGCAGGTAATATTTTTGTCTTTTTTAAACCTGCTTGCTTCAGCCTTTTTTATGGCTGCCCCGTATTTCTCCAAGCTGTTTATCGACAAGGCATTTATAGGTAGGGATATGGCTAAGTTCTTGAGCCTTTCCGTTATAGGGGGGGCTCTTTTTATATTCAGCGCGCTCTCCAAGGCAGTAGAAGATATCTTAAAAAACAGGGTATCAATAAAATTAAAGCTAGATCTGGCAGATAAATTTATCAGAAAATTCTATTCCCTTGATCTTGGTTTTTTCCGCGCGAAATCCGTAGGAGAAAACGCCTATCGGCTCGCGGACACGGAATCAGCCGCTAATTTTATTTTAGAGGAATGCCCGAATATTCTGGCAGATATTGTTAAGATCTTTGTAATACTCGGGGTTTCCCTCTGGATCAACTCTAAAATGACGGCTCTGCTTTTGGTTTTGAGCCCGTTGTTTTTACTGCACCGGTTATTCCTGCAAAAAAAACTAAAGCCTTTTTACGAGGAGTCCTGGAATCTAAGCGCTAAGATCTACAAAGAGATCCATGAGGCATTTTCCAGGATATTGATAATCAAGGCATTTGGTCTTGAGTCTTTAAAAAGGCATGATTATGTGCGCTCGGTTATAAGAAATATACGCGCCGGCCTTAGGATTTTTCGCTGGTCTATTGCAAGCTCAATAACTTCATCATTTCTTTCTAAGGCCGTATACGGAGCAATCACGCTTTACGGAGGATGGCTGATCATAAAAGGAGATTTAAGCATCGGCAGTTATGCTGCGGTGATGATCTATCTTAGCCAGTTAGGGATCTTGCTTGATTCTTTTGGCTATAAGTTTGAATACCTGACCAAGGAACTAGTTTCTATTGAACGCTATTTCGAGGTCATGAATACAAGGCCTAAGATAGTTGATGCGCCTGCAGCAAGGAGTATTGCTCGGCTCAAAGGAGAAATCTTTTTTAAGGATGTGAGTTTTGGGTATGAAGAGGGCAAGGAAGTCCTGCACAAAGTTAACCTTGAGATCCCGGCTTGTTCCTGGGTGGGCATATCCGGGCCATCAGGATGCGGAAAAACCACTTTAATAAGCCTGATTATGAGGTTATATGACCCCTGGGGAGGGGAGATTTTCTTAGATGGCAATGCCTTGAGGCAGGTAGAGCTGAAGTCGATCAGAAAACATATCTCCATTGCGGCCCAGGAACCGCATTTGTTTGATTTCACAATCAGGGAAAATATCGCCTTTGGATTAAAGGGCGTTACCGATGAGCAGGTTAAAAAGGCGGCACAGATCGCCTGTATTCACGATTTTATTGAGCAGCTGCCCCGAGGTTATTCTACCTGTATCGGAGAGGATGGCTGCCGTTTATCAGAGGGACAGAAGCAGCGTCTTGCCATAGCAAGGACGGTCTTAAGGAACCCCGGAATTTTGATCCTTGATGAAGCTACTTCTTCAATTGATCTTCCCACAGAAGAGCAGATTTTAGTGAATTTGAAGCGCGCCCGCCACGGGCTTTCTACCATAATTATTTCCCACAGAATTTCTTCTTTGCAGGGCTTGGATAAGTTATTTTCACTAAGCCAAGAAGGCAGAATTGGCGTATAAACAGGCATGTTTTTGGCTTGAATTCTGCCTTTAAAAAAGATATAATAAAGTCTAAACTTTTCCCTAAGAAATAACTAAAAATAGGCATAACTTTAACACTTTCAATGTCTTTTATGCAACAAAAAAAGAGGGGGCTTTGTGCCAGTCGGTAAATTCTTGCTAACAACTTTAGTTAGCTTTTTTTGCGCAATTATTTTTTATTTTTCTTTAGAAAATTCTCCTTATCCAGCAAAATCTTGAATCCTAAAGGCACTCCTTTGGTAGGAGGGGTAGGGATTTGGCTATCTTTTACCGCTACTTGTTTAGTAGCCTTCTTTTTTTATTACGGGATGTTGCCTCAAGAAGTAAAAGGTAAGA
>JAHJJA010000140.1 GCA_018822885.1 Candidatus Omnitrophota bacterium
ATAATCCTTTTTCCGGCGACCCTAGCGTCCTTTATCCCTAATCCGGCTTTTCAAAGATTGGCTACGGCCTTGATGAGAGGGCACTTGCTTTACACCATGGTCTATGCCCTTTTGATAATTTTCTTCTGCTACTTTTATACCGCGATTGTTTTTAACCCGACTGATCTTGCTGACAATATGAAAAAGTACGGCGGATTCATCCCCGGCATACGCCCAGGAGCGCCGACAGCAGAGTTCTTAGATTTTGTCATGACCCGTATCACGCTTGCCGGAGCGATATTTATCGCCATAATCGCTATCTTTCCTGATTTTATCATGGCGTGGCTTAAGGTGCCATATTTAGTAGCTTCGTTTTTTGGCGGCACAGGCATCCTCATCATTGTTGGAGTTATGTTGGATACTTTGAAACAGATAGAATCCCATCTCTTAACGCATCATTACGAAGGCTTTGTTAAATCAGGTATCAGAGGAAGAAGATAATGCGCATAGTATTATTAGGTCCGCCGGGAGCCGGTAAAGGCACCCAATCAAAGGAATTAGCGGTAAGATTAGGCCTGCCTCATATCTCGACAGGAGACATCCTAAGAGAGAATGTAAAGGCATCTACTTCTCTTGGTAAACAAGCTAAAGATTATATGGATAAGGGGTTATTGGTGCCGGATGAGCTGGTAGCTAAGATGCTAAAGGACAGGTTCCAGCAGCCGGATTTAAATAAGGGTTTTATTCTTGACGGCTATCCCAGAAATTTAGCGCAGGCAAAGACGCTGGATGAAATATTTAAAGAGAAGGCAATAGGTTTAGATTTTGTGATCTATCTTGATACAAGCGTACCGGTTATTTTACAGAGGCTTACCGGAAGATTGGTTTGTAGTATTTGCGGAGCGAACTTTCATGCCACTAATATGCCTCCTAAGGTAAAAGGGGCCTGCGATAAGTGCGGCGCTTCGCTGTATCAAAGGACCGACGATAAAGAAGAGACGATAATGAAGCGGCTTGAGGTCTACAAGCAAGAAGCTTCTCCTTTGTTGGATTATTATAAAGCTACAAAGAAATTACATACTCTGGCTGCTGATGAGGACGCAAAAGTAGTCCTGGATAAGATCATACTTTTGGTCACTAAAAGTAATGATACCCTTAAAGCCTGAAAAGGATTTAGAGGTATTACGGCAGAGCGGTCACATTTTAGCCAGGGTAATGAAAAAGATCCAGAGCTGCGTCAGGCCGGGAATAACTACGGCGGAGATCGACGCAGAGGCAGAAAATGCAGTGCTCATTGAAAAAGCGCTTCCCGCGTTTAAAGGATACAGGGGTTTTCCCTCTAGCGTTTGCACTTCGATAAACGAAGAGATAGTGCACGGTATCCCAAGCGAAAGAAAACTGCTTGAAGGCGACATTATTAGCCTGGATTTTGGGGTAAATTACAGTGGTTTTTTTACCGACGCGGCAATAACTTTACCCGTAGGTAAAATCAGCCCTGAGAAGAAGAAATTGATTGAAGTCGCTAGAAAGGCCTTGGCAATAGGGGTAAAACAGGCAAAGGCAGGAAATAGGCTCTCTGACATTTCATATAGTATTCAGAATTTTGTTGAAAGCAATGGGTTTTCGGTGGTGCGTCAGTTTGTAGGGCATGGAATAGGCAGGGCCCTGCATGAGGACCCGGAGATTCCGAATTTCGGAAGACCAAATCTCGGACCTGTTTTAGAAAACGGCATGGTGCTTGCTATTGAGCCGATGATAAATATGGGAGGCTGGGAATCCGAAATTACGGAAAACGGTTGGACTGCCGTAACAAAAGATGGCTTGGCTTCTGCTCACTTTGAGCATACAGTGGCGATAACGCAAAAAGGGCCGGAGGTTTTGACTATTTAATATGCCGAAAGAAGAGCTGATAGAGACTGAAGGAAAAATAATAGAAGCGCTGCCTAACGCGATGTTTAAGGTAGAGCTCGAGAATGGGCACATTGTCCTCGCGCATGTCTCAGGCAAAATGCGCATGAATTTTATCAGGATACTGCCGGGGGATAAAGTCAAATTAGAGTTATCTCCTTATGATTTAACCAGGGGAAGGATTACATTCAGGGTGAAATAAGATGAAAGTAAAAGCGTCCGTAAGAAAGATCTGCGATAGGTGCAAGATTATTAAAAGAAGAGGTGTGGTAAGGGTGATCTGTACTAACCTCAAGCATAAACAAAGACAGGGTTAACTGAGGAGTAAAGAAAAATGCCAAGAATTCTGGGTGTGGATATACCTAAAGAAAAAAGAATCGAGATCTCATTGTCTTATCTCTATGGGTTGGGCAGGGCTTCTTCTAACAAGTTATTGAAAGAGATAGGGATTGAGCCAGCAAAGCGCGCTAAAGACCTAAGCGAAGAAGAGATTTCCCGCATTACCAATACCCTGCAGAAAAGCGGGCTTAGGCTTGAAGGTGATTTACGCCGGGACATCTCGCAGAATATAAAAAGATTGATGGATATCGGCTCATACCGCGGCATGCGCCATAAGAAAGGCCTTCCTGCCAGAGGGCAGCGCACGCGTACTAACGCTAGGACAAGAAAAGGGCCGCGCAGGGGCGGCATGGCAGTGATTAAGAAGGCAGATTCTCCTGCTAAGGCAGCTAGCCCAAAACCGGCGGGTAAATAGAGGAGAAATTCAAAATGGCAACAAAAGAAAAGGCAAAAAAGAAGAAATTAGCAAAGGGTATTACTTCCGGGATTGCGCATATCCAGGCAAGTTTTAATAATA
>JAHJJA010000141.1 GCA_018822885.1 Candidatus Omnitrophota bacterium
ACGCCTGACTGATCGACCTTTAAAGGAATATAGGTGCTCTGCCCGCCATAGATCTTCCTTCCTACGATCCTGCGCGCATATTGAACAGGAATCTTTCTTTGACCTTGCGTGATCATAATTACCGAAAATACTACGATCAACAATAACGCCGCCATAATAAATAATGTAAAGGGCTGGATCTGCCTGCGGGCGGGGGAAAACGGAGAGATCAAAACAAAAAGCTGGCGGATCGCCTCTGGGATCCTCGAAATAATACCGGCGGTAATAATTAATGATATGCCGTTACCAATCCCCCTCTCCTGTATCTGCTCTCCCAGCCACATTATAAAAATCGTGCCTGTAGTCAGAGTGAGGATCGTAAGGATCCTGAATCCCCATCCAGGAGACATGACTATCTTTAAGCCTTCGAAGCGAGCGGGATCCTCAAGCCAAAGAGCGATAAAGAACGACTGGATGATTGATAACAGTACCGTCCCGTAACGGGTATACTGATTTATCTTTTCATATCCTGCCTTACCCTCCTTTGCCATTTTCTCCAGCGCCGGTATAACCGCGGTCAAAAGCTGCAAAATAATGGATGCGGAAATATAAGGCATAATACCTAAGGCAAATATGGTCAATTTCTCCATAGCGCCACCGGAAAACATGTTAATTATGCCAAAGAGCGTGCCCCCTTGCGTCTTAGCGATCCTCGCGAAGAACTCCGCTAAAGCAGCCCCGTCTATACCCGGGGTCGGGACATAACAACCGATACGATAAACTATTATAAGCGCCCCTGTTATAATCAGGCGCCTTTTTAAATCCGGGATCTTAAAAGAATTAACTAGTGCGCTAAACATTCACGATTTCTGTTTTTCCGCCCGCCGCTTTAATACTTTCGGAAGCCTTCCTTGAGAAAGCATGCGCCTGCACCGTAACGGCATTCTTGATCTCTCCGTCCCCGAGCACTTTGACCAATTTCTCCTTATTTTCTATCAGCCCTTTTTCCTCCAATAACGCCAGGCTGATTGTAGTCTCTTTTATCTTATTTAAATCACTTAGATTCACAATCTGGTAGATCTTCTTGAAATTGCTGGTAAACCCGCGCTTTGGCATCTTGCGGATCAAAGGAGATTGCCCTCCTTCGAAACCAAGATAAAAATGCCTTCCTGCGCGCGAAGTCTGTCCCTTACTGCCCCTGGTAGAAGTCTTACCGTGGCCGGAACCGGAACCTCTTCCTAAATATTTTCTCTTCTTATGCGCGCCCTTAGGCGTGGCTAAGTTAAAAAGGCCAAACCCCGCTAACTTGACTTCACCTTCCGGTTTCTTTATCTTTACCTTAGGCCTAGGCTCTTTTTTCTCTTTAATAGTTTCTTTTAGGACTTTCTTTGCTTTAATTATCTTCTTTTCCATAATTACGCCTTTAATTCCTTTAGACCCTCTACTGTCGCCTTGATGACATTGACAGGATTATTTGATTTTAAACACTTAGTCAGAATATCCTTTATTCCTGCGGCCTCGCAAATCGCGCGCACCGGGCCGGCGGCAATAACTCCTGTCCCTTCAGAGGCAGGCTTTAAAAGCACTTTTGCCGCGCCAAAATGGCCGACTATCTCATGAGGAATACTTGAACCCTCCATCGGCACGCTGAACAATCCCTTCTTTGCCTTTGTAAGGGCCTTACGGATCGCATCAGCCACTTCATTGGCTTTCTCCTGGGCAAAACCGACTTTGCCCTTAGTATCCCCGACAACTACCAAAGCGCTGAAATGCATTTTCTTACCGCCCTTAGTGACCTTTGTCACGCGATTGATAGTAATAATCTTCTCGATTAATTCCGACTGACTTTTAATTTTTAATTCGCGCATATCTTAAAACTCCATTCCACCTTTTCGTAAGGCTTCCGCAAATGCCTTAATTCTTCCGTGATATAAATAACCCGCCCTGTCAAATATAACTTTTGAGATGCCTTTTTCCTTGGCCTTCTTTGCAAAAACCTGGCCGAATACCTCTGCTGATTTTAAATTACCGCCCGTAGGAAATTGCTGCCTGACTTCTTTATCAAGAGTAGATAAAGAAAACATGGTCTTCTTAACAGTATCATCGATGACCTGCCCGGCGATATGCTTTAGGCTTCTGTGCACTACCAGGCGTGGTTTCTCAGGCGTGCCAAACATCCTCATCTTGATACGCGTATGCCTCTTATATCTTAATTGCTCTTTTTTATTCATTTTAACCCTTTGCTGTCGCCTGAGCCTTACCTATCTTCTTCTTAATATATTCTCCGGCAAAACGTATTCCTTTTCCTTTATATGGCTCAGGAGGATAAAACGCGCGGATCTCATGCGCGACCTCTCCTACCTTTTCTTTGTCAATCCCTCTGATCGTGATCTGCGTAGGCTTGGGCGTCTCGATCTTTATACCCTCAGGGATAGGAAAATTTATCGGATGCGAAAAACCCAAGGCCATGTTCAGCACATTCCCCTGTACTGCAGCCTTAAATCCTACCCCGATTATCTCCATATCCTTACCATACCCCTCAGTGACTCCTATTAACATGTTTGCGATCAACGCGCGGTAAAGCCCGTGCAAAGATTTATCCGTCTTTATCTCCGTGCTCCTTTTAAGCAATATCTGATTATCTTTTATCTCAACAGATATCCTGTCGGAAAGTTTACGACTCAATTTTCCTTTAGGTCCCTCGACGTAAATAGAGCCGTCCTTGATCTCTACTTTCGCGCCGCTTGGTATCGCTAATGGTTTCTTTCCTATACGTGACATAACGTTTCCCTCTATTTATCAGTTACCAGATATATCCTATAATCTCCCCGCCTACTCCCAATTCTCGAGCTTCTTTATCAACCATAATTCCCTTAGAGGTTGAAATAATCGCTATACCTCTGCCCCTTAATACAGAAGGCACCTTGTCGCGCTTTACATAAACCCTTAAACCCGGCCTTGAAATCCTTTTTATGCTTTTTATTGCGGACTTCTGCGCCAGATACTTTAAATAAATCCTGGCCATGCCCTGCTTATTATCATCAGTAATCTTAAAATTCTCGATGTAGCCTTCCTTCTTTAATATATCGAGGATTGCCTTTATCGTGTTTGAGGAAGGGACATCGACGTTATCCTTTTTTGCCATAATGGCATTACGGACAATTGTAAACGCATCGGCTATTAAATCGTTCCTTGACATCTAATATTTTCTCCTTCCACACAAGTGGACCCCAATCCATCAGATAGAATTGGGGGTTACCAAGCTACCAGCTTGCTTTTTTCACGCCCGGGATCAATCCCTGCCAAGCCAGCTCCCTAAAACATATACGGCACAACTCAAACCTGCTTAGGTAACCGCCTGACCTGCCGCAAATCGCGCAGCGATTGTGCTTGCGAGTTGAAAACTTAGGAACTCTCTTCCAACGGGCTATCTGTGAATTTTTTGCCATAATATTTTACCTATTCTTACATTACATATCCGGGTGAGAAAAAGGCATACCAAACAACCTTAGCAGTTCCCTTGACTGCTCCGGGGACTCGGTGTTCTTGATAACAAAGGTTATATCCATCCCCTGCGTCCTGGTAAGCTTGTCATATTCTATTTCGGGAAAAATCCCCTGTTCATTCAAACCTAAAGTATAATTGCCGGCCTTATCAAAAGCGTCCGGAGAAACTCCGCGGAAATCGCGGATACGCGGAAGAGCGATATTTAAAAGGCGGTCTATAAACTCATACATGATCGCCTTTCTTAACGTGACTTTACATCCCACGGGCGCACCAGCTCTTACCTTAAAATTAGAGATCGCTTTTTTAGCACGCCTTAAAATCGGCCTTTGTCCCGTAATAATAGCCAACTCATCCATTGCCCTTTCGAGGATCTTTATATCTGTAAGCGCTTCGCCTACCCCCATATTTACAACCACCTTTTCAACGCGCGGCGCAGCCAGCTTATTAGTCAGATTAAACGACTTCATTAATTGCGGCACGATCTCGTTTCTGTATTTTTCTTGTAGTCTCGGAATCATTTTATATTGCCTCTTTACAGGACTTGCAAGTCCTTGTTTTTGTCCCGTCCGATAAAACCGTAAAACCTACCCTGACAGCTTTTTGACAATGTTTACACACCAGAGCGATATTGGCCATTTGAATCGGCTTCTCGATAGTGAGTATACCGCCCTTTTCCTCCTGGCGGGTCTGCCTTTTATGCTTCTTGACCGTATTTAACCCTTCGACAAGCACGCGATTCTCTCCGGCATACACAGCCAGGACCCTACCTTTTTTTCCTTTATCTTTTCCCTTGATTACCTGAACAGTATCGTTTTTCTTGATTTTTAACATTATATTACCTCTGGCGCCAATGAAATGATTTTCGTAAAATTCTTATCCCTTAATTCCCTGGCGACCGGGCCAAATACTCGTGTGCCTTTAGGATTAGAGGCAGTATCAATAAAGACGATGGCATTGCGATCGAACCTGAGCACTGAGCCATCCGTCCTTCTTATCGCTTGTCTAGTCCTCACAATAACCGCACGCGACTTCTCGCCCTTTTTAACCGAGGCATCGGGTGCTGATTCTTTAACGTTCACATTAATAACATCGCCAATCTGCGCGTCAAAACAATTCTTTTTCCCTAAAACGCAGATAAAAGATGCTTTTTTCGCGCCGGTATTATCAGCTACATCTAAAATAGTGCGCAACTGGATCATTTGGTCTCCTCTTTGATCTCTACGTGAGGAATCTGGGCTTTCCTTATAATTTTCTTCAACGCAAAACGCTTATCTTTTGACAAAGGCCTTGTCTCTGCTATAAGAACCTTGTCCCCTATCCTGGCCTCGCCTTTTTCATTGTGAGCTTTATACTTGTTGCTTATTTTTACTACCCTGCCATACTTAGGATGCTTGCTCAAACGAGCCACCTTAACTATGATAGTCTTCTGCATCTTGTCGCTGATAACTGTGCCTATAAATTCTTTTCTTTTGCCCATTTTATTTCTCTTTCTTTATAGCCTGATTCAAGATAGTCTTAATGCGCGCTATATCTCTTTTGATTAAAGAAAACATATGCGGCTTCTCTACTCTTCCACTGTATCGCTGCTGATTCAGCTTAAAGAGCTCTTCTTTCAAGCTTCTTTCTTTTTGCATCAACTCTTCCCTTGATAAATTCTTTAACTCTTGCGTTTTCATCTTATTTATGTATCCTTGTAATAAACTTTGTCCTAAAAGGGAGTTTATACGCCGCAAGCCTGAAGCACTGGCGGGCATATTCTTCCGGCACACCGCCCAACTCAAACAAGATACGCCCTCTCTTGATTACCGCTACCCAATGATCCAAGTCGCCCTTACCTTTACCCATACGCACTTCTGCCGGCTTCTTGGTGATCGACTTATCCGGAAAAACCCTGATCCAAAGCTTGCCGCCTTTATGTAGCTGTCGCGCCAGGATCACGCGTACAGATTCGATCTGCGTATTCTTAAGCCATCCGTTTTCAAGCACCTTTAAACCAAACTCTCCGAATGCAAGCTGCGCTCCGCTAGTAGCAATACCGCGCCTATTTCCCTTTTGAAGCTTGCGATATTTTACCCTCTTGGGCATCAAAGCCATTTTACTTTGCCTCCGTTACGGGCTGCCTCGCCTCTCTGACCTCTGCCTCTGCAGTTATTTTTCTATTTAAAATCTCTCCCTTATAGACCCAACTCTTTACACCGATCAAACCATAAGTAGTCAAGGCCTCTGCAAAACCATAATCAATATCCGCCCTAAAAGTCTGAAGCGGCACCTTTCCAAGCTTATAAGTTTCTGTCCTTGACATTTCCGCGCCATTCAAACGGCCCGCGCAGCAGACTCTTACGCCTTTTGCCCCGGCGTTCATGGCCTGCTCCATTGCGCGTTTTACCGCACGGCGAAATAACACCCTCTTTTCAAGCTGGAGCGCTATATTCTCCGACAATAACTGGGCGTCGCAGGAGGGATTCTTTACCTCTACGATATCTATAGACATTTCCTTCTTTATTAAAGTATTCAAATCCTCGCGCAGGCGCTCAATATCTGCGCCATGGCGTCCGATTATAAGCCCCGGGCGTGCGCTTAATATCTTAATCTTAATTTTTTCAGCCAACCGCTCTATGATGATCTTAGAAACAGCCGCCTGTTTGAATCTTTTCTTGATGAATTTTCTTACCTTGTAATCTTCCGCGATAAAGCGGGAGAAATTCTTTGGATTAGCAAACCAGCGACTGTCCCACGTCCTGATAAAACCCATTCTTAAAATTATCGGATTAACCTTTTGTCCCATTATCTCCTCACTTTAAGCTTTAACGTCTAATTCGATTCTAATATGCGATGTCTTCTTCCTGATCGGTGCCGCTCTACCAAATGCCGCAGCCTTAAACCTTTTCCATGCCGGCCCCGGATTGCAAGTCAACTTAGATATATACAACTTATCTGCGCTAAAACCTTTTACTTTAGCGTTTGCAATCGCAGACTTTAAGATCTTAACAAGATATTCCTTGGGCCTTTTATTTAAAAGGGTAAGTATGCTCTGAGCCTCTAATGCATCTTTATAACGGATCAAATCCATCACTTGGCATACCTTTGACGGTGAAACTCTTAAGAATTTTCCCTCTGCTTTAGCTATCATTTTAAGTCTTCTCCAGGGCCTTCTTTGCCTTAACGCCGCCGTGCTTCCTGAATATTCTCGAAGGCGCAAATTCACCCAATTTATGGCCGACCATATTCTCGGTTACAAAAACCGGTATGTGCTTATGGCCGTCATAAACCGCAAAAGTCAAACCAACGAATTCCGGGATGACCGTCGAACGCCTGGACCAGGTCTTTATCGCCTGGCGTATCCCGGTACCGCGCAGCTTTTCAACTTTTTTTAATAACTTCTCCTCTACATACGGGCCCTTTTTTAATGAACGTGGCATAATTATGGATTCCTTCTCTTTACGATAAACTTATTAGAATATCTATTCGGTTTCCTGGTCCTGTATCCTTTTGTAGGCTTGCCCCAAGGAGTAACAGGATGCGGGCTACCCTGACCGGATTTTCCTTCG
>JAHJJA010000142.1 GCA_018822885.1 Candidatus Omnitrophota bacterium
CCAGTACGAAATTTATCTTAGGATTTTGACGCGCCCTTTCAACCAGTATTTTTGCGGCTCTAAACTCCTGCCGCCTATGGATAAGGGTGACTTTCCTCGCGTAGCTGGCCAAAAATATCGCATCCTCAATCGCCCTGTCTCCACCGCCAACTACTACCACTTCTTTATCCCTAAACAGCGGGCCGTCGCAAGTCCCGCAGTAGGAAACCCCTCGGCCGATAAATTTATTCTCCCCCTCTACCCCCAATCTTTTTGAGCGGGCACCGGTCGCAATAATAACGCTTTTTGCTTCATAAGAGATGCCGGAGCATTTTACATGATAGGCAACACTTGACAATTTAAAACTTGGCGCTACCTCCAGGACTTCGTCGGATTCGATCTTTACTCCGAGGCTATCGACCTGCGCCTTAAATTTATCGATCAATTCCTGTGTCGATACCCCCTCCGGAAAACCTGGGTAATTTTCTATTTCCGGGGAAAGAAGTATTTGCCCGCCCGGACACATCTTCTCTAATACCAGAGTACTAAGCCTAAACCTCCCCGCGTAAAGAGCGGCAGTCAATCCGGCAGGCCCTGCACCTATGATTATTAAATCATGCATACTCTAACTCCTTATACAGGTCTTGCGCGTAAACAGAACTACGAACCCTCGGCCCGGACAGGACCGCTTTAAACCCTAAAAAGGTAGCTATGCTTTTGTATTTTTTGAATGTATCGTGATCGATGAATTCTTTCACAGGATAGTGGTCGGCAGAAGGCGCAAAATATTGCCCGATGGTCAAAATATCACACCTACTTTTCCTTAGGTCCTCCATCGCCTCTGTGACTTCATCCTCTTCTTCTCCCAGGCCCAGCATGATCGATGACTTTGTCTTTATATCGGGGGCGAGCTCCTTTGAGATTTCCAGTATATCCAGTGAAAGCTGATAATCGGCCATGGGGCGCAATTGCTTATAAAGCCTTTTTACAGTATGGATATTATGCCCCAGAATATCGGGTTTAGCCTCAAGCACGGTTTTCAAACTCATGACCCTTCCTTCAAAATCCGGGGTCACAGCTTCTATCTTCACCTCTTTATTGACTGCTTTGATTAATTTTATTACGCGCTGAAACTGCCGTGAGCCGCCATCCTCAAGATCGTCTCGCGTTACAGAGGTAATCACCACAAATGCAAGTCCAAACGCCTGCGTTATCCGGGCGATACGCTCAGCCTCATCCCTGTCTACGGAAAGAGCGCTCCCATCCGGCTTTTTGACGAAGCAAAAACTACAGTTACGGGTGCAACGCTCACCCAAAATCATAAAAGCCACTTTTTTATGCTTAAAACAGTAGCTTAGATTTGAACACTTCACCTGTCTGCAAACGGTATTGATCCCGAATTCAGAGAACAGCCTTCTTAGTTTAAGCGAATTAGTATCCGACAGCTCCTCTTTAAACCACTCCGGAAGGGGCCTCTTCATTCCTGCATCCTCATAAAATTTTCTACAGACCGATCATAAGTCTTTTCGAATTCCTTACTGAAAAAACAGGCTGGCAGCTGGCGGCTTGCGCGATGATAGGCAATACACTCGCAGCAGATCCCTTTTCTGGAGCAGGGCTCATAACTACAATTGCAGTTGGCAAGATTTTGTTTCTGATTCTGACAGCTCTTCATCTTTTGCTTTCTTTTTCAGCTCTTCTAATTTATTTTTTATCCTCACCTTATCGATGATCGAGGCATAATCTACAATGAGTTTTCCGTTCAAGTGGTCGATCTCATGCTGCAGGACACAAGCAAACAAATCCTCGGCATCAATAACGATCTGCCTTCCTGACTCATCAAGCGCTTTTACTTTTACTTTTTTTGCCCGCTTGACCTTGATGCAGACTCCCGGAACACTCAAACACCCCTCTTCAAGCACTTGCCTGCCCTCTATTTTTATTATCTTTGGATTGACTAATTTAAACAGGCCGCTTCCGATATCGATCACTATCATCGCCTCGCTAAGCCCGACCTGCGGCGCGGCTAAACCTATACCATCACCCTCATACATCAGGCGCGCCATTGCCGATAAATACTCCCGGTGTTTTGTGGTAAGCTCTTTTACCGACTTTGCCTTTTTTCTTAAGGCCTGGTCGCCGAATATCCTAATTCTTAATGCGGTTTCTTTCATTGACATTGACTATTTTCGGCTTGACGGACTTTGCCTCTTTATCATCTACGTTAGCATAAGTGACAATAATGATCTCATCCCCGGCGCATGCCCCGCGCGCTGCCGGCCCGTTAAGACAGATCACTCCGGAACCTGGCCTGCCCTCTATAGCGTAAGTCTCGAGCCGGTGGCCGTTATTGAGGTTAAAGACCTCGACCTTTTCATACTCGATGATATCCGCGGCCTTCATCAGTTTACTATCAATAGTTATGCTGCCCTTATAATAAAGGTTTGCCTCTGTGACACGGGCACGATGGATTTTTGACTTTAAGATTATTCTTTGCATTGCCTTCTTCTCCTTATTATTTGACAAGTCTGGCGCGCGATCATCAGCTCCTCATTGGTCGCAATGACCAAAATCTTCGGGGGCCTCTTCATATGCGAAAACAGTCCCTCGCAGGCTTTACTTCTGATGTCTTTCTGATGCTCGCCTATTCCTGCGGTAAAAATAATGGCGTCTGCCCTTCCCATTATCGCCATGTAAGCGCCGATATATTTCTTCAGACGGTAAATAAAGATCGCTAAGGCCAGTTTTGCGCGCGGCTCATTGGCTTTGGCGTGGCTCTCAAGGACGCGCATATCATTACTGATCCCGGAGATCCCTTTTAAGCCGCTAGTCTTGTTCAGGATATTGTCCATTTCATAAACGTCGATCTTTTTCCGGCGCATTATATAAGTGACCAGCGCCGGGTCGATATCTCCGCAGCGGGTCCCCATGATCAACCCCTCAAGCGGCGTAAAACCCATGCTCGTGTCTATGGACCTGCCCTTATCTATGGCGGCAATACTGCAGCCATTACCCAGGTGGCAGGTGATCAATTTCAATTTCTCAAGCGGCCTCTTTAGTATGCGCGCTGCCTCAAGCGCGACATATTCATGGCTTGTCCCGTGAAAACCGTATTTTCTAACCCTGTATCTCGAGTAGTATTCATAAGGCAGGCCGTAGATATAGGCGTATGAAGGAATGGTCTGATGAAAAGCCGTATCAAACACCGCGACCTGTTTTACCCCAGGCAGGAGTTTTTTGCAGGCGCGGATACCGGCTAAATTCGCAGGATTATGTAAAGGCGCTATCATACAGCACTGCTTGATTTTTCTCATTACTGAATTATCGATAATGACCGGTTCCTGAAATTTTTCACCTCCATGCACAACCCTGTGCCCGACAGCGTCAACAGAATCGACCTTTTCTAAGACCATCTTTAAGCCGGTATAATGATCCTGCACGCTGGAATCAGCCTCGCCGATATGCTCGATAGAACCTTTTGAAATAAGCCGCTCCCCGGGCATCTCAAAGACCTTATACTTTATTGATGAACTGCCGCAATTAATAACGAGTATTTTCATTTTATTGCGCCCTTATCGCTGTCGCCGCCACACAATCAACAATATCCTCTACAAAACAACCACGAGACAGATCGCTCGCGGGCTTTTTTAAACCCAATAGCAGCGGCCCTACTGCGCGCGCGCCGCTTAAACGCTGCGACAACTTATATCCGATGTTACCGGCCTCTAAATTAGGAAAGATCAAAACATTCGCTTTCCCCCCGATAGGGCTTTCGGGATATTTTATCTTT
Organism: Candidatus Omnitrophota bacterium; assembly: GCA_018822885.1. Classification (GTDB taxonomy): domain Bacteria; phylum Omnitrophota; class Gorgyraeia; order Gygaellales; family Profunditerraquicolaceae; genus JAHJJA01. Next base: position 3,770 of record JAHJJA010000142.1, read on the forward strand.
GCCACTTCAGGGACTATCGCCGCATCCACCTGAAGTTCGCCGTCTGCCAAGATATCCGGCGACATCTCTTTTAACTGAGCGAGCCCTTCGGCAATCTTCTCGGCGGACTTTGTCCTCGCCGAGCCCTTAGTCGAGTAACTTAAAAACGCGATGCGCGCCTTAAACCCCAACACCTTTTCAGCCAACTCCGCGGCAGATAAAGCAATACAACCAAGCTGCCTGCCGTTTGGCTCTGGGATTATCCCGCAATCAGCAAAAACAAAGGTCCCGTTTTCTCCGTATGGACAGTTAGGCGCGACCATAATAAAACAACTCGAGACTATTGTGATGCGGTCATCGATGCCAATACAACGAATCGCCGCCCTTGCCATTTCAGGCGTCGTGTGGCTGGCGCCGGCAACAAGGCCGTCAAATTTTCCTTCGCGCGTCATCATAGCGGAATAGTAAAGCGTGTCCCTGTTAAAAAGCTCCTGCACCACGCCTAAATCCACTTCCTTGGAATTATGCATCTGGTAATACTCGTCGATGTAACGCTTCCTCTGGCTTTCATCGACCTTATCGGGCGTCATCAATGTGACCTTTGCCAGGCCCTCTTTCTCGATAAAGCGCACTGCCTCTACCACTCTCGAGTCATCATATTCAGGTAAAACTATTGACTTTAATTCAGACCTTGCCAAATCACGGATTTTACTGATCGTATCCATCTACATCCCCCTATATATCTCTTTTAAATCTACGTAATCTTTTATTAATTTTACTACCGCGCTGATCTTCTCCTTATCGCGCGGCCTAAGTTTCACCGTAAGATCATGAACTGTCGTTGCCACATCATAAGTATCAGACTCTGCCATAAGCACGGGAATGCCGGAGTTTTTTAAAAGAGCCAATACAGGCTCATCAGGCTTTATCCCTCCGGATAATATCATCCCGCAAACCTTAAGCCGCGTTGCTTGGGAATCGCGGAAACAACTTAAAACACTCTTGATCATATCCTCCCTATCGCCGGGAGTGATTATCAGGCTATCATCAACGATATATTTTAACGCGTCACGAGGCTCCATTGCCCCGACAATGACCCGAGAAACAGTCCTCTCTAAATTCTCCTTACCGCTTAAGACCTCAAAATCAGTTTCTTCCAGGATCTGCTCGATGGTCGGCTGGGAAAGCATAGGGTTATAAGGAAGCACACCTAAAACCTTGACCCCTTTTCTCTCCAGGCCCTTCCTTACCAAACGGCTTATCTTATCAAACTTTGTGGGAAGGACCTTATTCACAATCACGCCAAGCACCTTGACACCCTCACGCTCAAAAAGCGCCTTATTGAGAATGATCTCGTCTATCGGCCTACCGATGCCGCCGGATGAAATGATGATCACCTTCGAGCCAAGCAGTTTCGCTACCGTGGCATTAGAATGGTCAAAAACCGAGCCTACACCAGCGTGGCCCGTGCCCTCGATCACAACCAAGTCCTGTCCCTTGGAGACCCTGCGATAAGAATCCTTTATTTGCTTAGCAATAGAGTTTTTATCCGGACGGGCGATATACTTCTCCGTGAAACCCTTCTCGACCGCGATCGGGCTCATGTCCTTTAGCCCGCATTTAATGCCGCAGACTTCTTCGATCAGGAATGAATCCTCGTCGATCTTCTGTCCGACTTCCTCAAGATAGCGCTGCCCGATGGGCTTAATAAAACCGACTTTCTTAAAGCCGTCCTTAAAATTAGAAAGTAAGCCTAATGATACGGTAGTTTTGCCGTCATTTTGTTTTGTAGCGGCAATGAATATTTTTCTCATTAACTAAAGATTGGCCTCTATCTTCTTTTTTAGCTCTGATTTATTCAGGGCGCCGACAGCCTGATCCATTATCTTGCCGCCCTTAAAAAAAACCAGGGTCGGAACTGACATTACGCCGTAATGCGTAGATGTCTTTGGGCTTTCCTCAACGTCTATTTTGCCGATCTTGACCTTATCCTTGTATTCTTTGGCCAGCTCCTCTAATGCGGGAGCAATCATCTTACAGGGGCCGCACCAAGTGGCCGAGAAATCCACTAAAACCGGAAGCCCCGATTCCAGAACTTCCTTCTTGAAGTTGGCATCGCTAAAATGCATCATACTCATGTCTGTCCTCGTGTTATAAAGGGTTGATTAATATGGCAGGCAAGTAATTAAAATATCACAATTAGGCGCTTTTTGCAAGAAAAAACAGGGGGACGCTTCACCGAAACGTCCCCCTGTTTTTATTTACTTTTGCCTTAGAGCTGCCGCGAGAAATAACCTCCGGTAAGAGCGTCAATAGAAGCTGTAAGCTCCTCTATCCTAAGCCCCTTTTCAAAACGCTTCCTCCTATCCTCTATCGGAAGGTTATCAAACTCCGCCTTCTGGCGCAGGCGCTCAAAATAAAGCTTTGTCACCTCATCCAAAATATCGTCCCTAAGCTGTACCATCAGGCGCGAACGTGTGTCAATGCTAGTCTGGTCATTATTCCAGATAAGCTCACCCAGCTCCCAACTCAAACTCACATCCCAATCCACTGAATCATTGCCCTTACGCAAGACATCGTCTTCGGACTTGGTAGTAGACCCGCCTTCCCAATGCCAAAGGTCCGTGGTGTTTCTGTCAATGCCGATACTTAAACGGGGAAGCAATGCCTTTTTAGCGGCCTTGGTTCTCCACTGCTGGATCTTTTCCGGCTCAACTTCGGCGTATTTGATCGCCGCCTGCTGCACCTCATTTATCTTCGGCTCCCGACGGGAATATACCTCGACCCAATCTTTTTTAGAGGCAAAACCCAGATCAACCGTGCTTAATTTGAACAACCCCTTATCGCAGGCAGCAAACAGATCGCCTTTTGTGTCGATCGAAAGTGACCTCACAGAATTAACCGCTAAATCAAAGGAAAGCTCCTGCCATCTTCCATTTGCGAATTCAAAAATCCCGGACCTTGTCAGCGCGTAAACCTTCCCCGCTTTAGAAACTGACAAAAACTTTACATCCTTACTTAATAAACCATAATCCGCTACGGGCTTCCAGCTATCCCCCTTATCATCGCTTCTCTGTACACCCATTGAAGTAGCTAAATAAATGACATTAGCATTATCGGGATCAATACCAAGATATCTTATATTGGAATACTTCTCTTCGTCATCCCGGTCATCGTTTTCTTCCTGCTCATCGCCTCCATTTTCAGTAGCGCTGGCTACAACCACCCTATCCCAAGAAGCTCCTTTATTCTTAGACCTAAAAACTCCCTCTGTGCAAGCCACATATATATCATCCGGATCTTTTGGATTGGCTGATATTGCTAAAATATGATTATCTCCAAGTTTGCCCGGCTCTTTTGCCCAGCTGCGCCCCTTATCCTTACTTACAAAAAGCCCGTTCTTTGTGCCAAGATAAATCCCCGAAGAGCCGACCGCCAAACCTGTACAATCATTTGCAAAGGCATTCCTACCCTTAAATATCCTCTTCCAGTTTTGCCCTTGGTTACTGCTGACATAAAGGCCGTTACCGGTTGCGGCATAGATATAATCGGCGACTTGCGGATCAAAGTACAAAAAGTTAATCGAGGGATCATTTCCCCTGACCAATAAAACATTCCTCCAGCTTTTGCCGCTATCCACAGATCTAAAAACTGTGTTCCTGGTGCCCATAAGAATGAACCCCTTCTTATCAGAATACGCTAAGACCGATCTTATATCCGTATTGCCCCCGCTTACATCCTGCCACCTGACCTCACCCCCAAAACCCACAACCTGCCCCACAACCCACAACACACACCCTGCCCCTAAAACGACTAACAACTTCTTCATCTCTCCACCTCCTACTCAAATAGACGTAGAAAATAGAGATTTCTAACACAAATTTTTTGACACCCTCAATGCTCAAGACCCGGTCTTGACTTCCTATCTCAATGTTAAGACCGGGTCTTGATAAGGTATCGGCTTACTTATTTATTTAAATACTGATTTTGCTTCGGGGCGGGTGAAAAAATAAAAAAAGAAGATAAAAGGCACAATGATGATACATCCTTCAAGGATAGTGATAATAAATGAGGAGTGCGCGCGGGAACGCGTGACAAGCAGACTGAACAAATAGCCTAAAAGAAACCCAAGAAGCGACAGAAACATGATACGCGCCCAATTCCTAAGCATTAAAATATAGATCCCCGTGATGAGAAAACCTACGGAGATGACTATTTTTATAAATGCCCAGAAATAGCCGTCGTAGCGAATGAGATACGACCAGAAAACAATAAGGCTTAAAGCAAAATAAAGGCTTATCAGTATAGAAATTATCCCGATAAGCCTTGCGCCCCACAACCAAATGCTCTCTTTTATATCTAGTTCCACGTAATATTAAGAAGCGGCTTCTTTAGAAACATGGGCAGAAGAAGATTCCCTTAGGTGATGTGAGATTAAATTCAATCTAACGCAGACCTCATGAAGTTTTATCAAAACCGCCAAAAGGAAGAATGCGTTTGCGTAAGACATGAGGCCGGACGGAGTAAGGGTGTGTTTTAACGTGCTTGAGGCAGGCAAATACTTGATGATTATTGAGAATAACATGATTAAAAAGCCAAAAGTGACCAAGAACTTCTTTAATCTAAGCAACAATTTATGCATACTGCCTCCTCTTTTTAATCTTCTTTTAATGTTATCAGAAAACATTATATTTGCCAAAGTTTAAAGAGTCAAGCTAATTCACGAGCAGATTCTTTATTTCCTGGTATTTCTCCTTATCAATAGAATGATAGATCTCCTGTGCCTGCCTTAGGAACTCCCGGGCCTTATTCCTTCGCCCCTTACCTTTGTATAAGAGGCCCAAATTCTCATAGGCCGCGGCCAGCTCCGGAAGGGCGTTGATCTGGATAGAAATCTCTACCGCCTTGTTAAACGACTCTTCAGCGGCTTTTAGATTATCCATCTCGACATGCAATTCTCCGATCATGTTGTAGTCGCTGGTGAGATTGAATTTATTATTTTCAGCCAGATCCGCCTTTAACCCTTTTAGATAACTATCAAGGGCCTTCTGATACTGCTTTTCAAAGAGATAGACCTCACCCAAGTTAAAATAATAATCGCTAAGCTCATTTTTAAGCTTTAGCTTCTCAAAAATGATACGGCTCTTATTGTAAAACTCTTTTGCCGTGATAGAATCATTTTTATTCATAAAGACCAGCCCCAGGTCAAAATAATCGCATCCCAGGTTATATAAATGCTCGTGCATAAAACGGCGGTCGCGATTGATCTCGGAGCTTTTGGTCAAAAGCTCAAGGGCTTTTGAATTTCTATCCTTATCCATGTTCCAAACCGCAAGCTTCCTTAAAGAGACCGCCTCATTCAGCTTATCCTTCAACCTGCGGCTCAAATCAAGCGCCTTATTATAGAAATCAAGAGCCTTATCATAATCGCCGTGCAAATGATACAGCCAGCCGATCTTGATGTAACTGGCGGCAAGATTTTTAAGGTCCCCCCTTTTTTCGCTTTGCAGGGCGTATTCAAAATAGTATTTTAAGGCATTATCTTTATCTCCCAGCCTTTGATAGGCATCAGCTACGAGCGGGTAGGCCGCCAAAAACATTGGCTCTTTGGCGATTATAGAACTTGCAAGCTGGATCGCCTGCTCATTATTGCCCCCTTTAAATAATTTCCTGCTCTGCAAGAATAAAATATAGCTGTTTGGATTTAGACTAGGCAGCCACAAATACATAAAAATACCTATAGCCAAGATCAAAGCGGCTAAGCCCGAAACAATAGCCCATTTTTTCTTAGGAATCATCCTCTTCTTTGGTTTACTCGGAAGGGATTTAATCCTGGCCTTAAATATAACAAAATTCGGATCCCCGTAAAGGAGATAACTTGCCCAAGGGGCACTGGCAATGCCATGCTCTTTTATTAATTTGATGCGGCTTGACCTCATGCACTCACCGACAGATTTACCGCTTAAAAGATAGTTATAAAAATCCCGGGCAAACTTTTCGCTGATAGGGTCTTCGATCTTACGGATAGCGCCGATATAATGCCTTACTCCGGAATATAAAAATGCCGAGGCAAGATTGTGATTCCTCTCCTGATAATCCTCTTCAGGCAACGCGGGAGGCGTCTTCGCGGAATAACAGGCATTGGAAAAGACCAATGAGGGCAGAGAGACTGTCTCACCAAGCTTTAAAATATCCTGGACCGTAAATCTCCCGTCGCTTAAAACCCACCCCGTATTGCGCGGTTCATCCGCGTCGACCTCACAGTGGCCGGCGAAATGCACGATATCGTAATCGCAAAGGTATTTCTTGACGTACATCCTGTCAATGCTTGTGGATTTAAAATCGATGCGCACATTGCCGCGCTTACGATCAAACTGGTTGCGGATATTTATGCCTTCGAAATAAGCTGATTTTAGATCATCGGTAGGATTTGCCAGGATAAGCATCTTAAGCTTATCCTCAAAACTGCGGTATTCCATGGGGGCAGACTGCTCCTTTGTCCTGATGAGGCGGCCAAGGTTGTAATTCAGGCACAAAAAATTGCTTCCGTCATAAAGCAGTTCCCAGGGGACATTGATCAGCTCCTCATCAATGGATAGGATCAGATTTTCTATAGGGCTTGATTTTAATTTATTTTTTACAGGCTTGGTCAGAAGATGGTCCCAGAGCAGCTGGCCGTTTTTCTTAAGGCCGACTACCGATTCCGGCTCAAGTTTGCCGCGCCGGTCAGGGTTGTTCAAGATCAAGGATACTTCAAAGCAGAGTTTTGCGATCTCGGTGAATGAGACCTGGCACTGACTGTAGTGCCTAAGCGTCGAGGCATGCTCCCTTTGTTCATAGAGGCTCATCTTAAGCCCCGCATCAAGGCTAAAGACCTCTAAAACCAGGCTATTTTCCTCTGTCATTGTTTTATGTCCAGGATAACGGAAGCGATCTTCTTTTCTACTCCCAGGATCTCGACCACATACTTACCTAAGAGCACATGCTCAAAAACCACCTTGCCTGAATCAGAGACATACGACTCAAGCTCGACATCATCCTTAATAAGGCTGACCCTTAGGTCCTTCATTGTTTTCTGCGTGACCTTGTCTTTGACGGTGACAGAAAGGTTAAATGCCTTACCAAGCTTGTTCTCGATCTTTGCTTCGACCCTTAAATCTTTAAAATCTTTGAGGATCGTGACCTCATCCTTAAAATCCTTTATTGAGCGGGTGCGTAAGACAGGCGCAGGGATAAACTCCTGCCCGACGAGGACATCCCCGGAGGTATTTATAATCTCAAGAGCCTTTTCTTTAAGCAAAAGAAAGATATCTAAAACGGGGTTTTCCCCCTGCTCCAGGAATAAGCCTTTGACTCTGCCAAGCAGCTCCTCGGGGACATCCTTTACTTCTCCCTCATGCAGGGTCAGATAAGTCAAAACAGTATCCAGGCAATCTTTGCAGGAAATGATGTGGGCCTTTATCCTTTCATCCTCTTCTGCGCTTAGCTTGTTTTCAAGAAAACAGGCAAAGATCTCCTCGTCAGGATGCTCATCACCTGCTTGAGGCAGCTCGGATTTCCATTGGCCGTATGCTGCCTTTATGACTTCTTCTAACTTATCCGGCATATCTATTATCCTCCTACTCCAATAGACGTAAAAACATCATAAATCTAACTCAAAATCTTTGCTTTTAAAACAGTCGCGCAGCCGCTCCACGATACGCAGCCTGCGCATATCAAGTGCCGCGCGTGTGACGCGAAAATGCCTTGCCAGAGCCTCCGGATCCATACGCCGGTTTAAAAAAAGCTCAACAAAATATTTATCGTTTATCTCCAGCCTCTGGATGCACTCTTTTAATACAGCAAGCTTCTCCTTAAGGCCCAGAACCTCTATTACCGGCGTGGCATTATCATCAGAAAGCTTATCTTTCAGACTTATTCCTGTGTTATTTTCTTCTTCAAGAGACACGGTCTTTGGCTTTGCCTTACGAAGATAGTCCAACGTGAAATTCAAAGCCACCTGCCGAAGCCAGCTGGCAAGGCTGCAGCCGTTCTTGGCCTTAAAACTTTTTAATTTTCTGTAGTTATCCTTTAATAACGAAGAGATGATATCGTAAAAAATATCTTCGATATCTTCTTGCGCAAGCTTGCAACCCTTAGTCCGCAAAACACTGTATATATAGGTATATATGAGGCGAGAGTACTTCTTCAGGAACTTATCCCAAGCATGCCGGTCACCATTGACGCACCTTTGGACAAACCCCAAATCGTTTATCACGGCTTTATTATACCACCAACCCCACCCGCAAACAAACAAAAAAACAGGGACGCTTTCCAAACCAAAGCAAAGAGTGTCCCCAAGCTAAAGCGGAAAGTGTCCCCATCATGCATGTTCGAGGGACACTCTGCCGATTGGGTTTGAAAGCGTCCCTCGATTGATTTCGAAAGCGTCCCTCTGTTTTTTTATTTGAAGAGGGTGTTGCGGATGATAAAGGAAGCAAAGACTATGGAAACCATAGACATAAGCTTGATAAGGATATTTAAGCTAGGGCCAGAGGTATCTTTAAACGGGTCGCCTACGGTATCACCGACCACTGCCGCCTTGTGAGCCAAGGAACCTTTACCGCCGTGGTGGCCTTCCTCAATGAATTTCTTCGCATTATCCCAGGCGCCTCCGGAGTTAGCCATCATAACTGCCAGGGAAAAACCGGAAACTAACGCCCCCACCAGCAGCCCGGACACAGCTTCAACGCCGATGAGAAATCCTACCAGAATTGGAGCGATTATAGCCAAAAGCGACGGCATAATCATTTCCTTTTGCGCCGCAGATGTAGCGATATCCACACAACGCGCATAATCAGGCTTAGCTTTTCCCTGCATAAGCCCGGCTATCTCCTTAAACTGCCTGCGCACCTCGACCACGATTTTTCCGGCAGCCCTTCCTACCGCGCGCATAGTCATCGAACAAAATAAAAACGGAAGCATAGCCCCGAAAAACAATCCCACAAGAACATTAGGGTTCATCAAGCTTAAAACCATCTCTTTGCCCTGCAGGCTTACCTGATCTTTGTAAGCGGCGATCAATGCCAAAGCAGTCAAAGCCGCCGAACCAATAGCAAAACCTTTGACTGTGGCAGCGGTAGTATTTCCCAAGGCATCCAGGGCATCAGTCCGCTTCCTTACTTCAGGAGGAAGATGCGCCATCTCCGCGTTTCCTCCGGCGTTATCCGCGACCGGCCCATAAGCATCAGTAGCCAAAGTTATGCCTAGAGTAGAAAGCATCCCTACCGCAGAGATTCCTACGCCATAAAGTCCTGCGTTAAAATTACTCGCCCCTCCAGATAAAAAGAAACTTGCCAATATCGCTACTCCCACCACGATAACCGGCAGGGCAGTTGACATCATACCCACTGCTATACCTCCGATGATCACGGTTGCCGGCCCGGTCAAAGATTGTCCGGCAATGAATTTTGTAGGCTTAAATCCGCTTGAGGTATAATATTCGGTAAATAAACCAATCAATACTCCGGCAACCAAGCCGGAAAGAACTGACCAGTAAACACCCATATGCTGGTTTCCAAGAGTAGCCTTTACCAGAAAATAGGATATTATCGCGACTAATATGGAACTGACAAACACTCCTTTTCGTAAAGCCGCAAGAAGCACACTTTGACTTGCCTCCTCCTTACTCCTTACAAAGAAAGTCCCGATAATAGATGCAATGACCCCCACGGCAGCCATGACCATAGGAACAGTCACACCGGCAACGCCAAGCCCGGCAGCCACGCCTAAAGCTGCAGTAGCTACTATAGAGCCAACATATGACTCATAGAGATCAGCGCCCATACCTGCGACATCTCCGACATTATCGCCTACGTTATCAGCGATAACAGCAGGATTACGCGGATCATCCTCCGGGATACCAGCTTCGACCTTACCCACCAAATCAGCTCCCACATCAGCGGCTTTGGTAAAAATACCTCCGCCTACGCGGGCAAAAAGCGCCTGAGAACTGGCACCCATTCCAAAACAAAGCATTGTCGAGGTTATGGCCGTAATCTTATCTGTCCCGACAGGCAAAGGATGCCCCTGGAATACCCATCCTAAGTGAGGAGCCAGCCATGAAGGAATCCATCCAGGCATAGCATAACTTCCGAAATAAAGGTTCAGGAAATAATACCACACACTTAGATCCAGCAACCCAAGCCCGACAACCGTCAAGCCCATTACCGCGCCGCTTGAAAAAGCAACGCGCAAACCGGAATTCAGGCTTTTCATCGACGCTGCCGCAGTGCGGTTGGAAGATTCGGTCGCGATACTCATGCCGATAAAGCCGGCTAGACCGGAAAAGAAACCTCCGGTCAAAAACGCGAAAGGCACAAACATCACCAGATATCCCCTGAACGCCAACACCAATAAGATCACAAACACTACCGCGAAAAATATGGAAACGCCCATATACTGCCTCTTAAGATAGGCCCTTGCGCCGACCTTGACAGCCAAGGCGATCTCTTTCATCTTGTCGTTGCCCTGGTCTTTCTTTAAAATAGAAAGCGCCAGATATGCCGCAAACGCTAATGCGATGATGGAACCCACCGGAGCCAAAACCAATAAATCAAAGTTACCCATTTTCTATACTCCTCCTTTTCTTTTGTTCATGAGCTTCCACAACCTCTGCTTCAATGTCGATTATATTATCACGTTTAGGCGCGTTAGAGAATATATTTTTTGCGCCAAAATATCCGATCAAAACTAAGATCAAAACCAATACCACCTCGATCAATAACCAGTGTAACGGGCGAAAAATTACCCAGCCGAATAAAAGGTTGAAGATTATCAAAGAAGGCAAGAGACAGCCCATCCGGCTCAAAAAAACAAAGGACTTCATAAAACTAACCCCCTGATACTCTTTCCAAGGCCTCTTTTATTCGCCTCTTTGTAAATGAAACTAGCCACCGCCACATCCTGAATAGCAAGTCCGGTAGAATCAAAGACCGTGATCTCATCTTTTGAGACCCTGCCCTTTTTCTTTTTTACCACCACATCTGCGATAGAGGCGTAAATATCCGACTCTTTTATTAAATTCTTAGAAAGAGGCACGTTGATCTCGCCGCTATGCCTTGCCTGCGCCAGGGCATCCACTACTACTTTCGCCTTTTTTAAGATCAAGGGCTCAAGTTCCTCTTTTCCTTTTGCGTCGGCTCCGATCGCGTTTATATGCGTGCCCTTTGCTATCCATTCAGCTCTGATTATCGGTTTTCTAGAGGGAGTAGTTGTCACCACGATATCCGCCCCAAAAACACATCCTTTCATATCAGCACAGGCCTCTATTTCCAAACCAAGATGATTCATTTTTTTAATAAAAGTATTTACTCGGGAAAAATCAGAGTCAAAAACCAGGACTTTTTTTATTTTAAAAACCTCATTTAAGGCTTCAAGTTGAGTCCGCGCCTGGCTTCCGCAGCCCACTAAAGCCACTCTAGAAGAACCCTTATTGGCAAGATACTTTGCCGCTATCCCTCCGGCTGCGCCTGTCCTCATATTAGTAATATAGGTACCATCCATTATTGCAAGCGGAAACCCCGTCTTAGGATCGCTAAGGATTATTACAGCCATTACCGCGGGCAAGGCGCGCTTTTTATTGCCCGGATGGACATTGACCCATTTTATACCGCTGGCTTCTATCCCCTCTATATAGGCAGGCATGGCGCGGAAATCACCGTTGTATTTATTCAGATGGATATAGATCTTTGGCGGCATTCGCACCCTGCCTTGCGCGTACGCCTTGAAAGCGCCCTCTACAAGCCCCAGCGCCCGGCGCATATCAAGGATTTTTTCAACCTCTTTTCGGGTTAAAATCAATGTAGAGTTAAGAAAGGATTCTTTCACGTAACTCATCGGGGAGCGCTTTTGGTCTTAGATCAGGGCTAACGCATACAAGTATAGTCTTAGCCTTTGCAATCAATTGGCCGCTTTGATTTTTGATCTCGTTCTCAAACTCGATTTTCACCGCAGAAACCTTAGTCACATACGTAACAATATCAAGGATATCCCCATAAAACGAAGGGTATTTATAATCGATCTCCTGCCTGGCGACTACAAACATTGTCCCGGAGAGGGCAAGCTCTTTGATCAAAAAGCCCCTCTCTTCTAAATACTCGGTGCGCGCCTCTTCAAGGAATTTTAGATAATTGCCGTAATAGACGACTGTACCAGCGTCGGTGTCATGATAATAAATACGCTTTTTCATGGGATTTTGTAATGTGAATGGCTTAGCCGTGTCATTGCGAGGGTCTGCGAGCGAAACGAAGCAGGTCCGAAGCAATCTAAAAAGAGATTGCTTCCCGCTTCGCTGCGCTCGCGGTCGCAATGACTACGAAATTAAACAGACATACGAATACAAATTATTTCTTAAAAGCAACCAGCACCTTTTCGTTGTCACTCGTAGTAAGCACCATCCTTGCCGGGCAGCCCGCGGAGCAAACTGTTCCATAGATCTGCTTGATATCAATGCCAAGCACAGCCAATTGTTCAGTCACAATGCGAAGCGCCCCGGGTTTATTCTCCAGGTCGACGACGATCACCTCATTCTCCTTAAGAGAATTGTACCCTGCCTTTTTAAGGGCGTCAGTAGCGCGCAGATTGTCTACGGTGACTAACATCACCTTTGCCTCATTATTCACCGCGTATCCTGCCACTGCTTCGATATTTATACCGTGGCTTGATACGATCTTAGAGATATCCGCAAGTATCCCGATCTTATTCACCACTGTCACTACTATTTCTTTCCCAAGCCTTGCCGCTTTAATCATAACTCCCCCTTTTTATTGCCGCAGTAACCTGCGTGCCATTTTTTAGAACAGAGTATAAATAAACGGCGCCACAGCCGAAGATTGCGCAAAGAATATAAGCACCCCGAGTAAAAACAACATGATGACGATCGGCGTCAGCCACCACTTTTTTCTTGTCCTTAAGAAACCCCAGAACTCTTTTAGCAAAGAAAGTTTTCCCATAAACCACCCTTACCTATTGCAGTTTTATCGTAGAAACAACCCCGTCTTTAATATTGATAATATCCACGCTATCAGGGGCTATACTTTTGACCTCTAATTCCTGGATCCTGTCACCGATCTTCATGATCTTGCCGTTAATGACAGCAAGCGGGTCCTTTGAGTCATAGATCACTCCATCAAGCACCAATTCCGAGACCAATCCTCTGCCAAGATCATCCGCGAGACCTTGCGTCGGGACGATAGCCGCAGGAGGAATAACGCTGGCTGCCTGCCCTTGCGGTTTTTTTGCCGGGTGGTGGCCTTTTTTAAATATAAAGTCGGAGGTCAAAAATAATAGCACACCCACCAGAATAATTAAAAATACAAATTCAGCCTTGTTCCTTTTTTTATGCACCGCCTGCTCATCAGGAGCGCTTACGGGAGGAACCTCGTTTCCCGATTGATTTTCCGGGGCCGGGTTACTTTGCTTTGGCTCTTTTTTTTCCGCTTTTTTCAGCGCGTCAAAGATTATGCTCATCTTATCTCCTCTATACAGGCGTGGAATACCTCGTTGTCAAAAACCTTTCTTTCCTTGGTAAAAGCCAAAAGCAGGGCGCGGTCACAAAGGACATTGATCAGACGAGGGATCCCTTTTGTGAATTCATAAATAAGCCTGTAACTTTCCGGCTCAAACTCAAGGCCGACAGCTCCCGCTAAATTCAGCCTGAAATGGATATACTCCCTTATCTCCTCCTCCTTTAACGGACAAAGGTGATACTTTACCACGATCCTCTGACGTATCTGCCTCAGGTTAGGCTGACTCAATTTTTCATATAACTCCGGCTGCCCCACAAGCACGATCTGCAGCAGTTTCTCGTCTGAAGTCTCAAGGTTAGAAAGAAGGCGTATCTGCTCAAGCTGCCTTACACTTAGATTCTGCGCCTCATCTATGATCACAACGGCGTTGCCGCCGCGGCCGTTACATTCCACCAAAAAATTGTTCAGCCTCTTTACTATCTCAAGGCGGTTTTTCCTCTCACAGGACATCCCAAAATCCTCTATTATCGCCTGCAATAACTGCACCTCGCTAAAATAAGGATTAAGGATCAGCGAAGTCTTTACCTCGGCGGAAAGCCGCGTTAGCATGCTCTTACAAAGAGTGGTCTTTCCCGTGCCGACTTCACCGGTGATCAGGATTATCCCCTTTTTCTCCTGTATCCCATACAACAGGTTCACCAGCGCTTCCCTGTAAGCAGAGCTCTCAAATATGGAGTGATGGTCGCTGGTGATGTTAAAAGGTGATTTTTTTAGATTATAGAAATCAAGGTACATTTTTCTTCTTTTTATTAATCAATGCTTTTTTATCCTCGGCAGCCTTCTCTCCGGGAATGACATTATCAGCCAGCTCTTTGGCCCTGGCGATACCTTTATCAAAAATCTTGTTATCCTTTATGATATGGGGCGTGATCAAGACTATTAGCTCGCGCTCTTTCTCTTTAGGCATATCTTTATGCCTGAAAAGTACACCTAGAAAAGGAATGTCTCCTAGGATAGGCAGCTTTGTGATCGTCTGGCTTATTTCTTTACGGATAAGGCCGCCAAGGATAACGGTCTCGCCGTCCTTAACCCGCACCGTTGACCTTGTGCTGCGCTCCTCCGGATCTTTTGTAGAAATTGTAGTCAGTTCTCCCGGAACTGTATCTCTTACTGATGGCATGATAAACATAGTTATTTCACCGTTATCCTTGTTGATTTGAGGAGTTACTCTCAATATTACGCCGGTATCCTGCCTTTCAGCCTCTTCTGTTGTAATGGGAGTCTGGCCTCCTCCGGTGCTGGTTGTAGTGACCTTGCCTATTGTTTCATTGGTAGTAATTTTTATTTCTGCGGTTTCATTATTTATAGTAAGAATCCTTGGCCTTGCGAGGATCTTCGTATCCACGTTCTTTCTTAAAAAGTCTAACTGGACCTTATAAGTATTTGTCCCGCTATTAATAGCAATTGAACCCCTGGTTGTTTCATCGGTAAAAGTGCTCATCCAGCTCCCAAAGGGAAAACCCGAAGGGGTAGTCGCTCCGGTGATAACCGCGGTAAGCGGGGTCTGGCCGAACTTGAAACCGATCGTATCTATAACATTCTTACTTACATCCAACATCTCTACTTCCAGGACTATCTGCGGTGTATAAATATCGAGCTCCGCGATAGTCTTAGCTATAATAGACATTCTGCTTGGAATATCCGTGACAATAAGGCTATTAGTGCGGGCATCTTCCACAACACTACCGCTCTTTGAAAGAAGTTTCTTGATCACATCAGTTATCGTGCTGGGAGCAGTGTAACTCGTAGGAATAGTATAGCCCGAAGCGCCACCAGAAGTGCCGGAAGAGCCCGAAGATCCGGAGGTCCCCGAAGAGCTTGAGGTACTTGAAGAGCTTGAAGAGATCGAGGAAGAGACTTGCGACATCCCTGCTGACTTCTCATTTAAGAGCTGCGAGCTTGCAACCGAAGCGTATTTAAGAAAAAACACTTGAGTTATGGTCGCCCCTATTTTTTCCCGCTGGGCCAAAGCTTCCGCTTCGATCTTCCCCCTCTGCACTATTTTATCCAATGTCGAGACCATAAGCACCTTATCGCTCACCCAATCATACCCATAACCGTACATCTTGATTATGGTATCCAAGGCAGTCTCCCAATTCACGCCCTTCAGGCTCACCGTGACCAATCCCTGGACATCAGGCGTCATAATGATATTGATGCTTCTTCCCGGCTTACTTGCCTTTTGCGCTATTGCCTCTAAGACCACGCGGATATCCGAGTTGGTAAAATTAAAACTCTCGATCAATTCTCCGTCAGCGATCACACTGGATAAGGACAATACTATTGACAGTACGGCTGCCGCTGCGGCCTTTTTCATCATATTCATTTAGTCCTCCAGTTTAAAATTAATCAAGATTTAATATCTTAACAGTCTTAGCGTCACTTAAAATAACCTTATCCTGCCTGATCTCTATAATGGTATAAGAATCCAGCTTGTCGCCCTTCTTATAAATAGAATCATTAATGATCGCCAGCGGATCCTGCTCATCACAAATAATACCGCTTAAGGAAAATCCGGAGGCACCTTTATCCTCCTGCGGCGATGCCCCAGGCGCCGCAGGATGCCCGCCGATGAAAGGATCCCTTTGCAACCTAAAACGTTTTGCCTCCTGCTCCAGTTTGTTATAGACATCCCTGTGCGGCCTTTGGGCCTGCGCCTGTGTAACTGCTGGTTTTTTTTGATTTTGAGGCGCTTCTTTCGAGGGACCGTAGGTCTTTGGCTTTGGAGCAGCTGGCCTTGCCTTCTTTTTTATCTGCGCGCAGGTACTTGCCGTCAAAACCAACAGCAAAAGCACTAATACGCCCACGACGATCAACTCGAGCTTATCCTTCTTTTTATTTGCCATAATTTAGCTAAGGGAATAAATGTCAAAATCCATGTCTACGTTTAACCTTAAAGAGATCGGATGCTCCCGCTTGATGATCAGCTTCTGGATCATAACAAAAGACGGTATTTTTCTATCAAGGAAATCAACATATAAAGCAAAATCCCTGTAATAGCATTTCATTTTCACCGAAACAGAGGTGACTTCGCAAGTCTTGCCCTCCACCAATATCCTCTTCCCCTCGTCGTCGAGCAACGGCCTTTTGGGCGCCGGCGTAAAAGAAATCGTTTCAAGGTTAAAAGACTTAGCGAAATCCTGGATGAGCTTAAGGCTTGCCGCCTCTTTGGTAAAAAGCCTGCCTCTTAACTTTCCGGCCTTATCAAAAAGCATCTTTTTGCTGGTCTGTTTTGTCCTTAGCTGTTTAGACAGGTCATCAACCCTCTTAATAGACCTATCAAGGCTGACCACTTCATCTTTAAGCTTGGCGATCTTATTTCCACTAGGCAGATAGACCAAGACCCAGAAAAGCGCTAAACCTAAAGCCGCGGCCATCGCGAAGATCAGGATCTTTTTTTGATAAGAAGAGATCAGTCTCATAATTTTAGTGAGTAAGCTCGCACTTTAATTCAAACTCCGAAGACAGGTCATCCTGCCTGAAGGAAACAGTTTGGACACTTTCAAAAAAAGCCGAGGATTTAAGTTTATTTATAAAGCCTTCAAGTGAACGCTGCGAATGGGCCTTACGCGCGTTGATCATGCCCTTTAAAACTAAAGAGTGGTTTTCCTGGTCCAGGGCCAGCTCATCAAATTTGACCTCTCCCGGGCTAAGCGCGCTAAGAGTCTTTAACAGATCATCTACCGGAACTTTCCCCTTTTGGATACTCAAACGGGCGTAATCATAAGGAGCGACCTTCATCGCCAGAGAACTCACCTCGCTCATACTTATTAAATATTTCCTAGCGATATCGATCTTTTGATTATATATGCGGATCTGATATCTGACAAAGGATAGCGCCAATAAAAAAGACAGCGCCACCGTGATCACGATCAGCCTTAAAGAGACTTTCTCTACCAGCTCGATCTTCTGCATCTTAAGCTGGACCGGAACAAAAGCCGCCCCCTCCTTCGCGGATAAAGCCGCTCCCAGCGGGCTTATGATCAGGCTTCTGTCTCTTTCTAACTTATCTTTTTCTATCCCTCCCAGATCAAGGCTGTCAGGAAAGGGTAATTTACTTATACTCACCTTTAATTCTTTTTCCAGAAAGGAGGCCAGGTTCTTTATATCTGAACCCTCCCCTGAAAGATAAAGGCTTGAGATGTTTTCTATCTTAAAAGTAGAGATGAAATAATCAAGAGAGTATTTTAGTTCCCTTGAGAGCCCCTCTAAAAGCGGGCGCATCATGGATATCACGTGAACCGCCTTGATGTTATCCTTCAATATCATATCTTCATCTTCGGGGATACCGTAAACATCCTTAAGGTCCCTTGCTTCTTCATAAGAAAGCTGCAACCTGCCGGCTTTATCAGAGATAAGGGTACCGGTAAGCGAATGTATGAGTTTCTCCGAAGAAAAGGCAAGCCGCCGGGTAAATTTCAACTGTTTATCTTCATAATAAGCCAGGCTTGAATCCTTGTGGCCTATATCAAGGATGACCTGCGCCGGGGTAGTTATGTTTGAAAGCTTAAGGATATTCGCGTAATTTAAAAACGCGCTTGAGATCCCGGAAAGGGTAAGTCCGCATTTCCTGAACAATAAAATATACTTTTCTACTATTTTATCAGAAGCGGCTATAAAGATCACCTCCTGTTTTTTTGCCCCGTCAGTATCGGTAAACTCCTTAACCACATGCCATTCGTATGTGGCCTGCGCGAACTCAAAAGCAAGCTCCTCTTTTACCTGCCATTTTAAGGCTTCGACGATCTCCTTCTTGGATAAAACCGGAAGGCTAAGTTGCTTTACAAACACATCGTCGCTTATAGTAAGGAAAACTTGCGGAGCACTGATTGAATTCGACTTGACAAAATTAGTGATAAATCCGGTTATTGCCAGGTCATTTCTTTCAGAAGGCGAAGAGATCTTTAAGTCATAATTCAGCAACTTTAGGCCGGTCTCCGTAGTTTCCAGATAGGCAACCTTAAGAAACAACTGCCCGATATCTATAGAAAGGATCTTCCCCATATTTTAACTACCGACTTCCTTCCAGGCGTAATAAACTATCGGCCCGTCAAGGCCCGGAATACCGATAAGGCCGTCATCCTCATAAAGAATGGTAAAATAATCGCTTCCCTGCAGATTAAAGTTTCCGGATACAATAACAGTGCCGACGAGAGTGATATACTCCGTCTGCTGCGCGTTAAAATTACCGGTCATGTCCCCGCCCACATAGATAAACCCGTTTACGTAAATGTCACTACACTGCTGGAACAATAAATTATTCATTGTGGCTAAGGCAGGGTAAGGCAAAACGCCGTTAATATTCACATTACTGGTACCGTTAGGAAAATTAATATTGATTGTAGAAATAATGCCTCCATTAACAACCACATCGCTTCCTATATTAACATTACCATCATAAAAATACAGTCCGTTATAAGGAGAGCCTGCGCTGGTAAATTCTGAAATATCAGTGCGGGTGGCTATGCTTTGATAATATTCAAAATCAAAGGCGGGGAATTCAATCGTCTCAGGCGCTTCTGCAGGTAAAGTCAGATTGGTGGCGCCGGCGGTATTAACAGATCCCACAACATAAAGACCGTAGTCAAATACTTCCGAACGCTTAAAAAGATTAGCGCTAAATTTACGCGAGATCCCGTCAACTGTACCGGTAAATTTCATCGTGGCGGTAGTCGGGGGCTTGGTTAAAAACTCTGCCGTAAAAGTTCCCCCTGACATGCTCTTAGTCATAGTAGTGTTATCCAACCAGTCATCATCATTTGACAATACTTCCATGGCATATTGCACTCCTGCTTCAGCTAAAAATAATGCCTTGGTTGAGCTTATCGTGTCCATGGCAATGCGGGTATCAGAGGTGAGCATGAATACGCTTACTGTGCCAAGCGTGACAAAAAGCACAAGTATAATTACCGCTACCAACAAAGCGAATGCGGTTTTTTTCTTCATCTTAATACGGATTCCTTAACCTTGCCATATTTTCTACCGTGACATTATCGATTCCGGACTCCAAGATCAATCTTATGCGCACTAAGCGGATGTCGGCTTTTGTGCCGGTAACAGTATTATTTGCGTCAAGATAAGTGAAGTTCAATCCGCCGCTTGCCTTCAATTTATCCGTTACCTCGTCGGAATTACGCAATAGCTGTGTCCCTGACTGCTTATAGTCAATCCTTGCATCATCCGTATTATAAAAATCAAATTCCGTGGCAGTAAAGGTATTGATATTGGTCAGATTTTTTACCTGTCTGATCTCTCTAGTCATCATATTCATAGCGCTCCTGGCGCTAAAGATCAGGTCCCTTTCAGTCTTATTTGTCAACCAGGCATCGAAGATAGAGGTGATAAAAGGCACAGTCATCACGGTAAGCACGCCGACAACTACCAAGACTATGACTATTTCAATTAAGCTAAAACCTTTTTTATTAATCACATTAATCCAGATTATCCGTCAACAGCGAGTTTAATGTGACTGCCGCCATATTCGCGTGCGTCACATTGACCAACACATTCTTGTATTCAGTAACAGTAGGGTCCACCGAAGTAGACAGGTTTGTACTCTGCACATAATGCCAAATCACCCGATACTGGTAATCTGAAAACGGGCTTGAGAAACTGCTCGGGCCCTGATTTGTGATATTAGCATAACCTAAGCGCAAAACCTCCTCCATCTTCTCCTCGGCAAGGCCTGCAGCTACGGTGAGGTATCTTGCGCTTACGCCGCCTTTTAATGACATCTGGAACATCGTCACCAAACCAAGAACGGCAATACTGATGATGACAATAGCTATAATGATCTCGAAAAGGCTCACGCCCTTTTTATACTTTCGCGGCCACAAGACCGCGCCCTTCAGGGCGCGGATGGAACCTGGCCGCTCAAGTATTTCGCTAAAGAAACATCGGGCTTTAGCCCGAAGAGCTTCATTCATGGCCCTTGACCTCTCCGGTATTTGGCGTGATGGTGATCGTCTTTGAGCCTGAACCAAGGCTTATTACAACTGTGCCGGCGCTTGTCAAAAGGCTATCGCCGTTGTTATAAGGCCTGCCTAAATAATCAAAATAAATCCGGTCTCCAAAATTTGTGCTGGTCAGGCTGACGCCTTTATACACCGCGTCTGTATTAAAATTTACTATAAAATCATTTCCGGTTGAAGGGTCCTCTGCCTTTGTGGCAATAGTGCCTTGATAGACAAAATAACTGTTTCCGGCGATATCGTAGGAGACTCCGCAGGTAGTCTGGCGGCTTATAGCAAGCTGCTGGGCATAGCGCAGATCAAAAGCAACCTTGGTAGCGGCTCCGATCAACTTGTTCGGATTATGCGAGACCACGGCCCATGAGCCGGCAAGAATACCGACGATCAAAACCACTATTACAAGCTCGATCAATGTTACGGATTTATTACGCATAGTTTTTTAAAAAACGGCAGGCCCCTGTTTACGGGAGCCTGCCGAATTTTGGTTACTTATTAGTTGAACTCACCTGTACCAGCAGTATAGGTATAGGTTGTGTTTGTAGGACCGACATAGGTGTTGGAGCTTGATTTCGTCCACTCGCCGACTACGCCACCCTGTCCTAAGACATCGGTAAAGCAGGCATTTGAGGACGAGCAAGCTGCGTTAGTAGCATTATCAAGCGCTGCGGGGAAGGCCTTGTATTGAGCATAGTATGTGTAGACACCTGCTCTTACGCCGCCGACCACACCTTTTTCAGCA
>JAHJJA010000143.1 GCA_018822885.1 Candidatus Omnitrophota bacterium
CATTCGGAATCCAGCTTTAATAAACGGTAAACGCCTTCCTCTTTAACATCTGTATCAGCGTAAGACAGGCTGGTCAAAACGCTTACCTCATGTCCTTTTGCGCGTAGTCCTTCCACTGCTTCGCGGCAAGCCAACTCATAACCTCCTATGACGCGCGGAGGATAATAATTTGAGATAACAAGTATTTTCATGCCTTATCCTTAGTTGCCGAAAAGTTCAGCAAGGTGAAAACGGATACCTCTTTTAAACTCGGTGAAGATACTAGTCCTGCCCATTCTGAGCCTTTTTAAAGCAACAGCAGCTCTTGTATCCATAGCCTCGTTCGCAAACCATCTTAACCAATCAATCTGCCGACAAGTAAGATTTTCATTACGCATCGCCGCCGCATAACCCGTAAGGCAGCTAAGAGATTGATCTTCGATATAAGAATGCTCTATCGCCCACTTTAAGAGCGCTGTCCCGGGATAAGGAGTTGCCACGGTAAACTGGACAAATTCAGGATCAAGCCCTAAGGCATAATCGATCGTCTTACGCACTGTCCTTTTATTATCTTTAGGCAGGCCGATGATAAAGAAACAAAAGGCGCCTATATTATTTTTTCTGCAGGAATTTATTATCTTCCTGGCTTTTTTTAGAGGCACAGGTTTTCTTCCTGTATTTTGCAGCACTTCTTTATCCGCGCTCTCAATACCGATATTGATCCCGATACAACCTGACTTAGCCATCAACCGGATCAATGCCTCATCCAGGTCCTCTAATCTGGTCTCACAGCGCCAGGCGATCTTGAGGGCGCGCGACAATATTAAATTGCAAATATCAACGGCCCTGTCTTTCTTTAAGGCAAACTCCGGGTCTCGAAAAAGCACTGCTTTGACACCTAAATCCCTTGTCAGCCACTCCAGCTCCGCGACGACGTTCTCCGGAGAACGGGCGCGGAGATCTCTTCCCTGCGCCACAGGATAAGGGCAATATAAACAAGCATGCGGGCAGCCTCTGCTGGTGAGCGCGGTAACAAACGGCTTGATATTATTCATGAGCTCGCCAGCCTCATAAGATCGATAAGGCATAAGATCCCACGCCGGAAACGGCAGGCCGTCAAGATCGGTCGTCCTATCCCGAGGATCATTCCTGATGATTGCTTCCTTATCCTTGTACCAGACTCCCCTGCAACCGGAAAATCCATTTTTTCCGACGATCTCTAATAAAGAATACTCCGGTTCGCCGAGGATCAAGGCGTCTACAAATTCATTCTTTATCGCCTCTTCAGGAAATATGGTAACATGCGGCCCAAAGATTATGACCTTGCACCCTAACTGCCTTTTTATCTCTTGGGTTATCTGCATATCACAATCAAAAGTAGGAGTCGAAGTCCGCAAAGCCACAAACTCTGGCTTTATCTGATTCAGGCGTGAAATCAAGCCTTTTAAATCAAGGCTATCCCCCAGGCAATCGATCAAATTTAGAGCGAGGTTGTTCTTTCTTAAAAGTGCCGCGCAATAAGCTATATCTATGGGAGGTATCTTTATTAAAGACCCTTCTGCGTAAAGCTGGCCCAAACCTCCCATCGTATCTTTATTTGAAACAGCGTGCTCAGGATTCGGCGGATTTACAATAACGATCATTTTTTACCTAAGGTTTTCTTTATACCTTGTTTTAAAAGGCTGCCTAAAAACAAAAACGCGTCTATCGGCGCGAATTTAAACAAAAAACTCAATATCCTTAGGTCCCGGCGCCAATGTGTTATCTGCGGCGGGACAAGCATATTAAAATTACCTGTCAGGGTATGAGCCATTTCATAAGCCCTTTGCCTTTCTTTGCCGGAAAAATCATCGGTTTCGATCACCGGCTTTACCTTCTGTGAAAGATCAGCGAAGTGTAAGCCATCTTCAATATCATATAGAAAACGCGCATTAGCCATTGCCCACTCCCAAAGTTCTGTCCCCGGATAAGGAACCAGCATATTAAAAAGCGCCGGGATCTTTAGCCTGCGCGCGAATCGCGCGGATCTTTCGACCGAACGGAAAGAATCTCCGGGGAGCCCGATAATAAAATAACCTCCGACGTTTATTCCGGCATCCTTAAAAGTGATTATCCCCTTTTCAATATCCTTAAGGCTCTCCGCTTTTTTAACGGACTCAAGTATCTTTGGATCAGCGCTTTCTATTCCCACCATAACGCTGCGGCAGCCGCTCTGATACATCAACTGCGCCAGCTCCTTATCAACCCTATCAGCCCTTAACCCGTTAGGGCAGGACCAATTTAGGCCCAAATCAGCTTTAAGGAGCTGCCGGCAAATCTCTTTGCACCTTTCTATATCAAGGTTAAAAACATCGTCAATGATCTCAAAACTCCTGATCCCGTATTTTGTCCTGGCATATTCTAGTTCATCGATTATGTTTTGAGGCGAGCGAGGCCTGAATTTCTTACCGCTTATTTCCGGGACACTGCAATAGGTACATTTATAGACGCATCCCCTGCTGGTAACTAACGGATAAGTCGCGCTGATAGCGCGCTTGACGATCTCCGGAAAATCATCGTAATCCGGAAACCTGATTAGATCCAAATCCTGGATAAGGGCACAGGAAACGCTGATATCTTTACCTTGGGGATTTTTTGTTATTAAACCTTCTATGCCCTCTAAAGACTCTTTGCTTTTGATCTTAAGGCACGCTTGCGCAAAACCCTCCTCCCCCTCACCCACAAAAACAGCGTCAAAGCAACCTTCCCGTATCAGGCTTTGCCAGCTGGAAGCAGTATGCGCTCCGCCCACCACTACGGTAAATGTATTTTTAAAATCCTTTAACTGATTAGCTATATTGCGGCTGTCTTTTATTGTAGCGGTCTTGGAAGAAAAACCGATAATATCAGGCTGGAATTGTAAGATCTCGGAAAGCACCTGGCCGTCTGTTTTGAGGGTATTATTTAAATCAATCACGCTGACTTGACAGCCGTGGCTTTTTAAGCTGGAGGCAAGATAAGCAATGCCTACGTTAGGAAAGGCTCGGTTACCTGAAACCGCTCCTTGCCAGCCGCGGGGGTCGATTAATAAAACCTTGGGGCCCATTGTTAATTATTCTGTTTTAGTTATATGCCACTCCAGAAACGGGCAGATTATCCCTGCGGGACGAGTTGAGCTGTGCGCTGGCAGCCTTGTCTGTTCAACTTGAAAACTTAATGCGCCTTCCTTGACAAAGATGGCCTCGTTATTAAAGACATCCGAGGCTATTGTCAATGAATACATCCCGGAATTAAGCAGGAGCCCGGGGATCTTGCAGGCGCTTTTATAGATACCCGGCTGGCGGGTTTTATCAGCCCATTCAACGTCCTCCTTGTCACCGGACACAAATACTACAATACCCTGCGCGGAAATCAGCCAGAAACCCACCTGGACTCCGGAAACAGGGTTAAGTATTTTATATTCTATCTCAACGAAAAAAGGATTTGCCGCGTCCACAGAGGAAACTGGCTGTTGATTTACATCAAGCAAGCGCACCGAACGCAGCCTGATATTATCATTGCCCGGGCTGGAGGGCTCATCAACCCATCTGCGCTGGCCCTCAAACTCTTCCCCGAAAGCCAGATAAGAAGAAACTACCTCCTGCGTAGGCCCGAACATCTTTACTTTGCCTTCATCAAGCCAGATGACCTTACGACAAAGCCGGTTGATCGCGGCCATATTGTGGCTCACAAATAAAACCGTCCTTCCCCCTCTTGTGACATCATCCATCTTTCCGAGACATTTCTTCTGAAATGACGCGTCCCCCACTGCCAAGACCTCATCCACCAAGAGTATCTCCGGCTCTAAATGAGCGGCTACGGCGAAGGCAAGGCGCATGTACATCCCGCTTGAATAATGTTTGACCGGTGTATCAAGGAATTTTTCGATCTCCGAAAAAGAAACTATCTCCTTAAACTTGCTTTCAATCTCGCTCTTTCTCATCCCTAAAAGCGCGCCGTTGAGAAAAATATTCTCTCTTCCGGTCAACTCCGAATGAAAACCGGTCCCTATCTCAAGGAGGCTGCGCACCCTGCCGGACACCCGTGCCAGGCCTTTTGTAGGACGGGTGATGCGGGAAAGGATCTTAAGTAATGTGGTCTTACCGGCGCCGTTTCTTCCTATGACTCCGACTGCCTCAGCCTTATCCACTGTTAAAGAAATATCATCCAGCGCCCAGATAAATTCTTCGGCCTTCTTATTACTTTTTATAGCCGATGACATAAAATTACCCAACGCGTCCCTTAGCGTCTTATAGGGCAATCTTTCTCCGAGACGGTAACGCTTGCTCAGATTTTTAATCTCTATCGCGGTTTTATTCATATTAGACCACGTCGGCAAACGACTCTTCAACACGCTGGAAATAAACAATACCGGAAATAAACACCAAAAGCACAACTAATGATGAAACCAGAAGCATGCCAAAGTCCGGGGCCTTAGCCATCAGTAAAATCGACCTGAAACCCTCGATCACTCCGGCCATCGGGTTAAGCCCGTAGAGAAAACGCCATTTTTGCGGCACCAGGCTTGCCGGATAGGCTACCGGCGAAGCAAAAAGCCAGAGCTGTATCAAAAAACCCACCGCATAGCGCACATCCCTGTATTCCACATTCAAAGCAGACAGCCAAAGCGAAACTGAAAAAACAGTAATGATCAATAAAAGGGTCAAGAGCGGCACAAACCATATTAAAGGGCTTAAAGCTATACCATAAAAAAACATCATCCCGATAAGCACAATAAAAGCAATCGAGAAATCAACCAGGCCTCCGAGCACAGAAGACAAAGGTAATATGATCCTCGGGAAATAAATCTTGGTGATCACAGCCCTGTGTTCTACAAGGCTGTTTGTCGCCAGGCTTAAACTATTGGCAAAATATGTCCATGGGACAAGCGCCGCGAACGCAAAAATCGGATAAGGAATATTATCCGAGGGTATGCGCGCCAGTCGCCCGAAAAAAAGGCTGAATACTACCATCGCAAAAAACGGCTGGATCACCGCCCAGGCCCCGCCGATCACCGTCTGTTTATAGCGCACTTTTATATCTCTCCAGACCAGGAAATAAAGAAGATCCCTGTAAAGCCACAATTCCTTTAGACTGAATGCGGCCATTCCGGAAACTGGTTTTATTTCTGCAATATCCTGATTATTATTTTCCATGCCTAAGTGATCCCCTCGGTAACAGTAGAGCGCATGCTTTTTTCGCGGTCTAAAAGATCGGGCAAACAAACGACAATCGAAACCAAAAACCAAAATGGCTCCATTATGCGTATGATAATAAAACTGGCGGCGGCAGAAGACAAAAGCAATATCCCCATATATCCGGCGATAAAACCCATAGTCACTGCACGGACAAAATTTTCTTCCGGATAAGCCAGATACACATCTTTCGCCGCGCGAAAGATAGAAACAAGGAGCCAGATGAATATTCCGAATCCGATTATGCCGGTCTCATTAAGCACGCGCGTGTACTGGTTGTCTATGACTGCTCCCGCGGGGATCCCGAACCCGAATATAGGCTTCTGGACCCAGCGCGTTATCCCCACGCGCCAGGATTCTATGCGCGTGCTCGCTGATTCATCAAGGCCTATCTTTGTCCCGAGCACACTATAGGTCTTCCACGCGACAAAGGTTTCCTTGACCCTGGTATGGACCTCCTTTGGCACAAGGCGCGGCAGCAATATAACGCCTGCGATAATCAAGATTATCAAGAATGGACGTGCCCTCTTATTGAGAATAAGGAAAGTCAAGGCCACAGGAAGAAAACTTAACCAGCCGCTTCTTGAAAGAGTCCTGATAAAAGCGACTCCGGCTATGACCAAAAGCCAGCTAAGCCAGGCTCTCTGCCTGCGGGATTCAGGGTACAAGATCATGCCTATCATCAAAGACATCATAATGATAAGATACCCGGCAAAAGTATTGGGTTCTCCGCCCTCCTGCTCAAAAGGAGCTGACGCCCTGCCCACAGCTCCAAACTGCGACCAGGCAAAAATAGAGACAAATAAACAGGTCAACAGCAGGAAAAAAATAAATTTTTTAGCCTGATGAAGAGTCTTGAGGTTGTTAGCAACCAGAAAGAAAAGCAAGAAATACTCAAGGTATTTCAGTATATAAAACAGGGATTCTACAAGCCCTATCCTGCCCTCGACAATAGCAAAAAAAGAAGAAACAAAGCATATTATACTATAAAAGGCGATCGGGGCATTGAGCTTTGTAGCTTTTAAAAGGCCCAGCTCCTTATTGATCGCCATCTTGGCAAACCAGCCGATAAAAATGAGGATCAAGAAGATGTCGTCTGCCCGGACCTTTATCGCGCGCGTAGAGACCTGCCCTGCCCTGAATTCGGGAGACAAAAGCATCGAAAAAATAAGGATGATCAACGCGACATCGGTATTTACAAAAGAAACTACGAATATGAGGCATCCAAGGAGGAAAAAAATAGAAAACTTGGCCGGAAACCCCAATAAGAGCAGGACAAGCATCAGCACGACGAATAATACGATTATTACCCCTAAGACTGCCTGTCCGCCTTTATCGACAAAGGCGCCCTGCCTGCCTGAATATGAAAAAAGGGGCTTATCACCCCTGAATATATTTCTTATCCTTAAAAACAATCACAACCCCCCATCTTAATACCTTAGACCTGCGCAAGTTTCTCTTCCGCTGTCCTGTGCCTCTTTTCCACTTCTCCTTTTGTTGTATATCCGTATTTATAATGATAATAAGGATAGGACGATACCGGCTCGGTCTCCGGCTGCGTATGGTTAAGAATGACTCCGGTGATCTTAGCGCCTACTGATTCAAGCTGGATCTTGGCGCGGATGAGCGCCTCGCGGCTGGTCCTGCCGATCTCATAAACAAGGACTACCGCGTCCATTTGAGGAGCAAGCAGGCTTGCGTCGGTAACAGGTAATACGGGCGGCGCGTCAAAAATGATCACATCAAAACGTTTCTTCAACTCCTCTATTACTTTTGTGATCTCTTTAGACTTCAGGATCTCCGCCGGATTGTAAGAAAGATGGCCCGAAGGAAGTATCCAGAGATTATCAAGGCCGGGAGTCTTTCTGATATCATCAAAATTCATATCTCCGACTATGATATCCACGATATTATTTAATGCTTCCTTTAGAGTGGCAGAACCGGTCGCTAACTCATTTAAACCCGGCTCCCTCTTGACACCAAACGCCTTATCAAGGGTCGGCCGCCGAAGGTCCGCTCCCACAATACAGGTCTTAAGCCCTGCCTGGGCCATGATGATACCAAGATTACAGACAATACTGCTCTTTCCTTCCCTGGGCCCTGAGCTAGTCACGATCACGGTCTTTCTGTTCTTATCCAGTTTAAGGTTTGTAAGGATATTACGATAGGCTTCAGCGGAAGTAGAGCTCGGTTCGTAATGCGCGATCAAATAAATCGGCTCGTCATCTAATGCCGGTTTTATCGGAGAAGGAAATATCTGCTCCTTAAGCTCGGCAAAGAAATTACTCTTCTTCTTTGTAACCCTTTTAATCGGCGGAACTAAACCTAAAACCCTTAATTTTACGACCTTTTCCACATCCTCAATCGTATTGATAGAGGTATCCAATGTCTCGAAAATAAACGCAAAAGCGATCCCAAGGATAAGCCCCATGATTATGCCGGCCAAAGCAGTCATTTTTTTATTTGCTGAAATAGGTCCTCCTGGCATGACAGCCGGATCCACTATAGAAACATCGCTTACCTTTTGTGCCTCTGTGATCCTCGCCTCTTCCAGCTTTTCCTTTAGCATCCCGTAGAGCCTTTTATTGACCTCGACCTCTCTCAACATCCTGCCGTATTCAAGCTCTTTACCGGAAAATGACCTTAGTTGAGCCTCCAGATCCGCGATCTCCTGTTTCCGCTGGATTACCCGCGGGTGTTTATCCGTGTATCTCTGCCTCATCTCTGCAAGTTCAAATTCAAGGTCG
>JAHJJA010000144.1 GCA_018822885.1 Candidatus Omnitrophota bacterium
ATACATCTTCTATCTTGGATATTAACTCCTCCGGACTAACAGGCTTTGTAATATAACCTTCGCCATAGAGCTCCATGGACTTGCGTTTGGCTTCTTCATCATCCACGCCAGTCAGCATAATAATCGGCATAAGCTTAGTGTTGTCATCAAGCCTTAACATCTTTAATGCCTCAAACCCGTCCATGTCAGGCATCTTGATATCAAGGAGAATCAAGTCGGGCTTAAAACTTTTAGCCGCGGCAAGAGCCTCTCTGCCCCTGGTCTCTGTCGCCACCTGATATTTTCCGGAGGCCTCAAGATTCAATTTTATCAAGAGGCCGAAGTCCTCCTTGTCATCAACGACTAATATCTTCTTTTTTCTTCCCGCTTCTACTGCAGTTTGCTGTACAAGGTGCTTATTTAATACCCTTTCTATCTTTGCTTTTAAGACCTCGATACTGATAGGCTTGGTAAGATATCCCTCGCTATGCAGCTGCACTGCCTTGATTTTCTGCAGATGCCCTTCCACCACAGTCAACATTACAACCGGTATTGAAGCGGTCTCCGGATCCGCCTTCATCCCTTCCAATACTTCAAAACCGGACTCCCCGCACATCTTAAGATCAAGCAATATAAGATCGGGTTTTAAATCCTTGGCGGTTGAATGCGCGTGCTTGCTATCTGTTTCTGTCGCGACCTTATATTCGCCATCAACCTCAAGATTCAACTTTACCGTCTTCGCGAACTTTTCGTCATCATCGACTATCAGTATCTGCTTCATAGAACGCCCCCTTAAATATCAAATCTTACGCTAGCCCTTGAGCCGCTACCGCCCTCTTTATTGCAGATCTCTATGCTTCCCCCATGCATTTCAATCACGTTCTTTACAATCAACAGGCCCATTCCTAAGCTAAGGTCTTTTCTCTTTAGAACACTAAAGGCATCAAACAATTTTCCATCCAGATCCTGCGGTATACCTGTGCCGTTATCTTCGATCTCAATCACTGCCTCTTTTTTGCCCGCTTTTTCTTTAATATAAGTCCGCAGATTTATTTTACCTCCATCAGGGACAAACCCGATGGCATGCATGAAGATATGCACAAAAATCTGCTTGATCTTTTTCTTATCTATTCTCATTGGAGGAAGATCTTCCTTAAAATCAACAGCCACCTGGATATGTTTTTTATCCAATTGATGCATTACCAGATCTAAGGCATCCCTTAAGACTGGATTAATACTATCCTCCTCGATATTCAGTCTCAACATATCAAAATAATCCGCTAATTGAGTGATGATAGTCTCCACCTTTAACGCGGAATCCTTTATATCCTTTAATATAGGAGGCACATTTTCATTGACCGCAGGGACGACTTTTTCAAGATACTCCGCCTCCATAAGCACGGACCCTAAAATATTCCTGATCTCATGGGATATGCCGCCGGCTAATTCACTTATCAGTCCGATTCTCTCGGCTAAAACGATCTTATCCCGCGTATCTTTTAGATTATTTCCCGCTCCCGGATTTTTATTGTCTTCCATTTTCTCCCCTTGATCTTACTCCTCTAAGAAACTAAGTATTATATCGCTGAATTTCTTTGGGTATTGATACATCAGGCCGTGGCCGCCTCCTTCTATCTGCACAAGCCACGCTCCCGGGATACGCTGAACCATGAGAAAAGAATTCGCAGGGGGCGTAACTATATCCTCTGTGCCAGTGATCAAGAGTGTAGGCTGGGTGATCTTGGTGAGCCTTGAGAAACTGCCCTTCCAATCCTCCATTGCTTTAGTCTGGCGGTTTATGCTTTCAATAGAAACCGTGTCTTCTGGAAAAGGAAGGTAGTTGTGCACATCAGGATGCGCCTTTAACCATTTCTCCGGAAGAAGCAGGCTTATCAACCTCTTTACCCTCTCCTCCGGAGGACAAGTTGTGTCTGTCAACTCAAAAAAAACATCCGGCGCAGCGCTTATCGCTTCTTTACCGCCGCAATCCCCCTCAACAAGTATCAGCTTTGAAACTTTTTCCGGATGATTTAAAGCAAGCTCCTGCGCGATATTAGTGCCCATTGAATACCCCAGCACATGCGCTTGTTTTATACCAAGGGCATCTATCAACTGTAATGTGTCATCTGCGAATAACTCTATGGTGAATTCTTTGTCAGTGGCGCTGGATTTTCCGACTCCCCGATTATCAAATATGATCACTTTATAACGAGAGGAGAGCTCCTTCAATACCCCGGGATCCCACAGATCCATAGAGGCGCCATATCCCATTATCAAGACTAAAGGATACCCGGAGCCAAGCTCTTTATATGCGATTTCAATATCTTTGACGCGTAAGGCTTTTGCCTGAATATTGACCCGGCCAAACTTCCCCCTGATGCAACCTGAAGCCAAAATCAGGCAAAGCAATATTAAAAAGGCTTTTGATATGTTAATCATGGACTCTGCTCTAATCATGTGATTTCATTTGCTGCCAGCCTTCATTGACCGCCCGGAAATACTCTTCTTCAGGGATCAAGGGCTTTTCAAGCTCCGCTAGTGTATCCGGTAAAATCTTTCTTCCCATTACAATTTCTCCGGCTGCCTTACGCAATAGGCCCTTATAGCTCTCTACCAGCGGCTTCATGTTTGGATCCTCGGACTTAAGCAGTTCACCCTGGCTCCTGTAGATCTCAGCGATCACATTAGCTTTATCATTACGCATTTTTCTTTTGCAAAAAAGCCTAAGCGTCTCAAATTGCCTGCCCTCGGGAAATCCGCAGTTTGACATCATGATCAGATCCGGATACTTGGCATATCTTCTCTTATGCCTGCTTTCGCCCGAACCCTCTTTTTCAAATTCGGGACAGACTATTGGTAAAACCCTATCCAAGAAATCCTTCATTAGTCCGGTTACAAAATCAGTATAAAGCGGCGAAGCATAAATAACAATATCCGAGTTTATGTATTTATCAAGAAGTACGGCCATATCGTCATTAATAACACATTTACCCGGGGTCTTGCTCCAACAGCTAAAACACCCCATGCAATGATTGATGTTTTTCTTAACAAGTAAAATATGCTCGACTTCAGCGCCTGTTTTCTTTGCGCCTTGAAGAAATGCCTCGGCCATTATATAGGTATTGCCGCGTTCACCCCTCGGACTTCCATTAAATACGGTTATTTTCATAAGATTATCCTCCAAAAAAAGGCAGTGATATTAACTCGCTCCATTTCTTCTCCCATCCGGAATCATGGGTCGTGCCTTTGACTACGCTTAGGCTCTTATGATCGATATCGCCTTCTCGCTCTACAAACGATTGCAAAATTACCAAAGGAACGATTTTATCATTTTCCGCGGCAAAATGCCTCTGCGGGATATTGCTGATATTAGAGGCGTAATCAATCGGGTTTAGCGAACCAGCCAACAGATCGACTCGATGAAAGCGGCTTATAGCCTCATGATCAAGGTTGCCTGCGATTGTGCGAAGACTCGAAACATCCTGCCTCTGCGCCGCAATCAAGACCGCGATCGCCGCTCCGCCGGAGTAACCAATGAGCTCGATTTTCTCTGCCCCGGAACTTTGCTTTATTTGGCTGACGGCCTGATTCATCGATTCAATAACCTCTGGCGCGAATCTCTTTGCGGCCCAATATTCATTGCCGCAATCAGGCTTCAAAGAAACAGGGTATTGTCCCGGACGCGCAAGGTAAACCACATTAGAAGAATCATCTTTTACGGCAAGCAATAAGACTAAGGGATTTAAAGGCGTCGGGTCAAGAGAAACAA
This sequence comes from Candidatus Omnitrophota bacterium, assembly GCA_018822885.1. Classification (GTDB taxonomy): domain Bacteria; phylum Omnitrophota; class Gorgyraeia; order Gygaellales; family Profunditerraquicolaceae; genus JAHJJA01. The sequence goes on from JAHJJA010000144.1 coordinate 3,749, forward strand.
GAGAACGCGTCTGCCAGGCATGACCGTCCCCTTCTATATAAATCGTTACTGATTCCGCGGGCTTTCCGAAGCGCCCAAACGCTGCCAACCTAAATTGCCCCGCATGAATATAGAATTTCTCAAATCCGTAAGAGGAAGCTATTTTTTCTGCCGGATACCCCCGATCAGAGGATTGATTTATTGCCGCACATCCTGACGCAGAGAAAAAAATAAATAAGGCAAGAAAGAATCGCCTCATGATTCTAGAAAGGAATTCTCACTTCGAGCACACCTGTATGTGAATAATAATTTTCTTTTCCTTCGTAGTCATAATTAAGGCTGAGAGAAACGTTTTTCCTGGTAAGAAGCGTTATCTTAGCTCCAGCATTATAGCTGTTTTTGGGCGGCCGGTAACCATCTGTAGCAAAGGCGCCTCCTCCTCCTGCAAAATTTGATATTGCGCTCTGCCTTTGCCCCATAAAATCATAGAGCCATTTAAAATGAAATTCCGGAGTGAATATGCCCAGAGTAGATTTGAATGCGCGGGCGATCTTAGCTCCTATACCGGTCTGGAGCAAATTATAATTCTGGCTTTCTACGTGCAAGTTCAAAGAACCGGCATCAGTTTCGTCATAGCTGTCAAGATGCAGGCGCGAATACCTTAAGCTCGCATTAGGCGTGATCTCAAATTTTCCCGCCTTATAAGTACGCCCTCCGCCAAAATAAAATCCATATTGTTGGCCGTCATAGCTGGCATTGGCAATGCGGTCAAAAGTATAACGGGAACCGTGATATTCATTAAGGGCAAAACTTATGGCGCTTTCAAAATAATAAGGCTTTAGAGGATGTTGGTAGCCGCCATATAGGCTTGTGGAATAGCTTGCGATATTTGTCCTTGCCCCATAGTCTTTAGAGTTAACTCGCCCCTCAGAATATCCGCCGCTTAAGCCAAACAGAAAATTATCATTCCTGATAGGCCTGTCATATCCGACGGTAGTGCCCCAAAGGCGCGCGTCGTAACCATTACTTAGGCCTCTTTTGCCCTGATGCGCGTAAGCGCCATATCCCTGCGCCCAAACACTATTATCCTTAACAGAATCACTGCCCGTAGAAACGCCGGTCTGAGCGCTGCTTCCGCCAAATAACGCGGTCATGGTATTTTCCAGACGATTCATCACTGTGCCCACAAACTCATTCAAAGAGTTAAAACTGGTTGTAGTGATTCCTCCGTCAACTGTCGGTGTAAGAGTGTTAAGCGTCTGCGACGCCTGATCTACCGGCATGGAATCAAAGGCATTAAGCACATTAAGCATATCGCCTGTTGCGCCTGCGGCTCCAGCGGATTCAAGCGCAGCTCCGGCCCCCGAAGAATTACCGTTACCGGCTATATTATTAAATTCATTTACCCTGGCTGCGGTTATGGTCAGGTCAGCTCCATCAGTAGAAGCTGAAAATGTATACATTGTCGGATTGTTTGAATTGATCGTGGTCGGCACGTTAACGCCGGCGCCTCCTGCTCCGTCTATTATCTTAAAGGAAGTGTTATTAGGGACATAACTATTAACGATTATATCAAGCACGCTCCCGGCTTTTACAGAGGCATTGCCGCTTGCGACAATCGAACCTGAATTTGTTCCTGAAACTCCTAACTTAAGCTGTGAGGTATTTTTTTGCGAATAAATTCCTGAGCCTGTAAGCGTCAAGGTGTTTTCCCCTAGATCAAGGATACTATCAGCCGCGCTTGCTAGAGTAAAATCTCCCTCCGCAGTGATGTCTTTACTAAGAGTAACAGTGCTGCCGCTTTTTACTGTTGTCGTGGTTGCGGCAATATTATGCCCAAGGCTTGTAGCTCCATTAAAATTAACCTCGGCTAACAAATTTCCCGAAAGAGTGCCCATATCCCCTCCGGTTGTAGTCGCTCCCTGAAAAGTCAATGTCCCCGTGTTAGTAGCAGAAGTCGTTACAGGGGAATTAAGGTTATACCCATCTGCTATCCTGACCGTGTTATCCGTGCTAAAATCAAGCGCCTTTGCAAACACATCCCCTACAAACCTGACCACTTTATTAGCCCCGTCAATACTGATCTTCTTCAGCGCTGCCGCGGCTGTGCCTACATTCCCCGTAATATCAGATTTACCGTTAAAAGTCAGTGTGCCTGTATTATCTGCTGAAGTTGTTATCGCTCCGGTAAAATCCTTATTCAGCCCCATAGTCACCGTGCCATCAGCCCCAAAATTAAGATTAGTTGCCACTGCGTTTCCTTTAAGGATAAGTTTAGTGCCATCTGCATTGATCTTTTTAAGCGCAGCTCCCAAAGCCCCGAGATCTCCGGTCACGGTAGAATTGCCTCCGGAAAAAGTAAGCGTACCGGTATTATCCGTAGAGGTAGTGACAACCGCTTCAATATCTCTATTATTGGCCATAGTAACAGTGCCATCCGCTCCGAAATTAAGCGTGTTTGCGAAAACATTGTTATTAAAATTGACATTCTTACCGATGCCGTTTGCATTCACCTGTAAAAGAGAAGTGCCGCTGGCTCCGACCTTACCCGATACGGTAGAATCCCCGAGAAAAGTCAAAGTGCCTGTCCCGCCTGAAGAAGTTGTTATTTCGGCGGTAAGATTCTTTGAATCAGCGATCGAAACCGTGCCATCTGCGCCGAAATTAAGCGTGTTTGCAAAAACATCTCCTCCGAAAGCAACAGTATTACCAGCCCCGTCAGCATTGATCTGATTAAGAATCATTCCGGATGCGCCCACATCACCGCTTACATTAGAAGAACCGAGAAAAGTAAGTTTACCTTTATTATCCGTTGAAGTAGCTACAGTCCCGGTTAGATCATTGGTATCAGCTAAAGTGACCGTGCCATTGCCGCCGAAATTAAGGATAGAGGCAAAGATATTGCCGTTAAAAGAAACGGTTTTAGCGGCACCCCCATCAGCATTGATCTGCTTTAAGCCCCCCCCGGAAGCGCCAAAATTTCCGTTAGTCGCGGAATTACCGTTAAAGGTCACTGTCCCGGTACCGTCACCGACAGTAGTCACGACCCCGTCGACATTAGCGTTGCTATTTACAGAATCATTATTTCCAACAGTCAGAGTAACATCTGCTTTGAATTTAAGTCCGTCGTTTTTACCGTTATTATTGATATTTGCATCTGAATTGACATTCTGGGGGGCAGCAGAGGAATTTTGCAGGTTTAAAGCGCAAATAAAATAAGCCAAAATAAAACCAAGAAAAATTAATTTACGCATATATCTCCTTTTTAACCCGCTATTAAATAATGGCCCCTCACCTATTATATTAGCGCTTATCTTACCCCCAGATCATATAAAAGTCAAACTAAAAAATACCGACTTTTTTTGGCAAACAACCCCAGAATATGTTATACTTTTATTTAATATGA
>JAHJJA010000145.1 GCA_018822885.1 Candidatus Omnitrophota bacterium
AGAAATAAATGAAATTCCTGCTGCGCTCGTAAGCAAAGGTGCGTGCCTTAAACACCCCGCCCTGGCTGATATGGTGCTCGGTCACGGCCTTAGGATTAAACACCAAACGATACCCCAGCCTGCGCACCTTAAAAGAAAAATCAGGCTCATTCCACTCACCGGTCCCGGTATAGGCGTAATCGAATCCTCCTGTTTTCTCAAAAAAAGACCTGTAAAAACACATATGGCAAGCCTCAAGATAATCTACATCAACAGGCGCAGGAAGTTTTGTGCATTCAATAAAGTTTGAGCCCGGGGTAAACGCCCCGCTAGGTAAAATCCTTCCCACAACTTTTACTTTATTCTCAAGCACCAAACACAGATAGATCTTAACAATAAACCTCAAGAATATATTCTTTATTTCGTCGGGAAAAGCTAAAAACAACGACATATCCCTGTTTTTTAACCTATCCTGCGGTATAATAGTCGGGCCGGATACGCCGCCGATCTTCTCATCAGAAAGGAATGTCTCCCTTACCTCTCTTAACCAGTCAGGAGACACTACAAGGTCATCATCAATAAAACAGACTATATCCGCTTGGGCATTCCTCCACCCAAGGCTTCTGCCCTCGACTATTCCTTTTCTTTCCTGGTTTGCTACCTTGATCTTTAGATTATTAAACTTTGCAACAACTTCCTCTACGCCCTTAGGATCCCCGCCGTTTCCGATTACAACTTCAAAATCTTTAAAACTCTGTTTTGATAAAGATTCTAAACACTTATTCAGGTCTTCGTTACGGTTAAAAGTAGAAACAGCTACGGCAAAAGTTAAGTTCTTTAGCATTTAGACATAAAACTCGATGCGACAATACCGCAAAAAGTCGCTACACCCTTGACCCCGTAAAGGAAAAAAAGCCCAAGCAATAAAAACGGATGCGTCAGGGCCCTTGCGCTAAAATACGAACGCCTTGGCGCGCTGTGATGCAAAACAAGATTAGGAAACCTCTTTAAAGCCGGAATGTAATAAAATCCGTAGCGGTAAAACTTCCTTGCCACATGCCAGAAAGTCGGTGTCTCATAATGATAGATATAAGCATCAACGAACTTTATCCTGGCACCCATCTTATTCATCTTCAGGTTTATAATCGCCAGTTCAAAAGTTATCGGAGGATTATCCAAAAAGTCTATTTTTTTAACTAAATCCGCCTTAAAAAAACGGGGCTCTGCAGTGCCGTATATCGGGTCATCATCCTGCTCTGAATGAAAGATCCACTTATCGTAGTTGATCAAGCGCTCAACAAATGTATTCTTGTGGATCTTAGAGCGCTCGAAATGAGTCACGCCGTCAAAACCCCCCGCTTCACAGGCTTCGACGCTGCGGCTGATCGTATCAGGCTCGATGATCTGGTCGGAATCAAGAAATAATATATATTTACCCTTACTTAGCTCTACCCCCATTTTACGCGCCAGTGCCAGGGTCTCCGCGTCAAGGATCTTGGCGCCGTATCTTTTAGCGATCTCCTTGGTCTTATCTTTACTGAATGAATCCGTGACGATAATCTCTATATTCTTATACTCCTGCCTTTTAAGCGCTCCCAAACACTCATCAAGGGTCCTTGCGGAATTATAAGTCGGAACGATCACGCTGACTAATGGCTCCATGTCAATCCTTTCATTATCTTCGCAAATGTCTCTACGATATAATCAAGGTCTCGCTTTGATAAATACTGATGGCAGCCGATATAAAAACCGTTCTCACCCACATATTCGGCATTAGGAAGCCTATCTGCGTAGCGCTCTTTTAAGAACTGATACGCCGGCTGCTGCGTGGGGATGCACCCAAACAAAGGCCTTGTCTCTACGCCGTGCTTCTCCAATTCCCGCCGCAATTTAAAACAGGGGATCTTGTGATGCTTTTGCTTCTTTAAGACGATCGGATAGGCCAAATAACTTATATCCTCGGAATAAGAGGGCAGCTGCAGGATATCGCTGAATTCGCAGAGATTATCATTAAGATACTTCACGTTAAAACTTCTTTTCTTGAAGATCTGATTTGCTTTTTTCAGTTGGGTCGAAGCAAGCGATGTCTGAAATTCCATTACCTTAAAGTTGTAACCGATCAAATCGTGGTGAAAGCGGGGGTCAAAATCCTCCCTGCCCTTATACGCATCCATTAGAACACACTTGCCGGTACTACGAGTGCAGACCTCACACTCGCACATCCTTCCGTGCGCCTTGATCTTCTTTATCAATTTAAAAAGGCGGTGGTCGTTGGTCGTCACAGCCCCCATCTCTCCTGCCTGGATATTGTGCGCGACATAAAAAGAGAAAATAGCAAACTCCGATAAAGAACCCACGCGCTTACCCTTGTAAAGCGTGCCGTGCGCCTGCGCCGCGTCTTCAACAACCAAAACATTATTTTTCTTGGCGATGGCGTTTATCCTGTCCATATCAGCCGGATAACCCATAAGATGCACCGGAAGGACAACAGCGACATCCTTCTCATCTTTTAACGCCTTCTCAATATCTTCCGGAGTGATGACAAATGTCCTTGGGTCTATATCTACAAAAACCGGCCTAAGCCCGCTATGCCAAATAGCGTTGATGGTGGCGATAAAAGTCAAAGGTGTGGTGATCACTTTGGCTCCGTCTTTAATGCCAAATTTATTTTTAAGCGCTACTAAACCTGCGACCAAAGCAGAGGTCCCGGAATTGACCGCAACAGCATAATGCGTGCCTATATATTTAGCCCACGCTTTTTCGAATTCATAGGTCTTTTTCCCTTCAGAAAGCCAACCGGTATCAATAACATCGAATAAGGCACGCTCTTCTTTCCTGCCAAGCCTGAACTCGCCAACATGGATCCGCTTCATCTTATACTCTTTCTCTCCAGTAATTCAGGATATCTTTAAGGCTTTGTTCAAATGAGATCCTGGGCCTCCATCCGGTCGTCTTAGAAATCCTTGTATGATCCCCTACCAGCATCAATACATCCGAAGGCCTAAGCCGCGCCTTATCAGTTTTTACTTTGATCTTTTCTTTAGAGAAACTCAAAAGTATACCCAAAAGAGCCTTCATTTTATAACCTTTACCGGAACAGACGTTATAAGCCTCGCCGGCTTTTCCTTTCTTCAAACTCAACCAATAAGCAATCGCGACATCTCTTGCATCAGTAAAATCTCTTACCGGATCAAGGCTCCCTACTAAGATAACCGGCTCTTGCTTTCCTTTTTCAATCAAGGCGATCTGCCTTGCAAAATTAGAAGCGGCAAATCTTTGATTCATGCGCGGCCCGATATGATTAAAAGCGCGCGTCCTGACAATAAACATACCATAACTCTTAAAATACTGAAATCCTAACAGATCCTGCCCGGCTTTACCGACCGCGTAAGGGCTTAAAGGAAGAAAAAGCTGCTCCTCCCTCACGGGAATCTGGCCGGGTTTTACTAAACCATACCCCTCGGCGCTGCAGGCAAGATGAACCCGTGAATTTAATTTAAGGCTCCTTACCGCCTCTAATACGTTAACGGTGCCAAGTATATTAATAGAAAGCGATTGGACAGGCCTGGCCCATGACTCATAAGGAACAGACTGGGCCGCAAGATGAAAAATAAAATCCGGCTTCACCTTCTTAAAGACCTTGGCTAATCCAGCGGCATCGCCGATATCACAACTATAAAGCTTGATTTTATTCTTAATATGCAAAAGATTATCAAGCCTGGAGCCTGCTAAATCTATACCGCTGACTTCTAAACCCTGTTTTAAAAGAACATCGGCCAAATGGCTTGCCGTAAAGCCGGCGATACCTGTGATTAATGCTTTCATTTACAGTTACCCTTGCCCCTGCTTAACCTTTCCAAATCCGCGTCAACCATCATTTTTACTAACTCTTGGAAAGTTACCTTTGGCTCCCACCCTAAGATCTTTTTAGCCTTAGAATAATCCGCCCTAAGAATATTTACTTCGGAAGGCCGATAAAGGTTCTCATCGATCACCACGTAATCCTTCCAGTCAAGCCCGGCATGGCCAAAAGCCAATTCTATGAATTCCTGGACTGTGTGGGTCTCCGCGGTCCCGATGACAAAATCATCCGGCTTATCAAGCTGCATCATCAGCCACATCGCCCTGACATAATCTCCGGAAAATCCCCAGTCCCTTTTTGCCTCAAGGTTTCCTAACCTCAATTCCTTTAATAAACCGAGTTTTATTTCGGCGACAGCGTTAGTGATCTTTCTCGTTACAAACTCAAAACCGCGCCTTGGGCTCTCATGGTTGAAAAGGATCCCTGAAAGAGCGAACATCCCATATGCCTCGCGGTAATTACGCGTAAGGTCAAATCCGGCCACCTTGGAGATACCATAAGGGGAGCGCGGATGAAACGGCGTATCTTCATTCTGCGGCACTTCTTTTGCGTGCCCAAACATCTCGCTGGTAGCGGCAAAATAAAACTTGCACTTTGGCACCGCCTCCTTTATGGAAGAAAGTATAAAATGCGTCCCGTTAATATTCGTGTTTATGGTCGAGAACTCATCCTCAAAAGAATAACTTACAAAACTCTGGGCCGCTAAATGATAACACTCATCGGGTTTTACGCTCGCGCAGATCTTGAATAGACTCGGGTAACTTTCTAGAGAGCCGGCGTGGATCTTGATCTTATTTAGTATATGCCTGATCCTCCAGAAATGATGCCCCGGGTCTTCAAGAGAAACGCGCCTTACTATTCCGTGCACCTCGTAACCTTTTTCAAGGAGAAACTCGGAAAGATACGATCCATCCTGTCCGTCAATACCGGTAATAAGAACTTTTTTCATGCATCTCCTCCAGAAAATGTTAAATTTTTAATCAACTTTCAACTGTCATTGCAAACCCGCTTCTTTCTGTCATTGCGAGGAGCGTATAGCTTAAGTATTTTCGCGACGAAGCAATCTCAAAATGCGATTGCTTCGCTCCGCCTAAAGGCGGGGCTCGCAATGACAAATTAGAACAATTAAGCCTTCCTTCCGTAAATAAAATACAGGACCAATAAAATCACCAAACTCGTCAGCGTTATAGCGTTAGCGACAATGATTATCCTGTCTCTTAAATATGCCCCATAAAGCATCCAAAGCGAAACCCCGATAGACAATTGCACCAAAGTGATTATACTCACATCCTTGACGGATTTAGTCCTGAAGCCTTTTATAATCTGGGGGACAAAAGAGAACATGGTCAGGAGTGCCGCAGCCGCTCCTACTGCCGGCCAAAGATGATTATTCATCTAAGACCTCCTTCTGCATTTGGAAGATCCCTTTTATAGTATCTTCAATGCCATACTTAAAATCCCAACCAGGATAATGAGTTTTAAATTTAGACACATCGCTTATCCACCAGATATGGTCTCCTATCCTGTTTGTCTCAAAATACTCATAACTGAATTTCTTGCCGGAAAGTTTTTCACACATCTCTATTGCCTCAAGCACGGAGACATTGGCAAACCTTGAGCCGCCGATATTATAGACTTCACCGCAACGGGGATCTTTAAAAAAATGATAAAAGGCATTTACCAAGTCATAAGAATGGATATTATCCCTGACCTGCTTTGCCTTGTAACCGTATACTTTATATTTTCGTCCGGTAATGGCGCACCTGACTAAATAAGATAAGAATCCGTGAAGCTCCGCCCCAGAATGAGCCGGGCCAGTAAGGCAGCCTCCTCTAAAAATAGCTGTCTTTAAACCAAAATAACGCCCATACTCCTGGGTCATCACATCGGCAGCTACTTTTGAGGCACCGAAAACGCTATGCAGGCAATTATCAATGCTCATTGATTCATCGATTCCCTTATAGTATTGATGATCTTGAGGTAACTCAAATCTTTTTTCGAGTTCTACCAAAGGAAGGGAATTCGGCCTATCCCCGTAAACCTTATTCGTGGAGGTAAAAATAAACACTGCCTTAGGACAGAATTTTCTAAACACCTCTAAGAGTTCAATGGTCCCCAGCGCGTTTACAGTAAAATCAGTTTTAGGCTCTATTGCCGCCCAATCATGAGAGGGCTGTGCAGCGGCATGAACAATTAAGAGGGTATTCTGGCCGAATCTTTCAAAAATCTTATTCAATCCATCTTCATCACGTATATCAGAAGAAAAATGTTCGTAATTTTTATACTTCTTCTCAAGCCTATCCTTGTTCCAAATTACGCTGCCGTCTTCGCCAAAAAAGGTTTTACGCATGTTATTGTCAATACCGACTACATCAAAACCTTTTTCGCAGAAAAAACTTACTGTCTCTGAACCGATCAAGCCGCATGAACCGCTAACTATGACTACAGACATCTTCCTACCTCTTCTTATAAAAAGCAGCGATTTCTTTATGCTTTCCCAAAAGCCAACTTTTGTTTTCTAAACACCATTTTACAGTCAAGTCTAAACCTTTGCTAAATCTTATCTTTGGGCTCCAGCCGGTCTCTTTCCTTGTCTTACTGGTATCAAGGCTATATCTTAGGTCATGGCCGGGCCTGTCTTTTACAAATTCAAAATCATTTTTGTTTTTACCCAAAGCCTTTAAAAGCATCCTTACGACTTCAATATTTTCCATCTCCTGTTCGCTGCCGATATTATAGACCTCTCCTATTCTGCCTCTCTTTAAGACAGCCAAAATACCTTCCGCGCAATCTTCAACATAAAGCCATTCCCGGACATTTTTACCTTTCCCATACACCGGGATCTTTTCCCCATTTAATACACGCAATATTGCATAAGGTATGAGTTTCTCCGGATACTGCCATGGCCCGTAATTATTACAGGCCCTGATGATCAGCGCTGGAAAACCATAAGTCCTGACATAGGATTTAACTAAAAGATCAGAGGCTGCTTTTGAGGCGGCATACGGGCTGTTAGGTTTAAGAGGGTAACCCTCGCGGAATTTTCCTCTTAAAATATCCCCATAAACCTCATCGGTAGAGATATGTAAAAACCTCTTGGTGCCGATCTTCTTGGCGCAATCTAACAAAAGTTGCGTCCCGATGACATTGGTCTTTAAGAACTCGCTCGGATCAATTATGCTTCTGTCAACATGGGTCTCGGCGGCAAAATTGACTACTATAGCCGGCCTCTCCTTCTCAAATACGGAAAGCAGGCTCTTCTTATCGCATATATCGACTTTGTAGATATTACAAAGATTACTTGCGCACTCAAGCCTCTTTAAATCCGCGGCGTATGTAAGTTTATCCAAAACTATAGGGACAGTCCCCTTACTGCTCTTAATAGCACGTCGGGGACAGTCCCTGGACAGCAATCTAAAAAAAGCGCTGCCGATAAAACCGGCTGCGCCGGTAATTAATATTTTAGGTAATTTTTCACGCATTCTTCTATGACCTCCTCGACTTTTCTTACCTTAAAGCCGCTTTTCGCGAGTTTCTCCGTAGAGAGCACCAGATTTGTCCTTACTAATCCGAGTTTTTTCAATGGAATTACCTTGTATTCAAAATCAGGAACATATTTTTTATACGCCTTCATCAGGTCAGGATAATACAATGCCCCTTTGCAGGCGACGTGGTAGATACCGGCAGCATTTATTTTGATCAGGTGCCTGATTGCTTTTACAAAATCAGGAAGGTAGGTGACGGTGTTGGGAACATCGATAATATCTTTATACTTCTTAAGCTTATCCAGAAGGTTTCTTGGACTGGGACGATCATCCAAGGGCACGCGGATGCGCACGATCAAAATCGGGTACTTCTTCATCAGCGCCTCAAGGGCCCTTTCCGCGTAGATCTTTGAACGGCTGTAAAATAGATCGAAGAAATCAGGCACCCTATCCTCTTTTATCGGTTTGTCTTTTTTGTAGTCGTATTTAAATATACAGCCGCTGCTTATGTGCACAAGCTTGATATTATTGCGCAGAGCAGCTTCAGCCATCAGGATCGGGACAAAAGAATTTGCCGAAAGCGTGGCGTCCTTATTAAACTCGCATTCATCGACATTCCTGCCGATATAGCCGATACAATTAATAATGATCTTTGGCTTAAACTTTTTTATTTCTTCCTCTATATCTGCTAAAGTCAGGATCATCCTGTCTGTACAGCGGCAATCTAATGCCTCCTGCAGACGGGTACCGATAAAGCCTTTGCCAAAAATCAAAATCTTATCTTTCATCTAATAAGCTCCTTAAGTATTCCCCGTAAGTAGTATTAATATCTTTAGACAGATTTAAAAGTTGTTTCTTACCAATAAAACCCATCCTGTAGGCGGCCTCTTCTATACAGCCGATCTTTAACCCCTGTCTGTCTTCAATAGTCTTGATAAAAACCGAAGCGTCGATCAGCGATTCGTGCGTGCCGGTGTCAAGCCAGGCGTATCCTCGGCTTAAAAGCTTCACCTTTAGTTTTCCCTTCTTAAGATAAGCGCTATTCACATCCGTGATCTCCAGCTCCCCTCTCTTTGAGGGTTTGACAGACTTGGCGATCTTAGCCGCATTTTTATCAAAAAAATACATCCCTGTCACCGCCCAGTTTGACTTAGGTATCTTTGGTTTTTCACTGATGGAGGTGACCTTGCAATGCTTATTGAAATCTATTACGCCGTACCTCTGGGGGTTCTTGACATAATAACCAAACACAACAGCGCCATCTTTAAGAGAGGCGGCTTCCTGTAGAATTTCAGATAGGCTGTCCCCGTAGAAGATATTGTCTCCGAGGATCAGGCAGACCTTGTCATTACCGACGAATTCTTCTCCGATAATAAGGCTCTCTGCTATCCCGCGAGGCTCCTCCTGCTCGGTGTAATAGATCTTGATCCCCAGCGAAGAACCATCCCCAAACAGTTCCTCAAACCTGGGCAAGACATTAGGAGAAGAGATTATCAGGATATCCCTTATCCCTGCCAGTAAAAGCGCAGAAAGAGGATAGTAGATCATCGGTTTGTCGTAAACCGGCAAGAGCTGTTTACAGACCGCCCGCGTTACAGGATAGAGCCTGGTTGCCTTTCCACCAGCCAAAATTATACCTTTCATAATAGCTCCTTTTTTTGCTTAAATTGAATCACCCCGACTAAAGTTTGGGGATTCATCCCGAGCAGGACAAACACAACTCTATTCATCCCCCAGCTTGTAAAACCCAGGGATTCCTGCGAGGGATTAAAA
>JAHJJA010000146.1 GCA_018822885.1 Candidatus Omnitrophota bacterium
AATTTTGAAGTGGTTCTGGTCGATAATGCTTCTACTGACGGCAGCATTGAATTGATAGAGTCGATTTTTGGCGCAAACAGGAAGATCAGGATAATCAGGAATAAAGAAAACACATTTTTTACCGGAGGCAACAACATAGGTATCAGGGAAGCGAAGGGGGAGTATATAATTGTCCTGAATAATGATACCGAAGTAGATCCTAAGTGGCTTCGGGAGATCGCCTTGGTGATGGGGGATGAGGAAATAGGGGCGGCCCAGCCAAAGATACGCATTTTTAATCAAAATCCTGCTAAAATAGATTACGCCGGAGCGACTATTGATAAATATGGTTTTGCAAAAGGTTTTGGCAGCGGAGAAATCGATAATGGACAGTTTGATGACGTTGGAGATATTTTTTACGCCGGCGGGACAGCTATGATTTTAAAGCGAAAGGTTCTGGATGAAGTCGGGATTTTCGACGAGAGATTCGGCATGCACTGGGAAGATGCTGATCTGTCGTGGAGGATCCGCCTTAAGGGGTATAGAATTGTTTTGATACCAAAGGCATTAGTTTACCATAAGGGTTCATTAAGTATGTCTAAGTTCACTGCTAACGCAAAAGTTGCCTGGTATGTGAGAAAGAACAGGATCGCCGGACTTTTAAAGAATTACTCTGCAATCAGCCTTATTAAATATTTGCCCGTGCTTATTCTTATCTACTTGTTAAATTTCGTAAGAGAGTTTTTTACTGTCGGAACTAAGGTGGCTTTGAGCTCTTTTTGGGCGATTGTCTGGAACATAAGTGAGTTGCCGTATATTCTTGCCCAAAGACGGATAGTCCAGAATAAGATCAGGAGTATTAGCGATCAAGAGATTATTTCCCATATGCAGAAAGGATGTGTAGTTTTTTAGTTATTTAAGGGGGGTTTTATGTCAGCGAAAAAAGATTCAGCCTTTGAGGTATATCAATATTGCGGCGATCCGCATTCGGCCCATGCCAAGATAATAAAGTATGTAGGAAGCCGTAAGAAAGTCCTGGATGTCGGATGTAATAAAGGGTATTTGTGCAAGGAATTTAAAAGCAACGGTTGTTTTACTGTGGGTATAGAAGCGGATGCAGAATCGGCTAACCTCGCCAGAAAGTTTTGCGACAATATCATCGTGGAAGACCTCGAGCAGCTTAAGGCCCTGCCTTATCCGGATAAGTATTTTGATGTGATGGTTTTCGCCGATATTTTAGAGCACCTCAAGGATCCCGCTCTATGCCTGATGCAGCTTAAGAGGTATTTAAATCCCGAAGGTTTGATTATAGTTTCACTGCCTAATATCGCCAGGCTCGATATCCGTCTCAATCTTCTTTTTGGCAAGTTCACATATCAGGATTCTGGAATATTGGATAAGACGCATCTTAGATTTTTTACGCTCTCAAGCGCTAAAAGGATTTTGGAAAGCTCCGGCTTCAAGGTCGTCGGTATTGATTACCCCGGCTTGGCTTCAAAGATCAGGATATTTCCTACATTGATCTCGTTCCAGTTTATTATTATCGCGAAATTGGATCAGCATATTTAAAGAAATTCATCTATGAAACCAGAAATCAATAGGCTCATTTACAGCGAATTGGCTTCGCCACATCTAAAAAGCGGCTCCAGGGTTTTAGAGATCGGTTGCTGTGACGCCAAGAATTTTTATTATTTAAGGGAGCTAAAACCTGTCAGTTACTTTGGAGTGGACCTTGATGATGCTAACCTAAAGCTTGCCTCGGCTAATAATGTCAGGGTAATTAAAGCAGACCTTGAAAAAGGATATTTCCCGTTTAAATCAAGATTTGACCTGATCATTATAACGGAGGTATTGGAGCATTTGAAGTCTCCGGGAAATCTACTTGATAAGATCAGGCCTTTTTTAAATGCGGGGGGATTAGTCTTAGTGTCTCTTCCCAATGAGTATAATCTATTTTCGAGGTTAAGGGCTTTGTTTGGGATGGGTATTGATGATAATGCCTTAAAAAGCATGGATAAGCATCTGCATTTTCCTACGGTAACTCAAAGTATCGGTTTCATGAAAGAGCATTTCTGGGTTATAGGTATTAAATACTGGTCTTCGAGCGGGGGGAGGCTAAGTTTTTTCCTAAGATTTATCCCGGATTCTTTTTTTACTTTTTTAGCCGGATTAATGCCGGGTTTATTCAGCAGGGGCGTTATAATTTTGTGTAAAGCCGAAGACAAACAATCAAAATGATCTTAAAGAAAATATTTAATCCGCGCTCATTAAGCGCCTTTTTAGTTTTTTTCGCCGCAGGATCAGTTTTTACTTATCCTTTATTGTTCAGGTTCAAGACTTTTGTGCCTTATTTCTTTAGTTCCGACGAGATCTTCGGTATTATCCGTCAGTTCTGGTGGTATAAGCTTTGTTTTCTAAAACACATTGCTTATACCGCTGACTATATGATGGCAGTGCCGTTTGGTTTCACACATGCCAAGATCTTTGTCTGGCCGCTTTGGGAAGTCGCCGGAAGATTCCTTACTATTACCTTTCTAAATGAGATCCTGGCTTATAACATAGTGATCTACACCAGCTTTATCCTCTCGGCGTTATTTACCTATTACCTGGTATATTATCTCACTAAGAATCAGTTAAGTTCGATATTTTCAGGATTGATCTTTGCGTTTTGTCCCTATTATTTTGTGCGCAGCTGGCAGCACTTTGGGTTGGTCCAGATACAGTGGCTTCCGTTATGCCTATTGGCGATCTTTAGGTTACGAAATAAGCAAGGTATAGCCAGCTGTATATTTCTTGCCCTGGTATTGTCTTTGGGCGTGGCTACAGATTACCAATACAGCTTTTTTATGTATATCATGACTATGTTTTTTATCTTTTTCGTCTTGCTCTTTGATAGGGCTGATTCCGATAGTCACCTAAGCAAGAATAGCAAGCGCAGGCTTATCGGTTTTTTATTCTTAGCCATATTTTTATCGTTTATCATAAGTATCCCTGCGATGTATCCTATGTTAAAAGGGATTTTCGGGGCGCACTCTGCGCAGGCTTCAGCTTACAACCCTTACTTAAGACCATTTGATGATCTGTTTGCCCAATCAGCAAGGCCGTTGAGTTATTTTCTCCCCGCTGTAGTGCATCCTTTGTTCGGTGATTTTACCGGGCAGTTTCTTGGCTCACAGTTATACGGAGAAAGCGTTACGGAACATACGCTTTATTTGGGTTGGATTCCTTTGATACTTGCGTTTTTCGCATTTTTGCGTTGGAAGAAGACCCGTAAAACCCAGAAGACCGGGGAAAATTTCTTTTTAGGTTTCCTTATCTTTCTGGTAGTTGCATCTTGGTTTTATTCTCAGCCTCCCTGGTGGCAGATCGGGCCGCTAAAGATCTACATGCCGTCATTTTTTACTTATAAGATCGTGCCGATGTTTCGTGCTTATTGCAGATTCGGGATCGTATTGATGCTGGTAATAGCGGTTTTAGCGGGGTTTGGATTGAGGTTTATCCTGGAAAGGTTCAGGAATAATTTAATCAAGGCCGTGCTCACTACGATTCTTTGCGGGCTGGTATTATTTGAGTTTTGGAACTGGCCTCCATATAAAGTCCTCGATGTCTCAAAAGCCCCGGCCGTATATTACTGGTTAAAAGCCAAGCCAGAAGATTTCGTTATAGCGGAGTACCCTTTAGACCACATCACCCCGAATGAGATGTATAAATTTTACCAGACCGTTCATGAAAAAAGGATAATAAACGGTTCTTTTCCGGGGACGCCTGCTAATGATTTTGCGCAAAAGATCATCAAGTTGTCCGGCTTTGGCACCGCAGGGCTTTTAAAGGGGTTAGGCGTAGATTATGTTTTAGTGCATAAAGAGAAGTATCTTTCTACTGATTTGATTGATGACAAAGAAGAGTTTGCTAAGATTTCCGTTAATAAAGGCTTAAAGTTAATCAAATCATTTCCGCAGGAGGAGTGCCCTCGAAACGGGGTTTCCTGTGTCAGATCAGCCGGTCAGATTGATGTTTACGAGATTACGGCTGATGCCATTGACCCTAAATTATAATAATTAAGAGCTAAATTGTTAAAGTAAAAGAAAGACAAAGCAGGGAAGGTAGGGGGCGTTTTATCGGAACGTCCCTTTTTTTGTTTGCTGTTTTTATTTGTTCATGATAATATAATAAGCTATTCTGGCTAAATATGTTACGATAGGAGAGGAAAATGAAAAAATTATTGATATTGGTCATAATCATTGTTTTGGTAGCTGCTTTTGTAATCAACCGTAACAGCAATCCGAATTTAATAATCTCTAACCTGATGCGTAAGGGGGAGATCCGGCCCGGGGTATTGGTCTACAGGATCTATCTATTCGGCTTAATACCTGCCGCAGAGGCAGTTTTTTATCCTGCTACACAAGAACTCTATAAAGGCTCTAAGGCAAACCACTTAAAAGCCTATGCCGGAGTGCTAAAGGTGTTTTCTAGATTCTTTCAGGCAAGTATAAACCTTGATTCTTACGTAAACCCGAGTTCAGGAAATCCTTATTTCTTTTCCCAGAAGATGTCTGCTCCCGGTAAAGAAGCTGCTCTTAAAGAGGTGTTTTATGACCAGCAGAAAGGGGTCATGACCTTGCGCGGAGAGGATAGGGCTATACTTCCGGATACACATGATCCTTTGTCTTTGATCAATAAAATAAGCAGGATGGATCTGTCCGGTCTTAAGGATTTCGAAGGAAGCATTAATACAAACCAGAAGAATTATTGTTTAAGAGCAGGAGTTTCTTCTAAGGATTCGTCTATAGGCGGCCGCGTGATCAAGACTTATACTTTGAAGGGGGTTGTGTCCAGGCGGGATAAGGATAATCCTTACCACCGTTCGCAGGTGACAATGGTTTTGGCAGAAGGTAAGCAGAATATCCCGGTATTGATAAAGGTATTCGCCAGCGGGGCGTTTATTGTAGTCAAACTCGTAGACATAAAATAATATGACTGTTTTGTTTTTTATGAATTTATTGGTGCTGGCCAGTTCTTTTCTGGTAGTTTACAGGCTGCTACGCCTAAAAAACATTATCGATGGGCTTATCGCCTGGGTTCTGGTATATTTTTCTCAAATAATCCTGACCGAGCTGGCTTTGGGCATCGCCGGCATTCTTTATTTAAATAACCTGGTTTTGCTGAATTTAGCCGTTTTGATTTTTGTATGGCTCTTCGCAAAATCTTGTCCATCAACCTTTGGGGTCGCGGGGATCCGAGAAGAAATATCCAGGTTATTGGAAAACAAAGTCATACTTTTCTTAAGCTGTGTTATTTTATGTTTTGGACTGGCTAAGATATGCGTCAATCTTATAAATCCTACTTTTGGCTGGGATTGCCTTAATTATCATTTTACCTATCCGGTAGAGTGGCTTAAGCATGGCAATCTTAACATGCC
>JAHJJA010000147.1 GCA_018822885.1 Candidatus Omnitrophota bacterium
GGCATTAACTACGCTTTGGATAAGTTAAGGAGGCAGGATGATGCTGTAAACTGGCCAGTGCCTGCTCCTGGCAGCGCTTCTTATACGCGTAGGCTTTGCCGCAACTGTACCGCACCTAACATCCCTGAACCAAGCCTTCCAAGGACAATTTTATACGTAGACATTAAGGTTTCGCCTAACGGAACTGATGGCTGCAACCCGCCTGCAGGGGTGCCTGTTTGCGTAAGAGCTACCGCTGATTATACCTTCACGCCTTAAATCAAATCTTTACCAACATAACATAGAATAAGTAAGTTTATTATAAACTTATGCTATTTAGCTAAGTTTGTTTATCGACGGGAGAATATACACATAAGTAAGTCTAAGTAAGAATATATGAAAAAACACTTGACAAAAGTTAAAAAATATGTTTTATTCTATTCTGCAGTGTATAGAGACAAAAAGGATAAATTTTATGGCAAGATTAATGGATATAGAAGAGTTGGCTAATTATCTTAGGTTGAAGAAGCAGACTATTTATAATTGGCTAAGTGAAGGCAAAATTTCAGGGATCAAGGTGGGTGGAGTATGGCGGTTTGACCGCAAGGAAGTAGATGACTGGCTTAAAAGCAAAAGACGCCAGACAAAAGAAGTTAAATCCGGAGAAAAAGAATGAATTCGTTGGGGATATATTTTGGGTCAAAGTTAATTGCTATTTCTGAAACAAAGGGCAAAAAACTTGTAAATAATACCCAGGTTTTGCAGGCTGTTGCTCCTGCCGGAGAGTTAGAGGAAAAGGTCCCTATGGAAGCAAAAATGGTTGAATTAGTGGCCCTTTTTAAGGATGAGTTAAGAAGGGGTAACATTGATTCAAAGCGCGCCTCAATATGTCTTTCCGGTAAAGATCTGATAATCCGTAATTTTGAAATGCCTGTTTTACCGCGCCAGGAATTGCATGCTGCGGTGAATTTTGAAGCCAAAAAATACATTCCTTTTAAGGTTGAGGAAATGGTTTCTGATTTTCAGGTTCAGCTTGATAAGATAAATAATAAGAACCTTATTCTTTTTATGGGGATCAAAAGAGATGTTCTGGACCGTTATATCGCTATTATGAATGAGCTTAATATCAAAGTGGATGCGATAGAGTATTCCGCTTTCAGTGCTTTGCGTGCTTTGAAGCTGGCGAATGTTAATCTTAAGGGGATAAACGGTGTTCTATGGGGAGACCTGAAATCGGAAGAAGAGGTGAATTTTATAGTTTTGGAGGATGGATTCCCTTTGTTTAGCCGCGATATTTTTCTTACCGGCGGACCAGGCGCAGAAGCAACTGAAGGCGCCGCTGAAGAATCCTCTGGGATGGCCCTGGAAAAGCTAAAGACAGAAATACGGGTATCGTTGGACTATTACCACAGAAAATTTCCCTCGAAGGACATTAAGAACCTGTTTTTTATGTCCAACCCTGAAAACCGCAGCGCAATAGAGTCATTTCTTTCGGAGTTAGGCCTTTCAGCAAAGCTTTTGGATGTTAATAAATTCATCGGTCAATCCGTGCCTTACTCGCTTAATTTTATTAAAGGCTATTGTGTTTCTTTATTCAAGGCGATTAAATTAGATATCTCGATTAATTTATTGACTGCGCAAAAAAAAGCACATGCCGCTGGAGAAAGAGGCTTGAAGCTGGATAAGTCCCAGATTTCTGACTTAATCCGAGGTATGAAGATAGATTTTAGGGTAGTGGTTCTGGGTATTTTAATATGTGCCGCGATTTTTGGCTTTGGCTATTATCGGATCACTCCTTTGAGCACTAACATAAATGAGATTATGGGTAATCGAATAAAGGTTTCATCAATAGATGAGAAAGCAAAATATGAAGATCTAGTAAGCATTTCTACTAAGACTAAAAATAAGTTAGGAGCAATCGGCGATTTAGTAAACAAGCAGACATACCTGACTCAAGTGTTAGAGGCAATAGCCGGTGCTTCCAGCAGCGGGATTCAGTTGACTGACCTTGTTTTTAATAAAAAAGATGATGGTTCTTCAGATCTAATCATAACAGGAATGGTGTATTTAGGAGATGCGGATAGCGAGTTTGGCGCGGCGAATCAATTTATTTCGAATCTCAAGAGAGACCCGGAGTTTTCAAAATATTTCAATACTATTAATATAGCCTCTTTGAACCAGGGGATGCTTGACAAGAGGAATGTGACTAATTTCCGTATTGAGTGTAAAGGCAATAGATAAAGCAGGGGTTAATATGGAACTGACAAACCAGGTAAATAAGTACAAGAATCTGATCCCGAATATTCTGGTCATAGGGATTTGTCTTTTAATCGCAAACAACATCTATAAAAAGCAGAACAAGGAGATAGAGGATTTAAAATACCGCATTGAGTCAGAGACTAAAAAGAATCAGATAATAAAACAGATAAGTGAACTGGAAAATAAAGTCGCTTATTATAGGCCTTTGTTTAGAAGGCCGGATTCAGGAGCTGTAATAAGTAACGTAACCGCTCTCGCGCAGTCGGCTAACGTCAAGATTTCATCTATCAGGCCGGCAGGAGAGCAGTCTCTGAATTATTATTCTAAGGCTTCTTTTGAGCTGTCTGTGATCGCCCCGAGTTATCATAATTTGGGAAGATTTGTTGCCGGCATCGAAAGCTTCAGCGATTTCTATGCTGTTCAAGATATCACCATAAAATCAGCCGGTCAAAAAGGGGAATTAATCGCAACTTTACGATTAAATGTTATTTCAATTAAAGAATAACAAATCGGGTTTGAGCAAATGAGTAAAATGACAAGAAAAATTGCTGTGTTTTTAGCGCTAATTTTAGCCTTACCTAGCGTAGTTTTGGCTACGAAGGGGGAATTTGATGCTTATAAAGAACTTGAGAAATCACAAGTTCCCTCCGGGGCGATGGGAACCTATGTTAAGCCTACTTTTCAATATAAGGCCGGCAATCTAAGGGACCCTTTTAAGCCTGAACAAGAGGAAGTAAAAGAGCAGAAAATAGGATTGTTGCCTGTTATTAAGGAGAAAAAACCCTTGCCAAGCCTGAATGTACAGGGGCTGGTTTTAGGCGGGGCTTTCCCCCAAGTCATTATCAATAATACTATTCTTAAAGTTGGAGATAAGATCAGCGATGTAAGTATTGTTAACATTGAGAAAAAAGGAATAACTGTTAATTATTCAGATGCCGAATATATTTTGCCTGCGCCTGCTGATCAGCCTATTGCCCAATCGCAAAAAGGCGCTGCAAGGCAGGACGACAGGGCGATCCGTGAAAGAATAGCAGCTCCAGGATTTTTTTAGAGGAGGTCAAAATGAAAAAAGTAATGACAGGTTTCTTTATCTTTATGATCAGTTTGTGTTTGTTTGTCGCAAAACTGGACGCGGATACAATACTGCCTTTTTCTATTACCGAGATTCAGCCTCAGATAACTATGGATTTGCGCGATGCAAGCCTTAAGGATGTGCTAAAGATACTTTCTATCCAGGCAGGGATGAATTTTGTCGCTGCTGACACTGTGCAGGATAGGAGGCTGACTGTTTATCTGGACAAGGTCACCCTTAAAAGCGCGATGGACAAGCTTTTTAGCGCCAATAGCCTTACTTATGACTATGATAAAGAAGCTAATATTTTTATTGTAAAGGATTGGGGGAGGCTGGGCGTTGAAACGGTAACCAGGGTATTTCATCTTAAGTATGCTTCAGTTTCGACCTCTCAGATGAGGAGCGAGAAGACAACAGCTGGCATATCTAGCTCTTCTGACTCCTCTTCTACTACTTCTTCTTCCAGCTCTTCAAGTACTACTTCTGGTGATATTGGTTCCGGTACAATTACTGATGTAATAAAGGGAATCGTTTCAAAGGACGGAAGCGTTGTGGAGGATTGCCGTACTAATAGCCTTATAATCAGCGATATACCGAGCAGAATGCCTATTATCGCTAAGACAATAGAGGAGCTAGATTTACCTACTCCTCAAGTTGTACTTGAGGTCGAGATGCTGGATGTAAGTAAAAATATTATTGATACTATAGGTTTTAAATTCGGACAGACGCCCTTTACTGCTGTAGTTACCGGCGCTACGGCTCCTTTAGGATTTCCTTTTGGCAGTTGGATGAGTACTTTTGCTAATGAGGCCAATAGGGGCTCAATCGCTATTAATTCAGGAACTAATACTTATCAGGTGCAGTTAGACTGGTTAAGGAAAAATGTCGATACACGTTATTTAGCAAGGCCGAGGATTCTTACGCTTAATAATGAAACTGCCGAGATAAAGATCACTACTCAAGAAACTATCGGACAGGTTTCAGTTACCAGTACAGGTGGCGGCCAGACTCCGGTTACAACTGTAGAAGCTGAAAGGCAGGAAACCGGAGTGACCCTAAGGGTAACTCCCCAGATTTATAAGGAAGCGGGAGAAATAACCATGTTTATTGTTCCTACGGTAAAGGATACAGTAGCAAGCGAAATTCAATCCGCCTCTTATAAAGATCCTGAAGAGCGTAGCACAAAATCAACTGTCCGCGTTAAGGATGGGGAGACAGTTGTATTAGGTGGGCTTATACGTAAGGAGAAAAGCCAGACTATTACGAAATTGCCGATTTTAGGAGATATACCTGTTTTGGGAGCGCTTTTTAGGCATAAGGATATGCCTAAGTATAAAGAGCGCGAGTTGTTAGTTTTTATTACCCCGCGCATTGTCAAAGATTCAGCGAGCGAAATGAAGTTAGCGCAGACAAGGCCAGTGCCTTTATCTCTGCCTGTAAGAGAGCAGAATGCGTCTTCTGGCATGGGCCGTGATCTGGTTATAGATTCTAGCCTTAGCAATTTTGAAAGCAAAAGAAAGTAAAATTATCTTGCCGCAGGCCGGATAGATGACTAATAAAATAGGGGTTAGAAAAGGACCCCTATTTTTTTGAAAAATGGGAAAAGAAAAATATTTAAGATTGGGTGAGATGTTGATAAGGGAGGGCCTCGTAAATGAGACCCAGCTTGAGCAGGCTATTACTACGCAAAATCAGGAAGGCGGCCGGCTTGGAGAGGTCTTGGTAAGGCTCAATATTGTTACGGAAGAACAGCTGGTGACGGCGCTTGGCAAACAGCTAAATATTCCTTATTTTTCTATCGGCACCGGCATGCTTAAGCCTGCCGCTGACCAGGGTCTTGACCGTCTTATCCCGCATGATTTCGCTATAAAGAATTCCGTTCTAGCTTTGTCGCGTACCTTAAAGTCGCTTACGATTGCCATGTTCGATCCTTTGGATTTCATCTTGATCGACAATCTAAGGAAAATGACCGGATGCGAAATAAACACAGTTATTGCTACCAGGGCGGATATTAGCAAGGCTATCGAGGAATTTTACGGTAAATCAGCAATGTTAAACGCCGCAGTCAAAGCAAGCTATGAGGGCGGAGTCGAGGAAGAGGCGATACCCCTTGAAACAGCAGGTATGCAGGAAGAGTTAAGCCTGGATAAACTCATTGCCCGCGCCGAAGAGGCGCCGGTAGTAAAATTAGTGGACTTGATCATCCGGCAGGCAATCGATGAACGGGCATCAGATATCCATATAGAGCCGTTTAAGGATAGGATATCGCTGCGTTACCGTATAGACGGAAAACTTTTTGAAATACCTCCTCCTGCAAGGCACCTGCATATGGCGCTTGTTTCGCGCGTCAAGATCCTTGCTAAACTTGATATAGCCGAAAAGAGGCTTCCACAGGACGGGGCTATTATGGTTAAAATTGAAGACCGGCCTATAGATATCCGTGTTTCCACAATTCCCACAATTTACGGCGAAAAGGCAGTCCTAAGGCTTCTTGATAGAACGAGCGTAGTGCTTGATCTTAAATTGTTAGGTTTTGAGCCTAAACAGCTTGAGCATCTTCATAAGGCCATTTATTCTCCGTACGGACTGGTATTTTTAACCGGCCCCACAGGAAGCGGTAAGACTACTACCCTTTATGCTATTTTAAGCGAAATAAAAAGCCCCTCAAAAAACATAATGACTGTTGAAGATCCTGTTGAATATAAATTGGAAGGGATCAATCAGGTGCAGGTAAAACCTGAAATAGGGCTTACTTTTGCAGCAGCCCTTAGAAGTTTCTTAAGGCAGGATCCCGATGTAATGCTTGTCGGTGAGGTAAGAGATTTGGAGACAGCGCAGATCTGTATCCGTTCAGCCCTTACCGGGCATTTAGTCTTAAGCACCTTGCATACTAATGACGCGCCTTCTGCGGTCGCCCG
Organism: Candidatus Omnitrophota bacterium; assembly: GCA_018822885.1. Classification (GTDB taxonomy): domain Bacteria; phylum Omnitrophota; class Gorgyraeia; order Gygaellales; family Profunditerraquicolaceae; genus JAHJJA01. The sequence goes on from JAHJJA010000147.1 coordinate 6,229, forward strand.
CCTCATGGATATCGGGATAGAGACCTATATGCTTGCCCCTTCGCTGCTATTGATAGTCGGGCAGAGGTTGCTGCGTAAAATATGCCCTGACTGTAAGGAGGCTTATGAGCCTACTAAAGAAATACTCAAGAATATCAAGCTTAAATCGGACCTTGTTTACAGGCCAAAGGGGTGCCCTAAATGTAACAATCTTGGTTATAGGGGTAGGCTTTGTATCTCTGAAGTCATGCCAATAAACCAAGAGATCCAGACAATGATAAATCAAAAAGCTTCCTTTCAGAAAATAAAGGATGCTGCGCGGGCAAACGGGATGCAGACTTTGCATGAATCAGCTCTCAAAAAAGTAGAAGAAGGCCTTACTTCGCTTGAAGAGGCATTATCTATTACGATAGGAGAGGAATAGGATGCCCAAGTTTTTTTACACAGCTCGTAACAAACGCGGCGAAAAAGAGATGGGTTCTCTAGATGCTCATTCTCAAGAAGAGGCTGTCAGCCGCCTGCAGGCAAAAGAGCTGGTTGTTGTTAATGTAGCTAGTGAAACTAAACAGGGGGCCGGCCTAAAACCGGCATCGGAAATCACCGGAAAAGGAAGGTCCCAATTTAAGCATAACCGCATCGCAAACGACGACCTGATCCTTCTCTGCCGCCAGTTAGCCACGCTTTTAGGGGCAGGCGTGACTATTTTAAAAAGCCTTGATATTATTTCTATGCAGGTTTCAAGCCGCAAACTGCAGTTTGTGATCAAGGATTTACAGAAAAAGATGGAAGCGGGCTTGAGTTTTCATGAAGCAATGGCAAAACACTCGAATGTCTTTTCTGATCTATGGATCAACCTCGTCGAAAGCGGCGAGGCATCGGGGAACCTGGCCTTGGTGTTAAACCGGCTTGCCGGTTATCTTGAAAGAGCGGCGGAATTTAAAAAGAAGATAATCTCCGCGCTGATTTATCCGGGCATACTCGCTGTCGCGGGCACTGGAGCGCTTTTGTTTCTTACTATCAAGATCATACCTACTTTTGCCGAGTTGTTTGCAGGATTCAATATACAACTGCCGCTTTTAACGATTATGCTGATCAAGACAAGCGAGATCCTTAGGAAATATTTTTTGATATTTATTATCGTTTCGATTGTCCTTTTCTTTATCCTGCGAAAATACATCGCAACGAGAGAAGGCAAGAGGGCTTTTGAGAAGACCCTTTTGAAAATCCCGCTTGTGGGTGAATTTTTCCGCACGTTAGTCGTAGAACGTTTTACTTCAGAAATGTCTACTTTAGTTGAAAGCGGTGTGCCCATTTTGTTTTCGCTGGAAATTGCGGAGCACAGCGTAGGAAGCGTTCTTTTGGAGGATGTCATACATAATATAAAGGATGAGGTCCGCGAAGGAAAGCCTTTAAATCAGTGCCTTGAGAAATCCGATTTTTTTGACGCTATGGCAGTGCAGATGGTAGCGGTCGGAGAAGAGATCGGAGAGCTTTCGAATATGTTTAAGCGCCTTAATGCATATTATGAGGATTATATCGATACTTTTATGGTTAGATTTACCGCCCTTTTTGAACCGTTGATGCTTATCTTTATGGGTGCGGTAGTGGGAATCATGGTTATCGGAGTGTTTTTGCCGATTTTTCAGATCACCCAGATAAAATAGAGTATAAAATAATTGACAATAAGTATAATTATGCTAGAATTTAAGTGTGCGAAAGGAGGTGTATTAAAAACAATAGTATCCTTTAGCTATAGATGAGTTTATGTAAAAAGGTTTTTTAGAAAAGGAGGAATAAAATGAAAAGGAAAGGTTTTACGTTACTTGAATTATTGGTAGTCATAATTATCGTCGGCGTCTTAGCGACTTTGGGTTTCCAGCAGTATGCCCGCGTAATTGAAAAGTCCCGCGGAGCAGAAGCTAGAGCGGTTTTAGGGTCTATTAGGACATCTGCAGCAGGCCATTATCTGGAACATAGGGCCCTTACTGGTTTTAATGATGATAACGCTGGGATCGGAGCTGCAGCTGATCAGATTCCCTCTGCATGTAGAGGTTCGAATTACTTTAGCTACGGTGTAAATGCAACAGGTGATACTTTAACCGGTACTGCAACTCGTTGTACTGCTTCCGGAAAGACTCCGGATGCCTCAACAGCATTTACGCTTACCTTGACCTCAGATTTTGCTACTGGTAGCGATGCCTGGGCAAGTGATTTTGGATATTAATTAATTTTAAGGAGAAGGGTGTGCCTTTTAAAGGGCACACCCTTTTATTAAGGTATGCGCAAAGGTTTTACTTTGCTTGAGATGATCGTAGTAATAATAATCGTCGGGATTCTGGCGACTTTGGGTTTTTCTCAATATGGCTCATACCGCGAGAAAGTAGTTGATAAGGAGGCCCAGGCTAATTTAAAGCTGATCCAGGCCGCCGAGAGGATTTATCGTATGGAGTATGGTTTTTATTATCCCTATCAGCAGTCTGCCACAGCGGCCCAGATAAACGATATGCTTAGATTGACCCTACCCACCAAAAACTGGAATTATACGGCAACGGGAGATGACAATACTTTTAATGCCGACGCTGATCGCAAGATGGTCCCCAAAACTTATTATTGGAGAATAAATCAGACTGTTGAAGACGCTTTTCAAAAACCCAAAAGATAAGTTATGAATAAGGCCGGGCTTACTCTTATGGAAATAATAGTGGCTACGGTGGTTCTTGCGATAATCTTAGCAAGTGCCACTAATCTTTTTGTAGTCGGCAGAAGGTACATCCAGCATAACCGTTCAAGAATGATCGGCAGTGAACTAGGGAGGTTTTTTCTTGATCCTTTGCATCTTAATGTCACTCAGGCTGAATGGGGAGATAATTGTTTAAGCGGGAATCTAACGGATTGCCCGCGCAGCCAGCGCCTTGATAATATCTATAATGCCACCTACACCTTTTCTAATGTCACCGATACTGACCTGCGCCGGGTAACAGTAGACATTAAATGGAACGAAATCCAACCATAGTTAAAAATCCTTTTATGTTAAAAAAATACTTTGCCGCAATGACGCTTATAGAGCTATTGTTTGCCCTGGTTTTATTTTCAATTATTGTCTTGGCCATCGGCAGCATAGAGAGTTTTTCCAGGTACCAGGTTGTCGGCTCTGATCGCAGGGCGAAATTACAGAATGAGGCAATGTTAGTTTTAGAACATATGAGTAAAAATGCCGCGCGCGCGACAGGAGACAGCACGCACCCGGTTTTTAGCCAGGGCCCGACTCCATACGCGGGAGAGGTAATGACGATTATGAATATTGATCCAAATAATCCGCCTACACCGGGTAATTACACGGATGATATCCCTGTTGGATATTCCTTAGATATGCGCGCGGGGCATAATGGGGAATTATTTTTTTGCCCGAATGCCAACTTTGACCATCGCGCCGGCCAGGACGGCGGCCCGGACAGGCACGAGATCTTGGCAAAGCATATTCCAAGCGACGGCTTTGTAGTGAATTTAATAAATGATGCTTTAACAAACCAACCTATTGGTTTGGACATAAGTATAATCTCGCGCTGGAGAGTTGATGAAGGCCAATCTCTGGATAATCCGCAGGTCAGGATGCGTACAAAGGTTCATAGCCGTTCTGTGTCTACCCGTTAATGCCCTTCGTAGTCTCGCCTTTTTGTTTACTCCTAAAAAATTAGTGGTATAATTATACAAAATTGGGGCTGTAGCTCAGTTGGGAGAGCACCTCGTTCGCAACGAGGGGGTCAGGGGTTCGACTCCCCTCAGCTCCATTTAATTTTCCCGATAAGGGAAAATTAAATGGCACTAAAGCGAGCGTTAAACAGCCCGATAAGGGATGTAGCGAGCGTAGTGCCAATCAGGTGCAGAATTAATGTAATTCTGCCTCCACTAAAGCGAGCGTTAAACAGCCCGACAAGCGACCGAAGGGAGTCCCTTTAGGGAGGCTGTAGCGAGCGTAGTGCCAATCAGGTGCAGAATTAATGTAATTCTGCCTCCACCAAATTTTATGAAACCAAATCAAAAGTTTCCTTTAGTTTCTTTTCTTATCTTTTATCTTTTATTTTTTATTATTAGCAAGTCTGCAATTTCTGCCGACCGCCCTCTAAAAGAAGCGCAATTCTACAAAAAACTAGAAAATAAGGTTGTGCGGTGTCAGCTTTGTCCCCGTCAGTGTGTGATACCGGAGAAAAGGCGCGGGTATTGCGGGGTAAGGGAGAACCAGGGAGGGATTCTTTATACCTTAGTTTTTTCGAAACCGGTTGCTATTCACATTGACCCAATCGAAAAAAAGCCTTTGTTTCATTTCCTGCCTGCAACCACCGCTTTTTCAATCGCCACAGCAGGATGCAATTTAAAATGCAAATTTTGCCAGAACTGGGAGATCTCACAGGCAAGGCCTGAAGAAATCGAATATACCTATATTGAGCCAAAAGACCTGGTCAAGAAAGCCTTGGCTTCAGGAGCTCCGACCATAGCTTATACATATTCGGAACCGACGATCTTTTATGAGTATATGCTTGAAACGGCTAAGCTTGCCAGGCAGGCGGGGCTCAAGAATGTGATGCACTCAAACGGTTACATTAATGAAGCGCCATTAAGAAAGCTCGCTAAATATCTGGATGCGGCTAATATTGATTTAAAGGCCTTTACCGACGATTATTATAAGAAAATGACCGATAGCAGCCTTGAGCCGGTTTTAAAAAGTCTAAAGGCCTTAAGGGAGGAAGGGGTATTTATAGAAATAACTAATTTAATCCTTCCCGGTTATAATGATGACCCGGCAATATTGGAAAAAATGTGTAACTGGATAAAAGATAATCTGGGTGAGGATACGCCGCTTCATTTCTCGCGGTTCTATCCGATGTATAAGCTCACAGCGCTTAATCCGACACCTGTTTCCACGCTTGAAAGGGCACGCCAAATCGCGCTTAATTGCGGTTTGAGGTATGTTTATATAGGTAATGTCGGAGGAAGCCTTGCCGAAAATACCTATTGCCCAAAGTGCGGCAAGGTCGTGGTTGGCAGAAAAGGTTATTTTGTGACGCAGTATAATTTAGAAAATGGTAATTGTAAATTTTGCGGAGAAAGGATAAGCGGTGTTTGGAGGTAAGCGCGTCACCCTTGTGACCTTGTGTTTTTGTTGTTTTATAGCACGTCTCTATGCTTCTGACGTAAAAGAGCCCTGCGCTGCCGGTGCATTTTATCCTGATAACCCGCGTCAAATAGCCAATTTAGTCGATAAATATTTGAATGAAGTCAAACCGGAGCCGGTTGAAGGGGAGATCTTCGCGCTTATTTCTCCGCACGCAGGTTACGGTTACTCCGGAAAAGTCGCGGCCTAC
>JAHJJA010000148.1 GCA_018822885.1 Candidatus Omnitrophota bacterium
CATAAAGATGAAAGGCTAGCGCATGGAGAGCTATTGCCCCAGAACATCATGTTGGACGCGAGGATGACGCTTGTGGCCTGTGACCTTGATTCGATGGATAGAAGTTCTTCTCCTGTTTATTTGACTGATATTTATGGCGGTAAACGAGAGCTCAGGAGAGAGGTAAAAGACTGCAATTTATTAAGAGGCACGGTCGTAAGAGTGCTTACTCAGATAAGTCAAACCTCTATTAATAAAAAGCAGATCGAGCAATTTATTAAAAGTTGGCCTTTTGAACGAATGCTTAACGAAGGCCTGGAAAATTTCGCGGGTGCTTTGAGGGAGCTTGGGCAGGAGTGCAAAGCGGCTTCCGCGGCTAAGAAGGCCAATCCTGCCGCAGCAGTCGGAGTTTTAATGGCGATTATGGGCTTGCTTGCGTTTGGCCTCGGTCAATCGATTCCCGGATTGCAGTGTGCAACGTTTGGGTTGTTAGGTCTATTGCCGTTTACTTTCGGCGCGCATGAAAAAGTTATCTTCAACTGTCTCACCGAACTCTTAAGTCCGCAGGCACAAGACAGGCTAAGGGATTTAAAAGAAGGAGAATACATCACGCATTATACGCAAGGAACCTATACCTTTCCGCTTTATAAGCCGGCGATCAGGGCGGATGTTTGTAGAGAGAGGCTTAAGGGTTTTGAAGCAGAGCTTGCCGAGTTGAAAGCTGTTGATAATCCCTTAAAATTCAATATGAATGGCCAGGAGCAGCTGGTTTACCATGTGATAAACGAAAACGCAGGGATTAAAAAATTGGCCCCTGAAGGCCCGACTAAACCTGTGTTGGAACTGTTGAATTCTCCTGATGCCTCAAGGATTTGGATTGGCTCAGAGCAAAATACTCCCGATCTTTCTGAAAAGGGGTTTGATGCCAGCGTAATCGATGCTGAGGTTATCAGGCTTGGCATGGCTAAAGCTAAAGGCGAAAACATGCGCGAACTTTCTGCGCACCAGCTAAAAGCCAGGGCGGCCAGTTTTCCTAAAAATAATCCTCGGAAAGGCCGTAAGCCAAATAACTTTTGGCAAAAGGGTATTGAAGGGCTTCTTAAATTAAGAGTTATGGATCACCTGATGATGGATGAACTTGAGTTAGCGGTGCTATTGGTTGCCGGCAGCGTACTGGCCGCGCCGAGTGAGATTAAGGAGCTCCTGCGTTTAAGAGGGGTATATTATATCCGCGCGCCAACAGGCTGGTCTATCGGCTCGTGCATCATTAGGATTGAGTTTAATGGCCGTAACAAATATCTTATTATTTTACCTTCCCTCAAAGATAACCCAAATAATAGAATTGCAAAAATCGCTCATGAGCTTCGCGCAGTCTTATTCCCTATTACTCACCAACAGAATAAAGTTATAGAAAAATTAGGAATTGCTATATCTCCGAACGCCCGCCGGGCTATCCAGCATGTATTATTGACCGGTGAGTTTGGAAGATTGCGGGATTTGCGCTCGGTGGAGCCTGATTCAAGCCTGGCAGCAGATAATCAGAATAAAGAAATAGATATAGTTCCGGCTTTCCTTAGATTATTATCCGATAAAGACTTCCGAGCCGGGGATAAAAAAAGAGGTTATGTAGAGGCCGGATATTTACGGGAGATTATCGGGTTATGCTGGAGAGATAAGGATGGTAATTTTGTCTTACCTGCATCTCAAAGAGTCTTTAACAAAATGCCGCCGTTAGAAAAAGTTTTAAGAGAGCTTTTTGAAAAATTCCCCGAAATATTAGAGTATCTAAAAGTTAGTGGTGCTTTATTAGCAATTATCGGAGCGCTTGCGTTTGGATTCGGGTCTTCGATCCCCGGCCTTCAGTGCGCTGCGTTTGGGCTTGGCCTGTGGCCGTTTATACAAGGCGCTGTTTCGCCTGTGAGACTTAAGGACCGCGCCTCTACCGAAGACGGCCGGCCGCTAAGCAAAGCGGAAGAAGAGATTTTAGAGGAGCTGATCCGCCAGGATGGCGATTATACCGGTTTTGACCCTCCTTTTAATGCGTTTGTTGAGCAAAGCCGGGATATTGTTGTCGAGGGCTTGGCAAGGCTGGAATTTGCCGAGCTTGTTAAGATGCTGATGAGCGCCATAGTGGTAAACGGCAGCCAGGAGTTGTTTGCTGAGTTTAAAAAGCGCACGGGAAGGAATATTCTTGCTTTCAATATCCCATTCGGCATCAGCCACTACATAGTCTTAAATCCGCGCATAACTCCCTTTATGGCCTTTCCAGAGAAAGACCTGGATTTCTCAATGGGAGTTTATTTGAAAACCCTTCTTCAGATTTTTATTCACGAGGCCGGAGCCATCTACGGCCTACGCCACGAAACTAACAAACGCTTAGAGCGGATATTTGATATCGGCAGCGGCCTTAGTCGCAGAGAAGTGAAAAAGATAAAGCAAGCTGTATCCGAGGAGATCGCCAAGGTCAAAGCTGAAAACAGGGTGGGTATACCTGTTGACAGGGCTGCTGGTTTGTGTCTTTGCCAGACACTATGCCAGAGACAAACTCAAGACGAGACCGAAGACCAGGTCCTGGAACTTAAGCAATTGCTTCTTCAGCTGCAAATACTGCTCGATAGTGATCCTTGCCCGCCATTTGCCTCAACCGGGATCGAGGGCTTGCTTATCGCTGATGAAATTTTACGCCAGTGTCAAGCCGTAGGTATAGTTATCGGCAGTACGAGTTGTGCTTTATGGCATCGCTGCCTTACGCAAGACAGCCTAAAAGAGCATCACGATATCGATGTAGCGGTACTGTCAGATAAATTTTGGCTTACTAAATCTTTTGAAGGAGGAATTGACTGGTGGCTTCCTGTAAAGACTGATCTGGTTAGCGCCGGACGTATTTTTATAAACGGCAACAATGTGTTTTTGAGGGCGGGCGTTGGTTTAGATGATCAAAGCCTGCCTCCGGGATTATACTTGCCCTCGCGTAATTTCCTTATTGACTTAACTATTTGTGCTGTGCTTGCCGGTATTGATTCAAGAGTCTTATTTAGTGAGGATTCTGTTGATGCTCTTAGGAGGAAGCTGGAGCGCCAATTATTAAAAAGAGTAGCTCTTCTTTGGCTGGATAATGATGCCTTGGGCCCCAAAAAGATTATGGCGGAAGGAAGCCTTACAGCCTACGAGTTTAGTAACGAGGAAGTCGTCAGCCTTACCTCTGCCGGTTTTGTTGATGTCGGGGATCGCGGTAGATACGGATTTATATTGGGAGAAGGTACCGAAGAAACGTTAATTAAGAATTCACTGGTTCTGGCGCTGGCAAGTGCTTTGCAGATAAGCATGAAGGAAGCTGTTTCCTGTTTTGCCGGAGTCCCTATGTGCGTAATCCGGGGGCGGCCTTATCTTAAATTCAGCGTAGCAGTGCAAAAGATAAGAGAGCGCGGGTATTCTTTAGAAAAAATATTTATGAAGAGAGCCAATGGCTGCTTCTGGGATGCGTCGTTAGAAAACTCCGGCACTCCTGCTATAGAAGTTGCAGAGAAGGATTCTAATGTTTGGATAGGAGCCTGGAAGAAGAAGGCGGCAGTTACTGCTTTAGTGTTAGGCGTAGCTATGGTTTTGAGCGCGCTTGGGTTGGGATTTGCGCCGGCAATCCCCGGTTTGCAGTGCGCCGCGTTTGGGCTTGGCTTGTGGCCGTTTATGCTGGGCGTGTTTGGCGCGCAGGAGGATGAAAACAAAAGGAAAGTTTATGCGTATATAAGAGAAAAAATGTTTGTTGAGCAGCTTTCTTACGTTAATACAAATGAACTTATGCAGTCTACTGGGATAAGGGATAGAGAATATGTTGAAGGATTATTAAGGGAGTTAGAATTTGAGTTTCGTCCGGGTTCCGATTTTCATCATTATTGTTACTTCAGCGTATTATCAGTTAGGCTTAATGAAGTTTTATCTCAGGCTGCGCAAGCCGCAGAACAGCAACAAAATACTCAAGCGGAAGGAATTGTTTTAACTCCGGAAGAATTAGCCGCCGCCCGGTCAATTTTAAAAGAAGTAGCAGGTCCATGTATTTATCATAGTAGGACTATCGATCAAATACGCGAACAAATTTTGTCGCTTAGTAGAAAGTTGCCGGGGATAACTGTTTATGAGCGTAATCCAAAAATGTGGCATTTTACAGATGAAGCGTTTGCTGCACTGCGAAAGTTGGTTAGCGAAGCAGGCAATGCTCGGGAAGGCGCAGCAGCGCCTGCAGAAGTGGCGGCTACAGTGTTGTCCGAAGAGAATACGGGATTTCCTTTAAGGCCCAGGTTTAGTGTTGGTTTTGCTATGCCAGATTTAAGACCGGCAACAGCAGAAGATGCTGCTTTACGGCCGGTAAGGATTTCTCAGGAACCGTCATTGCGAGCCCCGCAGGGGGCGCCTGCCTGCCGGCAGGCAGGAATCAATCCTAGTCTTGAGATTGCTTCGTCGCCTACGGCTCCTCGCAATGACAATTGTCAGACATCTTCTCACGAAACAATGAATATCTGCCGCGGCATTGCCAGGCAGTTGAGGTACTATAGTAACGTTAGAGAAGACATGTTGTGTCAGAGAGATCAGGTGAGTGATTTAGCTTTAGCAGGGGAAATTTTACGAAGAATCGGCTGTGAGTATAAGCTTGGACGTTGGGTTTTATCTTCTGGCAAAAACAAGCAAGAAACGGTTGACGGGCTTAATGATATTGTTGATGGCAAGAAAACCCTTGATCAGGAGTTTTCTTTAGGGCAGGAAACAGAAACCCAAACGCCAGAGAAAATAAGAGGAGCAATTTATATTTATTTAAAGCAGGCGCTTAGAACTACGATCAAGTTTGTCAATATTGACCGCCTGATGAACTCCGGAAATATAGCCGAGGGCCAGAGAGATTTTGTCAAAGAGGCGCTTTCGCGCATGGGCCTGAATGAAAATGCCGATGAAAATCAAGCCCTTTGGTATTTTCCCGAAGATAGAGAGAAATTGAGACTGGATTTGGAAGATGTGTTTGCCAAGCGCTTGCAGAATTTTGATGCGGTATTTCCTGTAAGGGCTCAAGAGGTTATTGCGGCTCCAGGGACAGTCCCCTTAGCTCGCCAAGAAATAGCCATGGCGGGGACAGTCCCTGTAGCCTTAGAGGCGCCAGAGTCAGAAGAAGAAGTAAGGATGAGGATATTGAATTATGTTAGCGATACTTTTCCCAGAACAAGATTCTATATTTTGGATATTTTAGAATCTTGCCAGACTGAAAACCGTGCTTTAGTAGAAGATACTCTAAGGCGTTTAAAAATAAGGCCGGTAGGGGGAGCATGGTTCCTTTGGCATGGACATAATCCATGTACGATACAAAATGGGATTAATCGTGTTAAGCAAGGAGAGCTTTTTGATACAGTTTTCCCGCTTTTGAAAGAGCAAGCTCCGGTTTCTGTTTTGCCTGAATCGCGTACCGTTTCTACAGCATTTACTGTAACAGCTCCGGATGGTAAATTTGAATTAAACGCCAATACTGTTGATTGGTTAGCAGATAATCTATTGAGAGCTCTTCAGGCAAGGCAAGCCGGACAACCAATCGAGGAAGTGGTTATCGAGGGGGTTGAGGCAAGAAGTTTAAGCCCTTCTCAGGCTAATGGATGGAAAGGGGTTTTGAAAAGCCGTTTTGCATTAGAAGATAGCCTGCGTATCGGGGCTAGTATATCTATCAGGCTTCCTAATAGTTGGAGATCTTACGAGCTGAATGCGTTGAGAGAGAAATTACTAGAGAATTGGGCGATGAAAAATAAGGATTGCCCGGGTGGGTTGTCAGCAAAGGTTTTAGCTGCTGACTTTGGTTTGGATAGAAGCAAAGTAGAGGGAATATTGAACCAGGCTTATCTGGGGTTTTCTAAGAGTGCCACTGATCCGGATATTTATGTGAAAAGGCAGTCCGTTACTACGCGGCCGCAAGCTTTTCCGGTAAAAAGATCCAGCGTAGAAAGAGCCAGAGATGATATTGTGCGTCAATTAGATATTCCTCAAGGCCAAGGCGGCAGAAGGACATTCTATTTATCATATTACCTTTCCCGCTACGGGCTTAGCCCTCAAGAGGTAGAGCAGTTATTTGCTAAAGAAACATGTACTCCCGGAGGGAAGAGATTCTGGTTTAAGAAGCATGTCGGAGATGACGGTCAGGTCGGTTTTAGGGCGATTAAAAAAGAGAGCGGCACTGATTTATCCGCCTCAGCTGATGAGACAAATAAATATCCGGCAGCTATCAGGCCTCTGGCGCAATACGAACAATTCAGGCCGGCGGAATTAAAAGTGATTTTTATGTATAAAAAAGTAAAGATCGATGTATTAGAAAGAGGGTCTTTGATCCAAGGGCAATTGAAGCTATTAGAAGAAAGATTGGGGAAGGCTTACGTTGATAGCAATCAGGAAGTTTTTGAAGTGGCCATAAGGATTACTCCTAATACCAGTATAATAGAAATTCCTGAAGCAGGCGTTTGTAGGGTCGTATCCGAGTATGATGTAAAAGACAGAGAGATTCGTCTTTATCCATTGTTTATAGAAATTGATGAGTTATTAGCACAGGTTTTCAATTATCCTCACTATGATAGCGCCACGCTACATTTTATTAATTCCTGCCTTAGAGATGAGCTTGGGCACGCAAGAGGCTTGGGGCAAGAAGTGGGAGATAAAAATACTTTAGAGGGCATGGATTTTTGGGTTTTGTCCTGTAACATCGATGTTTTAAGCCGGGAAGATAATAAAGTAATCTATGCGCTGGGCAGTTGGTTGGGCAGGATGAAATTATGTAAAGGAATGCAGCTATTTCTAGACGCAGATTATAATAAGGCAGTTATAGAACTTCAAGCAGCTATTAAGGAGTTTACTAAGCTGTCGGAGAGCAAAATACAGGAATTGGGCAAGGAGGCAGAAATTGCCGCGTTATTAGTTAGAGCCGCAGAAACCATGAATGGAAATCAGCTTTTAAGGGGAAGTAATGTCTTTGAATGTATATCAACGATGCCGCAGTGGCAAAAAGAACACTTTCAATTTCTCGGTACAGTTTTAAGAACGGTATTACAGTTGATTAATAGAGGTATAGATCCTGGAGATATCCTTAAATACGGATTAGCTCCATTAAGCGTTATAGCTAAGACAACAGATGAGTTGAAGCTGTGTTTAGAAACTGCAGAAAGATTAGCATTGGACCTATCGAGTGATGTCGAAGAGATAAACCGTTTTATACAGTTTGAAATCCCGCTTATTGCCTTTGATTCAAGAGACCCGCGCCAGACAGAATCAAGGCTCAGGATGATTACGGAAGAGCAGGGTCAAGAAAGAGTTGTCTTGGCGGCAAAGCAATGTTGGTTCGATAATTTCAGAAGAGCTTTTTCGCATGAATATACTGATTGCGAGCAAGAAGGCCCGGGTGGCCCGGATTGGCAACATGGCTATTTGAATAATGGCCTGGTCGAGATCAATGCTTATAAGCAATTTATAGGATTGTTTACCCGTAGGATTAAACAGATATTAGATGTTAGCGCATGTGATTGGAATAAGGCTTTAGAGCAGGTGAGTTCAGAGGTTGTTACGATAGGAAATGTATTTTTTGGATACGCAATAGATTTCGAGAGAGAGCAGGATGGCGCCAGGATCTATTATCATTGGGACCAGGAGCAGGATATATCCATTTGTCCTGCTTTCCCGCGGCAGTCTTCTTTAGAAGTAAAGCACGAGGATCCTGGTCAAGGTAGTAACAGGCCTGTAAAAGTAGATGAGAATGACAGGATACATATTGAAGCTCAGGCTGATACTATTGATCGGAATTATAGAGAAACGATAAAGAAAGTCAACGCTGATTTACCGAGATGCCAGAGAGATGAACTTTTACTTCGTCTTTATAAGCAGAATCCTTATTCGAGGCAGGAAAAATTTTCCAGTTTTTGGCCGAGGATTTATCGGAGAGTTTTTATGCCAAAAAAAGACCCGAAAGCGCCCCAAACAGATAATTCGGTTTATTTGGCGGTGACCGAGGCAATAGATTGGCTTGATGAAGTCGGAGCGGTGTCAACTTTTGCCCGCCTGCGGAAATTAGATGAACTTGACGCTAAATATAGACTTGAGAGATATAGGATCCTTGCGCAAAAGGCAATATTAGAGCCGGGGGTCGGAGGAGTCATCCAGGTAGCCAAAAAGAGGTTTGGCGAAATCGCATGGAATGAGGATAAAAATAAGGAAATTAAAGATCATTCCGAAAAAGGCTTTGATGAGAAATTGATTAATGTCGAGGTTATTAGATTTGGCAAGTCAGAAGGCAATACAATGGCGCCTTTACATGATGCACAGCTTAAGAAGTTGGAGAAGGTGTTAAAGAGTGATTCTCTTGTGATAAGCCAAAGGGATAGAGAATTCCTTGAGCGCGGCAAAGAGAAACTTCGGAAATTAGAAATCGCTTCTAGCGGCGAAGAGCGGTTTGAGAAAGCTATAGAGTTGGTCGCAGGGCGTCTTCCTTTTGCTGACCGCTTATGGATTGAAGAGCTGTTACAGTTTAGGGGGGTGCATTTTATCCGCGCGCCAACCGGCTGGTCTGTCGGAGCCTGCATCATTGAAACAATCATTTCTAAACAGAAATATTACTATATTATCCTTCCAGAAAATACCAAGCCTGGCATTATCGCCCATGAAATCCAGGCGGTTCTATTCCCCATTTCTCACCAGGAGAATGAATTATTAGAAAACGAGGGATTCGCGGCGTTATCTGATAACGCCAAAGAGCGCATTACCAAGACCCTAAGAGAAGTCGCTTTCGGCGATCTGCTTGATCCGCGCGCGGGATATGAGCAATATCTTCCGGAAATAATGCTTGGTACGCTTAGTGTAGTGACCGGTATTGGGCTTTTTTATCAGTTCGTGCTCCACCCTTATCTCAGGCATCGGCGCAGAAAAATGCGCGAAGCAAATTCGGTTAATACCGTTACATCAAATAGCCAAAAAGAGCGGGATTTGGCACTTAAGGCAGAGCTTAGGCGCATTCGCGCTCAATTCCGCCTCACCAGGACGGATGTTGAGGAGATTATTTCAGCTCCTTATTCGCATGACAGAGGGAAGCAGTTAATAGAAAATCAGATTTCAGGGAAAAATTTAGGAGAAGTCGTGAGCCTGGCCTTAAGTGAAATGGTCCAACAGGGCCTATTGTTTAACGGCAAAGTCCCTTGGATATTTAGTAAGAGCGGAAGATTCACAATTGAACATATGGCCAAGATCGAAGGGGATAGCTTAAAGCGGCTTTGGGAGTTGCGCTGGATGTTAGGAAAGTTTAATATCCGGCCTGTCGAGGCAAGGGTTTTAAAATTAGTCTGCCGTTTTGTTTCAACGCGCGCGGCTAAACTTACCGCGGCTTTATTGTTAGTTAAGCAAGGGCAGATAGCAGATAAGAGTTCTCACACCAGAGCCGTTAGCGTAAGTATTCCCGGAGCAGATTTTAGCAAATATCCCCATTTTGTCAAAAACATAGAGAATACAGTAAAGTCGTGTTTGGGAGAACAGAGGGCTTCTTTATTGAGCCTTGATTTGATGCACGATGCATCATCAGGTTCTACTATGGTGTATCTTTTTCATTCGCAAGATTCTGATATTGGCTTGGATGCCCAGGATAAAAGAATAGCAGAGGCGGTGCATAATGTAAGAGCCTTTGTCTTGGGAGATATTAAAGAGTTTGACGAGCATGTCGCGGAAAAGAAAGAGGCTTTTCTATCACGGCTTTATCACGCGCTGGAGAGGACATTCAATAGTATTATAGTGAAAGCGCACTCGGGGCGCATTGACCCGTTTGTGGATATTAACCTGATGAAGTTTTCTTCCCAAATACAGGATCCTCTTTTGCATAAGACAGACCGCCACGTAAAAGTAGGATTTTTTCCTATTGCCGGAAATCCCTTAAATTGGGGGCATATTTTGCCTCCACTTATGTGCCTGAATACCCTTAATATGGATACGATTGTGCTCAGGGTGCAGGGAGAGATCGGATATAAGAAGTTGTTGGCTTGTGAGCGCGTGTCAGTTCAAGACCGCCATTTTATGGTCCGGGAAGCGATCAAGGGGATGTTTCCTTTAGTCCGTTATACCGATCTATGCAGCGAGGAGAATAACCATGATGAGGGGGCAGAGTCAATGCACCACTTTTTAGAGATGAATCCCGATCGCCGGATACATCTATTTTATTTGATCGGCGCGGAAAACGAGCAGAGGATGTGGACCTATATGCGCCAGCAATATGAATTCTTCCAGCGATTCAATTTTGGCGCAAATCCCAGCCATAAGATTACTTTTAGTGTTATCCAGAGGGGCGAATATGGAGCTAATGTCACTTTGGAGGAACTGCAGGATATCTCCCGTAAATGCCAGGTAGAATCAGGCAGCAAAGAGCTTTTGGATGTAGCGTTGGTCAAGGATCCTGATATTGACTTACGCGTTTCATCCACCTATTATCGCAATACGCAGGACGGAGCCTATGTGCCTAACAATGTCCATGAATTTGCCAAATTGCGCGGTTATTACGGCCATCCGCCGATTGATCCAATGACAGGACAGCCGGTTACAGACAGCCAGGAGAAATATTTCAGGATGCGGCTTGAGGCCATTGCCAGGAAGATGGCCTTGCAGACAGAGGCAGTTATCAACCGGGTTCCCGGCGGGATGCCTTTTATTTCCATTGACGGAGGTTCGGGTTCGGGCAAGACTACCATTGCCGAGGAAGTTGGTAGGTACTTGGAGGAAAAAGGTTATGATTCCCAGATCATCCCTTTAGATATGTTTTTAAAAGATAGAGTTTGGCGTATGGCTATTCAGAAATTAGTTACCGGTAGAAAGTTAAATGATAAGGAAATGGTTTTAGTAGGGGATCTGAAAGATAAAATCCAGGCCCGTCAGCCCTATCTTGACGAGGAGGCCTTCTTTGATCATGGAAGGATTTTGAGCCTGTTAGAGCTATTAGAAAGATTCCGCAGGGGGGAAGATGGGCTTAATGTTTCAGAAACGGTTGATTATTTAAACGGCGCTACCGGTTTAGATATGGCGATTATTCCTAAAGGAACATTGTTAGATAAGCAGTGTTGGCGCCTGCTTATATTGGATCTCCTAAACGGGTTGCCTCTGGAGCAGCAGGAGAAGCAGAACCTGGCTGATTTTGTACTTAATATTCAACGCAATCAACCTTTGCCGCAAATGCCGATCATATTCAAGGATGAAAGAGTCGGCGAGATGGCTAAGGACAAGATTGATGAAGCTTTAAGATTTCTAAATGCCGATAATCAATCTCACGGCCTGATCATTTTAAATGCTTATGGACAAACTACGAAGATGATCGGTTCAAGGTTGTTCGGCTTGAGAAGGGGTACAATCATCGCTTTCGAAGGCAAATATGCCAATAGGGAGGAGTTGGCTCCTTGTTTTGATTTGCGCTATCGTTTACATGATGATCCTGACCGCACTAAAGCGCGCTTTGAGATCCGCTCAAGGAAACAAAGTCCTGATGATGCGGATATGCAGTTGATCTTCTATGGTTTTTCACTTGTGCCCTCCTATCAGATATATGACAAAAAGACAGAAAGGCTGATGCATGGCTTTATTGATCTAGGCGGAGAAGAGTGGTTTTTAGATGATTCTGCTCAGGGGGGAATTCAAAAACAGGCGCAATGTCTTATTATCGCTCCAATGGCTCTTACCGGGTTGGGCGCAGCAGCAGGGATTTATTTGATGGCCTGCTTGAATAAGAGGCAGATTTTAAATTCTACTTTAGTCAGCCGCGCTCCTCCATGGGCAAAGAAATCTCTCGATGTTTTTCTCTCCCCGCAAAGATTTTTCTCCTATTTTAAACCCGCAGGTAATTCAGCCAAAAATTGTAATTTTATGGCACTTATTAAGGACTTAACAAAAGAACTTAATAAACTATATATCAATAGGTTACGTAAGTTTGGTCTTATTGGTAGTGTGGCGATATTTATTCTACTTACTTTATTCATGTATTTTGCTTACCTATATATAGGAGGTAGTACTATAGAAGTGGTATGTTTAGCCGGCCTGCCGGCATTTTTTCCGGTTGTAGGGGATTATCGGGATAGGCTGGAGAGAGAAAAACCCGTTGATAATGATCTATTTATTACTATCTTTGATTATGCCTCACGGATCTATGTGAAACTTATCGAGATTATGGAGCAGAAGAAAAGTGTTATGCGTCTGAATCGGAGGCTAAAGAAGGCCTCGGCTGTTGAGGCAGATATTGTGCGCGGTAAAATCAGAAATTCTCCCGCGGTAAAAGAGAAGCTGGCTCAGGAATTAGAGGAATTGGTAAGAGAGTTGAAAGAGGAGATAGATTTTATTGTCACGCCTCAAGAGCCGCAAGTGTTACCACAGAAAAATACGCCATTAGCTTACATGCCGGGGTTTGTAAATGGGATCAAGGAAAGTTTTGATTATTTTGTAGGTTTAGTGAAAAAGGGTAATATAGCTACGGCTTTTAACTGGTTAAGGCAGTCTGTGCTGAACCGGATTATCAGGGAGCAGATAGGATTGGCTCGCAGCAGGAGCGAGCGGGCAAAAGGTTACGAGAGATTTTACTATCCGATTATGGCTTTGAAGAAAAAAATCGTGATGCGCTGGGGTTTTTATCCTCGCCAGGGCCATAAATACGGCCATCCGGAATATGAGAAAGCAGAGCCTAAACTTCTTTGGCAGGGTTATGAAATGAAGGACCATGCTGTTGACGGTGAAATAACCGATGAAGTAGAGGAGATGCCGGCGGTAAAAGCACTCGCGCAGGAAATCATCGACGCAATTACTAAAGCCGAGGAGGATTTATTCAGGAAGAA
>JAHJJA010000149.1 GCA_018822885.1 Candidatus Omnitrophota bacterium
CGAGGTCTACCAAAGATGTCTTAAAATAATGGCCAAAACAGGCCTCAAAACGCCAAGAATAAGGGCTTTAGGGGTCACATGCGGCAATCTATCTAAAACAAGTTACCCCCCTTTATTTATTGAACAAAAAAGGAGAGAGGAGCTTATAAAAGCCGCAGACAAAATCAACAGCCGCTTTGGAGAACACACTATTTTTCCTGCCATGATCACCCTCACCAGAACAATGCAATAAGAGAGAGTTTTAGCGCAATAAATCTAAACAATTTCTTATAATTTCACACAATAAAAAGAATAAGTAAGAAGAAGTAAATGAAATTCGGCTTTTCCACAGGGAAATTCTGGATTGTTGTAACTGCTTGGCCAGGCAGGGGTTATTTCAGGCTTTTCCAATATGCTTAAGTTAACATAAGATATATTATAGGAAGTAGACATATAGGCGACTTTGAGGGCTCTTATTGTCTCTAAGGCCCCTTTCAGCTATTCTTTGTTTGGTTATTTCTTTGAATCTTTGGCGAGATTATCATCGCGGGAACTAATCACGTATTGACCGCCCTGGATCTTGATCGTGCCTCCTTTGACCAGAGCATTAGAAATATTTCTGTGGGCCCTTTTAAGAATCCGGCTAAAGGTCTGCTGGGATATATGCATTGAAATTGCCGCCTCTTTTTGGCCGAAACCCATAAAATCAGCTAGCCTGATAGCCTCAAACTCATCTACCGCTAATTCCACTAAATCAGGCCTCCCCGGGCGGCCTCTTGGGCTAAACAAGCTTACCTTTGGGTCTATTCTAACAATCCTGTATTTCTTTGGTCTGCCTCGAGCTTGCATTTACTTAACCTTACCTACTTTTAACCCCGTATTTATAATGAGTACATACTCTTTAATAATTATTTTAAAGGGCCTGCAAACCGCAGGCCCTTTTGTTACCGAAGCAACACACTAATACATACGAAAACTACCTTTTCATCATCTTCGGCTGATACTTTAAAACGATAGGACAAGGACCTTTTTTGACAGAAAGTTTATAGAACGCCTTTCCAACTATTGTCAATACAGCTAAAGCAATGATCAGAGTCCCTATAGCAAACCCGATACTCCTTAAATTCTTTTCTTCCCTGTTTGCAAAATAAAGAACGATATAGCCTAAAGCAAGAGCTACTAATAAATCCGAGAAACCGGCACCACCCATGCAACCCATCGCCCTCATCATCTTCCTCCTCCTTTTTTAAATTTCCGTTTCTTTTATTAACTTGCGGTAATACTCAACGCACTCGTGGCAGGTTTTTCCATCCTTCTTCCATTCCGGATGATCACGCAAGATCAGCTCCATTATATACTCCTCTGCCTTGGCGTGCGCAAGGCTGGCAAACTCATCAATATCCCGATTGCAAATCTGGCATCTGTATTTCATTATCTTAAGCAATCGCTGCGCCAACAGCAGGCCATCTGAACGCAAACCCCGCTTTTAGGCGTCCCAAAACAAGGATAGTTCCCTTCGACCTTCTGAATAGATTTTATAAGGTCCTTTTTTGAAAATTTCCAGGTATCCTTTACGCCTGCCCCCCTAGCCTTCTTTTCAATCTCTGACAACCTCATCTCTCCCTCCTCCTTTTTGTTATACCTTGCAAACCAAATCGTGCTGCCTGACCCTAGATGCCACTAAAAGACCTATTTCCTGACCCTTCTTTGCCTCATCTATAATCTCGTGATCTAACTGCATAGAAACTACACCTTGAGTAAAATCAGTAGTGTGCCCTTTAATCTTAATTGTATCTCCTGCCTTTAAGGGCCCCTTAAGTTTCACCACAGCCGCTCTTACCTTTGGGAAATAATGCGTGATCACCCCAATTACGTTTTCTTTGATACGGGGCTTCTTCGCAACAGGCTTTTTTACCGGCTTCTTTATTGCTCTTTTCTTAATAGCCGGCTTTTTCTTTATTGACCTCTTAACCGACTTTTTCTTGGCTGCTTTCTTTATTACCTTCTTCTTTTTTACCGGCATTGCAACCCCCCTTCACAAAAAGAATCACCTATTAGAGGCTGATTTTCTCTGCTGCGTTAGAAATCCAGGGCAAGCCGAAGAAAACGCCTTTATAGGCATTATATGCCCCCAGCAAAGAAACAACTATAAAAATCGCCACGCCAAACACTCTATAGAACCAGCCTAAAGGCGGCACGATAGAAAAAATAAAACCGACGACTTCAATGACGAAAAGCACCAGGCCCTGCTTGGCGTGATAAAGAACAAATTTATTATCTTTTTTTAAGAGCAGACTTACAACACAAAGAAAACTTATATATGAAATAACGGCAAAAAATTTGCCTTCCTCTACCTCTTTATTCCTTATAGCCTCTTTCATTTAAAGGAGTTCTTAAGCTGTTTTCTTGCTCGCTACCTCAAGCAAAGAATCCATTTGGCCGTAAGGATTCATTTCACTCAAAGGATTTCCTGAATCTTCGGTCCATTTGCCATCTATAACAAAACGATAGTGATACCTTCCTTTGGCAAGATTTACACTCTTTCTCCATGTACCGTTATCCGCTTTTTCCATGCGGCCGGAATCGCCTAGCTGCCAGTTGTTAAAATCACCGGCAACATATACCTCTTTGGCATCAGGGGCAGAGATTGAAAGCACCACTTCAGAGAGCCTGGGCAGTTTCTCTTTGATCATTTCCGACATCTTTTTTTCAAGCTTCTTCGTCGTAACTTCTACAGCCGGTTCATCCATCATGATCATTTCACGGGAAAGGCTGAAGTAATCTTTTGCGCCGCGGCAATATTTATCAAAGTTTAAGATATGCGTGCCTTCATTCTGGGCCTCTTTAAGCTTGACATTCACGTGGATAATATTACTAAAGAGCTTTCCCGCGAAGGTAGCCTTTATCTTATCCAGCATCTTAAAAGAATGCCTTAGGCGGGAATCAAAGTTAGTCACCAGTATTTTATATTTCACCTCGTGAGAAAGCCTGTCTCTTACCAGCTCGATTATTCCTACTAACTGACCCAAGCCTTCAAGAGAGAATCTGCTAGCCTCAACAGGAATGATTATCTCCCTGCTTGCGCGGATCGCATTGATAGTCAAGATGCCTAGATTCGGGGGGCAATCAATAAGGACATAATCATAACTGCCCTTAAAACCATTCAAGACTTCCCAAAGACGGGATTCCCTTCCGATTTCTCCGGAAAGCTCCTGCTCAAGAGTACTTAATATAATACTTGAAGGCGCAATATCAAAATTTGCGCCGATATTCTGGATTATATTCTCAAGGCGGGCTTTTTTATTTGTAAGCTTTGAAAGGACATTATAGATGCTAAACTCGGATTTGATGTTGAGCCCTAAAGTCGCGTGAGACTGCGGATCAAGGTCTATTAATAGGATCTTCTTGCCGTTTACTGCCAGATTTGCCGCCAGATTTATTGCAGTAGTAGTCTTACCGCATCCACCCTTTTGATTCGTGATGGAAATAATGCGCATAAAGATACTCCTTTCTTTTTACTTCAATAATCTCACGTTGTCTATGTAAACTACACCCTTCTTCTCTCTTGCGTTCCACTCCTCAACGGCAAAAGAAAGGTTCTCCATCTGTGACCAGTCGCTGATCCCCTTAAACTGAGACAAGTCTATTTTGTAATCAGTCCATTTATGAGGAATATTCCTAAAATAGACTTCTGATTTCTCCCTGTAATTACTGGTAAACTCGACGCGTAAAGTAATGTTATCCTGAAAATTGGCTTTCTTCACAGCAAAACCTACTTTGCTGTAACGGCTGACATCCAGTTTATTTAAATTAAGGGTAAAGATTTCTTTTTTGGCGGGATCGAAATTAAAATTTATCTTCAGGGCTTCGGGGGCCAATATAAGCTCTACTTCTTTGTTAAGAGATCTATTTTTCGGAACAAAAAAAACCAGTGTCGTGCCTAAACCGAATAAAAAGATCAAAGCGCCCGTAAAAATATTCTTTATGAGTACTGAATCGACCTTAGATTTATTATCTTTTTTTGAAGAGGCATCCAGATAGATCTTCGCCAGATGCTCGTATATATCTTTCTTATCCATATCGGAATTTTATAACACAAAACCCTTGTTATGTCAATAGGTTATTGACTTATTAAAAGAATTTCTTATTCGATGGGCCTTTGTAAATACTCCGGGGTTTCTTTACCTATAATATTGTAGAAATTTGACATATGGACCCGAAACAACCTATCGAAACTACCTCCCGGATCTTCACCATACCACCAAAACCAATCGCTTCCCTCTAGTATATGCATCTGCTTCCACGCCAAACTTAAGTCCTTACCTGCCCCAAGTTTATCGAAGGGTGAGTTTGCAACCTCCTCCAATTCTTTCCTTGCCTTGGCTAAATACTCCCATGCGCGCACCTTTTGGGGCATCCCGATCCATTTACCGAAATCTCCGAAAATCCATGAACCGGCAGCAAGCCTTTTAATATTAAACTGTGGCGGAAATTCTTTAAGATACTCGCTAACAGTTACGGATTTAATATTCCTGGATTCCGATAATCCCTGATAAAGCGCATTTAAGAAATCATGCCCGTCATTCGCGTAATATTCCCAGGCATTCTCTCCATCCATAGCGATAGTGACAAGGCTGTCTTCATCCTTAAACGCCTTTGCCGTATTCTCCAAATGCTTGATGAAATCCTTCGCCGCATCATTCGGGTCCCATTTATGATAAACAAAACCTATTAAATCAGAAAGGTTCCTATCGCGAAAAATTATATTTAATTCTCCATCTTTTCTTTTTAATAAATGCGGCTGATAAAGTAGGCCCGTATCCCGCTTCTTTCTCCTCAATGATTTAAAAAGGATGGCCTCATCCGTGACTATCCACTTGATGCCGCATTGCATAAAAAACGGGAGTATCTCTTCGCATACAGACTCCTCCGATGGCCACATACCGCAAGGCATAATTCCAAACCTCTGTTTATAAAACTCAACCGCGCTCTCAACTTGTTCTTTTGCATCCTGGGGAAAAGAAAATTCTATTCTCGGCAAGAGTGTCTTAGGATTAGCCTCCTTCGCCAGGTTAGTGCTGTAGAGTAATGGTAAAATAGGATGATAATACGGAGTAACCGAGACTTCGATCTGCCCCTTTTTAATCGATCTATTGTAACCGGGAATTATATCTTTTAGAATCTCAAGGTGCTTATCAAGGACAGCATGCTTTTCATCTTCGGTGAAATAACGCGCCTTTCTTACTGCGTTTCGTAACTCCGGAAAGCCCTCCCTGAAAGACGGGTCGATCCAGGCTAAATTAAATAATACCTGCAGATCAAGATAGTCCTGCGTATCGAATTGACAATGGCCTTGTTTTTTAAAATACAGTTCATAATAACGAGGAAAAACGGAAACGACTTTATCAGGGTTGATTGAAAAGAAATTTTGCAGGATAAATTCTTTCTCCTGATAAGAGAGCTCTTCTGCTTTCTTATAAGAGAACTCTAAAAACTTATCTTTTACGGCGTGATTATTATAATCCTCTATCTGTTCGAATAAAGACGGGACAATATTAAAGGTCTGATGTATCGCGGGATAATTATCAAGGATCTGCACCATATCCAGGTAATCCTTGACTCCGTGAAGCCGCACCCAAGGAAGCTCTGACTCCTGCGTCAGGATATTCTTGTAATACGGCTGGTGCATGTGGAAGATAAATGCGAGATATAACATTTATAAAAAAACCCCCGGGAGATTTCTCTCCCGAGGGTCTTTGTTTTTACATGAACTGCTTAGAAAGTAACCTTCATTGAACCAACTAATTCGGTAGCAACGCTTCTGTTTCCGTGATCAGTGCAATCCTGCTTATCGAATGCGCCACCCGGCATAAATATGCCGCCTAAGAGGTTGAACTGCACATCTTCAGTGTAATCATAAGTCAATGTGGCATCGATTTCCGAGCCGACATATTTTTTATGATTCATTGTGATGGTATCGCCTCTTAATGTTTGGAGTACCTGTTTGTCACCGTATTTCTTATCCCACCAATAGGCAAAATACTCGCCTTTTACGGTAAGATCGTCCTTAGGCTTGAATACGACGTTTCCGCCTAATACGTGCGCATTGCTTTGAGGAATCAATGCATTGGCAATGTCACCGGTTTTCTGGTCCTCAAACATCGGATCCCAACCTCTGTAGTAATTCTTGTTACCCTTGTTTCCCTGGAAGAAGCAATAAATACCAGTGACGGTCGGGCTGTACTTTACATTCTTCAGGTTATAAGAAACCATAACCTCGCCGCCAAAAGCCCCTCTTGACTGAACATCAGTCTTTGAAAGAGCGCCGGTGTTGTACTTACCAAGCTGATAAGCTGCTTCGACTGAATAGGTCAATGCATCAAGCGGTGCACCTGCTATACGCACGCCGGGAACAATGACTTTGTCAGACTTGCTGTGTCCGGAAGCAACCTGATAATTCTTTTTTCTTGTTTCTTTTGCCCAGACATAACCTTCGATTGTGGTCTTTTTATCAAGCATGTAATTAGCGTTGATACCATAAAGGTTGATGTCATCGTTATTGTTAAGTACTTTTTCGCTAACCTTAGCCAGTACAACATCAATGACTAAAGGATCATAGTTCAATGTAGCACGGACCGCGTCAAATGACTTGCGAGTGCTAAGATCCCAATCGCGTCCTGCACCACCAAATGCGCTGGAGGTAGGTGCGGATTCAGGAAATGATGTTCCAATGATCATAGCATTTCCGAAACGAAGCTCCTGGCGACCGATAGTCAAGGTCAAAGGTGAATACAGGAACTCTTTCAATGTCGCATAGGCTAAATCGATATCGATCTTGGAGTTATTTGTTGTAGCATCATCATCCTGATTACCCCAATATCTGTCGTTTAAAAGCCTTACGGTTGTAGACACATTGTCAGTAAGGTCTGCATCAACTCTTACGCGGACAATGCTTGCGAAAGCTCTCTCATCCTTAAGACCAGCCTTTGAATCTAAACCAAAGTTATTGCGAGCGATGCCGTACATGTTCAAATCACCGCTAACTTTAACATTCTGCACTTCGGCGTATGCGGCAAAAGCAATACCGACCACAAACGCTAAGGCCAGAACTAACATTAAATGTTTCTTCATTTTGTCTAACCTCCTTAAGAGTAAAATACCAAACTATATTTAACTAGGCTTTCAATGTCCTAGATAATTACTATATATAGTATATCACCGGATCTTGGCTGACCTTGGACTTGTTTTTATCCTCACCCTCCTCTCCGTCCGAGATTAAAGTCATCTCCAGTGGTATATCCAAATTTGACTTATTTTTTCACATAACCCCTTACTTGTCAAGAGTTTTTTTAGAAATTACTTTTTAAGCGCCTCTTTGAATTTCCTGGTTAAAGCAGGAATAACCTGGAAAAGGTCACCGACAATGCCATAAGTAGCTACCTTAAAAATAGGCGCGTCAGGGTCCTTATTTATGGCAATGATGATTTTTGAGGATTGCATACCCACCAAATGTTGGATTTGGCCTGAAATACCGCAGGCAAAGTAGATCTTAGGAGAAACGGTACGTCCGGTTTGACCGACTTGATGCGAATAAGGCATCCAGCCGGAATCTACTGCCGCGCGGGAAGCACCAACCGCAGCGCCCAAAACATGGGCAAATTCTTCCAAAAGCTTAAAGTTTTCAGGACAACCAATGCCCCGGCCCCCGGAAACAATGATATCTGCCTCCGCTATATTCACCAGAGACTCAATCTCTTCTACTATATCTAAAAGCTTTGTGCGTGAAAAATAAACTGAATTATTAAAACTTTCTTTGATGATCTTACCCTTACGATGTTTGTCCGGGGCCATCGGCTGGAAAACTTTATGGCGGACCGTAGCCATCTGTGGCCGGTAATTCGGGCTGATGATTGTTGCCATGATATTTCCGCCAAAAGCAGGCCGT
Organism: Candidatus Omnitrophota bacterium; assembly: GCA_018822885.1. Classification (GTDB taxonomy): domain Bacteria; phylum Omnitrophota; class Gorgyraeia; order Gygaellales; family Profunditerraquicolaceae; genus JAHJJA01. The sequence continues at coordinate 7,925 of JAHJJA010000149.1, forward strand.
GTCTGTAAAAGAATCTTTTTTTCAGGATCGATATCTAAACCGGTACAATCAGCGGTCAAGCCGGCTTTGATATTTATCGCAACGCGAGAGATCAAAGAACGGCCAATAGCGGTTGCGCCGCATAAAAGGATCTCCGGCTTATATTTCTTTACTAACTCTACTAAAATATTCGTATAAGGCTCATCCTGAAAATTCGCTATCTCCGGAGCCTCTACCAAATAGATATTATCCGCGCCATGCCAAATCAATTCATCAAGCTGATCTTCCATATTATTACCGATCAGAACACCGCTGACCTGGCAATTCAATTTCCTGGCTAATTCCTGCGCCTTGCCCAAAAGCTCATAAGAGACCGATTGGACCTTGCCGTTTTTTTGCTCAATAAAAACCCATATACCTTTATAATCTTTAATATTCGGCAATTCGCACTTTGCCGGGGTCTTCTCTAAAAGGATAGCCTTGAATTTACATGCCGGCACACAAGCGCCGCAAAGGGTGCATTTATTAAGGTCTATCTGCGCCTTCTTGTCCATAATACGAATAGCATCAAACGGACAAGCCTTGACGCAAAGAGTGCACCCGGTGCATTTTTCGATTATGATCTGGATAGACATCAATGAACCTCGTCTTTAATCAAGCTTACCAATTTCTCGGCTACTTCAGGGATCTCTCCCGACAAGATCTGTCCGCCAGCCCTCTGGGGAGGAGTAAAAATCTTTACCACCTGCGTCGGGGAACCGCACAAACCAATACTCTGCGGATCTAAATTAAGCTCCTTCTGTGTCCACACGGTTATCTTGGCTGATTTTGCCTTCATCATACCTTTCAAAGAAGGAAGCCGCGGTTCATTTATCTCTTTGACCACGGTCAATAGCGCAGGCAAAGGGATTTCAATTACCTCGTAGCCTTCCTCCATCAGTCTCTCCACACGCATAGTCTTATCCTTTACCTCTTCCACCTTTTTTACATAAGTAACTTGGGGGATGTCTAAATGAGTTGAAATACCTGGCCCAACCTGCGCGGTATCGCCGTCTGAAGCCTGTTTTCCGCAAATAATCAAATCAAATTCGCCCAGCTTCTTAATAGCTCCGGATAAAGTGTAGCTTGTGGCCCAAGTATCACTTCCGGCAAATGCGCGATCGCCCACAAGTACTGCCTCGTCACAACCAAGTGAGATCGCTTCGCGTAAAGCTGCTTCTGCCTGAGGCGGACCCATCGTAAGAACAGTGACCTTGCCTCCGAATTTCTCCTTAAGCCGCACCCCCTCCTCTATCGCGTACATATCAAAAGGGTTTATTATAGATTTTACTCCCTCGCGGATAAGTGTGTTTGTCTCTGGATTGATCCGGACTTCGGTAGTCTCTGGGACCTGCTTTATGCAGACGATTATATTCATGCTACTTCGCCATCTCCTTAATTAACTGCAAGGCAATAATGTTTCTCTGGACTTGATTTGTACCCTCGTAGATCTGGGTGATTTTTGCGTCGCGCACATACTTCTCAATAGGATAATCTTTCATGTAGCCGTAGCCACCGAAAATCTGAAGAGCATCCACTGTCACTTTCATCGCTACATCAGATGCATACATCTTTGCCATGGCTGAATCCTTAGACACATCCTTGACTCCTGCATCAACAGCACGCGCGCAGGCATAAACTAACGCCCTTGCAGCCTCGATTTCTGTCGCCATATCTGCCATCATCCACTGTATTCCTTGAAAAGAAGAAATCGATTTGCCAAACTGATGGCGCTCTTTTGCGTATTTGACCGCTAACTCAAGAGCTCCCTGGGCAATACCCAAAGCCTGCGCAGCTACTCCGGGACGGGACATATCAAAGGTCTTCATAGTGACAATAAAACCCATACCTTCCCTTGAGAGCAGATTCTCTGCAGGCACTTTACAATCAGTAAAAACCAACTCACTTGTGGAAGAAGCGCGGATCCCGAATTTATCCTCTTTCTTTCCAAAGGTAAAACCCTTCATGCCCTTTTCAACGATAAATGCTGAAGCGCCGCGGGCACCCTTAGTTTTATCAGTCATTGCGATCACTACATAGGTTTCGGCATCGCCGCCGTTTGTAATAAAATGCTTCAACCCGTTTAGCACATAGTGATTGCCTTCTTTTCTTGCAGTAGTCTTAATAGCAGAAGCATCAGAACCTGCTTCAGGTTCAGTGATACCGAAAGCCGCGACCTTTTTACCGCTGGCTAAATCAGGCAGATATTTCTTTTTCTGGGCATCGCTTCCAAAAAGAACAATAGGAAACGTCCCTAAAGCTGAAGCCGCATAGCAAACCGCGATACCGCCGCAGGCCCGAGAAAGCTCTTCCGTAGCAAGACACAGATTTAAAACTCCTACACTCATCCCTCCGTACTCTTCGGGAATAAACAATCCAAATAACCCCGCGTCAGCAATTATCTTTAAAACTTCCCAGGGATACTCTTCTGTCTTATCATATTTAGCCGCGACTGGACGAATCTTTTCCTCTGCGATCTTATGCGACAACTCTTTGATCATCTTTTGTTCATCAGTCAATAAGTAATCCATTGCGCCTCCATTTTTAACTTTATTCTAAAACCTACCCACAACCTAAGGCATATTTAGTGTGCCCTTTGTTATTGGTGATTTTAAAATTTTACCATAATAATTATTTTTTACAATAATTTTAATAAAGCGATCTCCTGGCAGTTGGGGAATTTGCAGCACTTAATACATTCAACCCAGATTTTATGCGGCAACTCGGCATTCTTAATCCTCTTAAAACCGAGTCTCTTAAAGAAGTCAGGTTTATAGGTGAGAACAAAAGCCCGTTTAACGCCCATCTCTTTTGCCTCATTCAGGCAGGTCAAGACCAATTCCTTTCCTATGCCCTTGCGCTGTTTGTTTTTTGCTACCGCAAGCGATTTGATCTCGGCCAGATCATCCCATGATATGTGTAAGGCCGCGCAGCCGATGACTTTCTTAGCCTCAACGTAGACCCAAAAATCCCTCAAGTTTTCATACAACTCATTCAACGAACGCGCAAGCATCAGATCCTGCTTAGCAAAAGCATTGATAAGTTTCTGAATTTGCTTTATATCTTCAATCTTAGCTTTTCTAATCACTTAATCTCCGTCCCTTTCGCTACAACGACAATTCCCGAATCAGAAACCACGAATTTTTTCCTATCCTCTTCCAGATCATAGCCAATGACCATCCCCTGCGGGATATTAACACCCTTATCGATGATCGCGCGCTTTATCTTGGCGTACCGGCCGACATTAACGCCTTCCATGATTATGGAATCATAGACCTCGGAATAGCTATTGATCCTCACATCAGGAGACAAAATAGAGCGCTGGATCCTGCCGCCGCTGACTACACACCCTCCCGCGACTATAGAATCAAGCGCAAGCCCAACCCTTCCCGCGATAACATCTCCCGAGTGCACAGTTTTTGCCGGAGGAAACTGCTCTTGATAAGTCCTGACCGGCCACTCCTGATCATAAAGATTAAAGATCGGTTCAGCCTGGATAAGATCCATATTCGCTTCAAAATAGGCATCAATAGTCCCGATATCACGCCAGTATTTTGCCTGTTTCTTATTTTCATCGTGAAAATTATAAACGCGGATCTTCATGCCTTTTTTAAGCATTTGCGGGATTATATTCTTTCCGAAATCATGGTTAGAATCTGTTTTTCTGGCGTCCTCTCGCAGTTCCTGTTTAAGGGCCGACGTCTTAAAAACATAGATACCCATTGAAGCATAGAACTTATCGGGCTTTCCCGGGATCGTATTAGGTTTTGCCGGCTTCTCCTGAAACCCGGTAACGCAACCAAGCTTATCAACCTCCACAATACCAAACTGCTTAGAATCAGCCTTATCCATTTCAACGACGCTGACTGTCAGATCCGCGTCCTGATCACGGTGGAAATCTATCATTGAATAATAATTCATCTTGTAAACATGGTCACCGGCCAAAATCAAAACCTCATCCGGCTCTTCTGTGTCAACCGTATAAAGATTCTGATAAATCGCATCGGCAGTCCCCAGATACCAGGAATCCCCGATCCTCTGCTGAGCAGGTAACAACTCAATATACTGGCCCAACTCCGAAGGGAGTATATTCCAGCCGAGGCGAATATGCCTCTGCAAAGACTCCGACTTATACTGCGTCAGAAGAAAAATCCTGCGCAATCCGGAATTAATACAGTTACTAAGAGTAAAATCTATAATACGGTAAATCCCTCCAAAAGGGACCGCCGGCTTTGTCCTATCGCGAGTCAAAGGATTCAAACGCTCCCCCTTGCCGCCGGCCATAATAAAAGTCAAGACTTTGCGCATCATCTTAAAATCACCCCCATTATTCCGCGACGGATCATCATCGCTGCGATTGCAGCTAGAAGTATATACATGATCTTGGCGAATGCGCGAGTGCCGCTTACGCCCATTAATTTCATTATATGATCTGCCTTGGACAGGCAAAGCCAGACAAATAACATGTTAGTCACCAAAGAAACAAAAGTCGCCCCTACCCCGTAAGTATCCAACATCATCAGGGTAGTCGTTAAGACCGCCGGACCGGTGATCAAAGGCGTACCCAGCGGAACAACCCCCACCTCTTTATCCGGCGAGCCTAAAACCCTGGCATGCGAAGAAGGAAGAAGTAGTCTGGCCGCAATAACAAACAAAAGCACGCCGCCGGCTATCTGAAAATCCTGTATAGTAATACCCAACAGGCTCAATACTAACTTACCCACGAACATAAAAGCTACCGCAACTCCAGTAGCAGTAAAAACAGTCTGTAAGATGATCCTGTGCTTTTCCTTCTTAGTCGTCCCGTGCACAAGCGAAACAAACAAAGGAAGATTGCCGATCGCATCAACCGCCACAAAGATCGGGATGAATGTAAGTAGGTATGGCTTCAATATGTTAAGCATAATTTTAAATTATACTACTTTCACTCTCTATCTTCAAGAAATAAATATCAAGACCGGTCTTGACCTTACTTATTTCTCCTGCGGAGAATCTTTAATCCTGCTGATCAAAGGCAGACACAAAAAACTGGTCAAGCTGGACAAGACAATAAGCCATTTCAACCCGATCCTCGGCAGCAAAAACGCCCCTGATAAGTTGCTGGCGGTAAGCGCTAGATTACTCACGCTGCAAAGCAAAGCAAAAGAGGTAGCTTCTAAACCACTAATGGTGTTACGGGCCATAAAGTCCATTACCATTAAAAAGATAAACATCCCTATTAAACTGTATATCAGATCATAAACCACCGCGGTATAGGGGGTATAATAAAGGTAACTTAAGGTAGTGACAGCGCCTAAAAACACGGAAAAGAAAAGCCATTTCTTGATATTTATTCTTTGGCTGAATTTATAATACATCACGGAACCGATGATACCAAAGACCGTTCCGATAGTAGCCAGCCAGCCGATCCAAACCTTGCTCCACTTAAAAGCATCCCTCTGAATAAAGAAAAGCGGGGTGCCGAAGGAAGGAGAAAACTTATATAGAAAAATGAATAACCCGATTACAAGCAATTCCTTGTGGGCGAATAATTTCTTTAGGTCCTTTAAGAGCGTCGATGGGGCTTTTATCCCCTGATAATCCTCCTCTTTATAAAAGAAAGCGCAAGCCCCGACGAGAATATAAACCGGGATCAAGCCTAAGAATGCCGCTTTATACCCCCATTTTTCCGCTATATAACCTCCCCCTACTCCGGTAATCAAGCCGGATACATAAATAGAGATCCACTGTACGCTCTGGATTTTTCCGGTGGCCTTGTATTTCTTACCCTCCATGCACATGATCCCGTCTACTGCCACATCCCTAAAAGCAGAATTGGTGGAGTTTAACAGTAAAAAGGTCACCAATAAAACGATAGGCAGGGAAAATATACCTAAAAATGAAACTAAGGCAATGTCTCCGGCTAAAGCGATATATATCCAGATCTTCTTATTGAAAAAATTATCTATGATGTAGCCGATTATAGGTTTTACAAGCCAGGCCATTATGACGATGCTGTTAATGACCATGATCTTTTCAGGAGAGAAGTTTAGTGTTTCTTTCATATAATAAAACAACCCCTGCGAAGGCAGGCCTTCAATCCCCTGGGTAAAATATACCGCGCTGCTTAACGCGAAGATCCAGAATAGTTTTTTATTCACCCAGCCCTTCTTTCCCTATTACTATCCCAGCCCGTAAGAAGGGCTGGGTACACCAAAATAAAAAAAGACTATCGCACCTTAGCGAGTAGCCTTTTTATAAAGTTAACCTGACATTAAATTATTTTGTTTGATTTACCGGCATTTCCTGTTTTAGGGCTTCTGTTTTAACAACCCCCTCTACTTGCTTTGCAGCCTCTTTAACTGTCTGATTCACTGCCGGTTCAGTAAGCGGCCTTACCCCTTTTGCAGCCACTGGCTTTGCCTGGACATCCTTCATCAGCGAGCGGCTCTGGCGTACCGATAAAACCGCCAGGCTTAAGCAGGTAAAGAAAAATATTACAGAAAGCACGGTAGTAGCTCGCGTGAGAAGAACGCTTGTCTTTGTCCCGAACATCGACTCAACACCCTGAAAACTCTCGACCAGACCGCTGCCTCTTCCCCTCTGTATTAACACTATAACGATCAGGCCAAAACACACAATCACATGGATTATTATCACGAACATCATCATTTTGTTACCTCATTGGCTTTCTTTACTATATCCACAAAACTCTCAACTTTAAGGCTGGCTCCCCCGACCAAAGCTCCATCCACATCAGCCTTCTTCATCAAATCAACAATATTCTCCGGTTTTACGCTTCCCCCGTATTGGATCCTTATACTCTGCGCAATATCAACGCCATATAGCCTCACCAACAAATCGCGTATATACTTATGCGCCTCTTGCGCCTGCTCGGGAGTTGCCGTCTTTCCCGTGCCAATAGCCCAAACCGGCTCATAAGCAATGATTAACTTTTGCGCCTCTTCGGCAGTAATATCCTTTAGGCCGTTAAGGACATGGTCCTCTAAGACTTTAAAGGTGAGGCCCTTTTCCCTCTCGGCGAGCATCTCCCCCACGCACATAATAGGAGTCAAATCATACGACAAAGCAGCTTTGACTTTTTTATTTACTGTTTCATTAGTCTCATTAAAAAACTGCCTGCGCTCAGAGTGGCCTATAATAACGAATTTACAGCCCGCATCCTTAAGCATTTTTCCGGAAACCTCACCCGTAAAAGCCCCCTCATCCTGCCAGTAAAGATCCTGGCCACCCAGAAGGATATTACTGGTTTCCAAAGCATCAGCCAGATATCCCAGCAATGTAAAGGGCGGACAGATCACCACCTCCGTATCTTCTATCTGAAAAAGCTCTCTCCTTAAGGCAACCGCTAACTCCTGTCCGTCCTTAAGGGTCTTGTACATCTTCCAGTTTCCGGCAATAATAGTTTTTCGCATATTATTTATCTGTCAATGCAGCTACTCCCGGCAAAACCTTTCCTTCCAAATATTCTAAGCTAGCCCCTCCGCCGGTAGAAATATGGCTCATCTTGTCTTCACACTTAAATTTCGCTACCGCGGCTGCCGTATCGCCTCCGCCGATTATCGAAGTTGCCTTAAGAGTCGCTACAAACTTGACGATCTCCTGCGTCCCTTTGCTAAAAGCATCCATTTCAAAAATTCCTAAAGGTCCGTTCCATACGATCGTCTTTGCTGATTTTAATTTCTCTTCGAATAAGGCAATGGTTTTTGGACCGATATCTACGCCGATCTTTCCCTCCGGAATATTATCTCCGACGATCTCAGTTTTGGCATTAGCATCGATTGCCTCGACAATGACGTTATCTACCGGCAAGAGTATCTCTTTCTTTAACTGCGCGGCTTTATCAAGGATAGTTTTAGCTAAATCTAGCTTGTCCTTCTCAAGCTTTGAATTACCGATCTGTTTTCCTTGCGCCTTTAAAAAGGTATAAGCCATGCCTCCGCCGATCAATATACAGTCGCACTTGGGAAGCAGGTTCTCTATCATCTGTATCTTATCAGAGACCTTTGCCCCTCCTAAAATGACCATAAAAGGCCGAGCAGGATTTGCAACCGCGTTTCCCAAATATTGGATCTCCTTTTCCAGAAGAAAACCCGCCGCAGATTTAAGATAATGCGTGACACCTTCAGTAGAGGCGTGCGCGCGGTGGGCCGTGCCAAAGGCGTCATTCACAAACACATCTCCGAGTGAAGCCAACTGTTTAGCAAAGGCGGCATCATTTGCCTCTTCTTCGGCGTGATAACGCAGGTTCTCCAATAAAACCACCCTATCTTTGGTCGAACCTATTTCCTTCTTTATGTTCTCGTCCACGCAATCGCTTAAAAAACTGACATTCTCGCCTAAAAGCTCTTTTAGCCTTGCGGCAACAGGCTTAAGGCTGTATTTAGCCACTACCTTGCCATCCGGCCTGCCTAAATGACTCATCAAAACAAGCTTTTTAGCCCCGTTTTGCAGAATATATTTTATGGTCGGCAAAGTCGCTCGAATGCGCGTATCGTCGGTAATATTTAAATTCGCGTCCTGCGGGACATTAAAATCAGCGCGCATAAGGACCGTCTTGTCTTTTAAATCGAGGTCTTTCACTGTCATTTTAGCCATTCTTAAGCCTCCGTTATGAAGTTTAAAATATATCTCAAATTCAGGCCTTTGTCAATAACTCATTTTCAAAATAATGGGCCTGGTTTCCTGTTTTTCCTTAAAGTTAATATTTGACTTTGACAAGGCATAGCCCCCGAGCAGGAGCCGTGGGGCCGGCCAATCCCCTATCCTTAGAACGCAATATCCTGATTAAGTCTCCCTTGGTAAATCTGCCCCTGCCTATTTCCAGAAGCGTTCCCACGATATTTCTCGCCATATTATAAAGAAATCCATCTGCCTCGAGCTGAAACTCTATTAAGTCCCCATCCTTATCGATCCTGATTCTTTTTATAGTCTTAAAGGGGTTTCTTTCCGTCTTGTCGGCTGCCTGAAAGGCCTTAAAATTATGCCTGCCCAAGAGGCATTTTGCCTCCTGCCTCATAAGCCTTAGATTTAACGGGAAAGAAAATAAATGCGACCTATTCCTTAGAAAAGCGCTAGAATAAGAACGATTTAGAACCATATAACGGTAAATCTTTGATTTGGCGCTAAAACGCGAGTGGAAATCAACCGGAACTTCCTTTACTTTAGAAACTACGATATCCTTCGGGAGGAAAGTATTCAGGGCCAACTGTAACTTATTAAGAGGTATACTGGAACCAGTCTTAAAATTAGCGACTTGGGCTTCGGCATGGACCCCTGCGTCCGTCCTGCCGGAAACAATTAAACTGACTTTTTCCCGCAGGATCTTCTTAAGGGCTTTCTCTATCGTTGCCTGTATTGATTTACCGCTATCCTGCACCTGCCAGCCGCAATAATTTGTCCCGTCGTATTCTATCTCGAGCCTGATATTGCGACTCAACTTATTAAAACCTCGGCGATTTGCACCGCATTAGTAGCAGCGCCCTTACGCAAATTATCGGCAACTACCCAAAGCCACAATCCGTTTTTTACAAAAGCATCTTTGCGGATCCGGCCGATAAAAGTCTCGTCTTTACCTTCCGAGTCCTTAGGCATAGGATAGAGATTATCCTTGGGTTCATCTATCACAATAACGCCCGGGGCTTTTGAAAGAATATCTTTTACCTTTTCAGGTTCAATGTTTTTATCAGTCTCGATGTATACCGACTCAGAATGCCCGGTCCTTACCGGTACCCTGACGGTAGTAGCGGATATTTTTATTTTATCATCGTGCATGATCTTGTGCGTCTCGCGCACCAGCTTCCACTCTTCGCTGGTATAATCAAGCTCCGCAAACCCGCCGATATGAGGAAAAACATTGTACGCCAATTGCTGGGACATAGATTTATTCTCTGCGTTCACATGCACATTACTATAACCTCCGGAGCCTATCAGGGAATTTTCTTCTTTTAACTGCTCCACGGCAGCCTTGCCCGCGCCGCTTGAAGCCTGAAGGGTAGTGACAATAACCCTCTTTATCCCGGCTTTTTTATAAATAGGCCAAAGGGCCACAACCATCTGAATGGTCGAGCAATTCGGATTAGCGATGATACCTTTATGTTTTTTTGCGTCTTTTGGGTTTACTTCTGGGACGACCAATGGGACATCGGGGTCCATCCTAAAGTCAGCCCCGTTATCAATGACCACAGCTCCCCTTTTTACCGCCTCTTTAGCAAAAGTTACTGCGGCGCCTTTTTCACCTTCGGTCCCGGCAAACAAAGCAATATCCACGCCTTTAAAACCCTCGGCAGAAACGGGTTGGACTGAATAAGTCTGGCCGTCGACTTCGATATTTCGAGCTGAACGCGCAAACACGCGTAATTCCCCGAGAGGGAAATTGCGCTGTTTTAAAACGCGCAGCATCTCAACGCCGACTACGCCGGCGCCAATGACCGCGACATTGACTTTAGATTTTTTCATAGGTTCTCCTCCAGGTATTTAACTACGAGGTCTCCAACTTCGGAGGTCGAATGCCCCATCTTTCCTGCGGCAAGAGAAGCTAATTTTTCCCTGGTGACCTTTATCACCGCATCTTCTATTGCCTTTGCAGCTTTTTCCTCTCCTAAAGTCTCAAGCATCATGCCCCCGGCGCAAATCGCTGCCAGAGGATTGATCACATTTTTACCTGTATATTTCGGCGCGCTTCCTCCTATCGGTTCAAACATTGAAACACCCTTAGGATTGATATTACCTCCGGCGGCAATACCCATGCCACCCTGAACCATAGCCCCTAAATCGGTAACAATGTCTCCGAACATATTATCGGTTACGATCACATCAAACCACTCCGGGTTCTTTACGAACCACATAGTAGTCGCGTCCACATGAGCGTAATCAGTGGCAATATCGGAATACTCCTTGGCGACCTCATGGAATGTTCTTTCCCATAAATCCCAGGCGTATGTAAGGACGTTTGTTTTGCCGCAAAGCGTAAGCTTTTTTCGTTTATTTCGCTTACGGCAATATTCAAAGGCATAGCGGATGCAGCGCTCAACACCCTTACGGGTGTTGTAAGAGATCTGAATAGCGACCTCCTCTTTGGTGCCTTTTTTCTGAAACTCCCCCATACCTTTATACAGGCCTTCAGAGTTTTCTCTAACGACCACAAAATCAATATCCTCCGGCTTCTTATCCTTCAAAGGACAGAACCTCTCATCGTATAATTTAACCGGCCGCAGATTTATATATTGATCCAGAGAGAATCTTAACTTTAAAAGCACGCTGGTCTCGAGTATCCCCGGTTTTACATCCGGATGGCCTACTGCACCCAAATAAATAGCGTAATATTTTCTTAACTCCTCTATATCCCCATCCTCTACCAGCTTTCCGGTTTTTAAATAACGCTCCCCGCTAAAGTCAAAAGCCTTGGATTCATATTTAAAACCAAACTTCTTAGACGCGGCCTCTAATACTTTTAAACCCTCACGAATAACCTCTGGGCCGGTACCATCTCCGGGGATAACAGCTATTTTATACATGATCTCTCCTATCTATATCTCTTCGATAAACTTAATAGAGCTTCTATTTAAGATAATCGTTTTCCCAGTCCGGGGAATAAACCCCTTGATCAGCCTGAATGAGCGTTTTACGAATTCCACATTAGTGACCGGAATAAACTTTCTTTTTTCATCATTAACAAAATCCAGCATCCTCTCACCCGGGTTAATATGCACAAACCCCTTAAAGACTACTCCGTCCGAACAAATGATGACGACATTATGCTGTTCTTTTTCCACTCTCATTTATCGGCTCCTTTTACGCGCCTTTACCCAATTCAAAAGGCCTCCGCGCTTCACTATCTCTTCTAAAAACTTAGGAAAAGCCTGCGTATTATAAACTTCGTTCTTCGTAATATTCTTTATGCTCCCTATGCTTAGATCGATCTCAAGCAAATCCCCGTCCTGAATTTTCTCCGCGTCGCCAGACTCCAAAAAAGGCAATCCGATATTGATGGCGTTTCTAAAGAAGATCGCGGCAAAACTTTTGGCGATAACCGCAGAAACTCCGCAACCCTTGATCGCCAGCGGCGCATGCTCCCTTGAAGAACCGCAGCCAAAATTCTTTCCCGCGACAATAATATCTCCCGGCTCGACATTTTTTATAAAATCAGGGCTGATACTCTCCATGCAAAATTTACCTAACTCTTTGGCATCAGTAGATACAAGATATTTAGCCGCGATAATATCATCGGTATTTATGTCGTCAGCGAATTTGTGGGCCTTACCTTTTATAATCATAGCGTTAATCGTTAATCGGTTGCGTAACTCGAATCGTTAATCGTTGATCGGTTGCGTAGCTGGAAACGTTAATCGTAAATCGTTAATCGGTTGCGTAGCTGGAAACGTTAATCGTTATACGGTACGTTAAACGTTTAACGTATGACGTTTCGATTGACGCAACCGCAACCTTTTTAACCGATCTTTTCAGGGTGCGTGATTTTACCTGTAATCGCTGAAGCTGCGGCGACAGCAGGATTCGATAGATACACAAATGACTTGGGGCTTCCCATCCTGCCTACGAAATTTCGGTTAGTGGTAGCAATAGCGACCTCACCTTCAGCTAAAATACCCATATGGCCTCCCAGGCAAGGCCCGCAAGTAGGAGTCGAGAATATTCCGCCCGCCTTAACGAAAATCTGCGCCCAACCCTCATCCACGCACTCTAAATATATCTTTTGCGTCGCGGGGATCACGATCAACTTCACTCCCGCAGCGACCTTCTTTCCTTTAAGTATTTTTGCTGCCATACGCAGGTCGGAAATCCTGCCATTGGTACAAGAACCAATGACTACCTGATCCACTTTTATATCTTTTAATTCACCTACCGGCTTGACATTGCTCGGCAAATGCGGACAAGCTACCTGCGGCTCCAGGCCCGTGACATCCCATTCATAAATCTTTTCGTAATCAGCTTCGGGATCAGATCTTAAATTTCTTGCTTTTGATTTATATTTTTGGTTTTGCTGTACATATTTCAGGGTGATCTCATCCGGCTCAATGATCCCCGCGCGCCCGCCTGCCTCAATAGCCATATTACTCATTGAAAACCGGCCATCCATCGCGAGCTTTTTAATCACAGGGCCGCTAAACTCCATTACCTTATATAAGGCGCCGTCAACTCCGATCTGTCCGATAGTAAACAAAATCAGGTCCTTGCCCCCTACCCACTTTCCCGGCTTTCCCTTATAAACAAACTTGATCGTTGCCGGCACCTTCATCCAGAATTTTCCGTCGGCAAAAGCGCGCGCCAGATCAGTAGAACCTACGCCTGTAGAATATGCCCCTAGGGCGCCATAAGTACAGGTATGAGAATCAGCCCCAATGATCATATCCCCAGGGCCGACAAGACCCAGCTCGGGCAAAAGCGCATGCTCAATTCCCATGCGGCCGACTTCAAAATAGTTTTTTATTTTTTGCTCATTAGCGAAATCTGCGAGGATCTTACATTGATTGGCGCTCTTTAAATCTTTTGCAGGAGCAAAGTGGTCCGGGACAAGCGCGATTATATTTCTGTTAAAAACTGTCTTAAAACCGGCTTTCTTAAACTCGGAAATCGCTATCGGCGCGGTGATGTCATTACCGAGAGCGAGGTCGACATCGACTTCGATAAATTCTCCAGGCTTGACACTCTTTAAGCCGGAATGCGCCATTATTATCTTTTCCGCGATTGTGTAAGGCATTTTTTGGCTTAGGTTAACCCTTGAATTTCTTGACGATCAGCGTTGCGTTGTGCCCGCCGAAGCCTAAAGAATTGGACATACACACTTCAAGGCTCATCTTACGGGCTGTATTCGGAACATAATCGAGGTCGCACTCTGGATCGGGGTATTCGTAATTTATGGTAGGGGGAACAACGCCATCCTGTAAAGCCAGGCAGCAAACCACAAACTCTACTCCTCCGGCAGCTCCCAGCAGATGACCAGTCATGGATTTCGTAGAAGAGACTGCTACCTTCTTCGCATAGTCTCCCATTGCCCTCTTTATCGCCAAGGTCTCAAGCTTATCATTCAACTTGGTCGAGGTGCCATGCGCATTAATATAATCGACATCCTGCGGATTCAAATGCGAATCCTTTAAAGCAAGATTCATCGCGCGGGAAGCGCCATCGCCTTGAGGGTCCGGCGCAGTCATGTGATAAGCATCACAAGTCATACCATAACCTACGATTTCAGCCAAGATCTTGGCGTTTCTCTTCTTAGCGTGATCCAATGTCTCTAAGACTACTAAACCGCAACCTTCAGCCATTATAAAACCATCCCGCTCCTTATCAAACGGACGCGAGGCTTTTTGCGGTTCATTATTCCTCATAGAAAGCCCTTTAAGGGCGCAGAAACCTCCCACTCCGGTAGCTACAATACAGCTTTCAGTACCGCCGGCGACCATAACATCCGCGTCTCCGCGTTCCAAAATCCTAAACGCTTCTCCTATCGAATGTGAACCGGAAGCGCAGGCAGTAGCAACGCATGAATTCGGACCTTTTAAACCATAAACAATACCAACCTGCCCTGCTGCTTCATTCACAATTAACATAGGAATCAGAAAAGGGGAAAGCCGGGATGGGCCCTTATTCAAGTATATCTTGTGCTGCTCCTCTATCGTATGCAGGCTTCCGATACCGGAACCGATTAAAGCCCCTATGCGCTCCCTGTCTTCTTTTGCTAGATCTAAACCGGATTGAGTAATCGCCTGTTTCGCGCTAGCTACGGCAAATTGCACAAATTGGTCCATGCGCTTGGTATCTTTGTGAGTCAAGCCATATAAGGCCGGATCAAAACCCTTGACTTCTCCGGCAATACGCGAGTCAAAACCAGCCGGGTCAAAATAGGTTATCGGCCCCACTCCGCTCTTTCCCTCTTTGATTGCCTGCCAAAAGCTGGAGACATCATTTCCAACAGGAGAAATTATACCTAAACCCGTGACTACTACTCTATTTTCTTGCATGTCTAAAATTGGTTTTTTGATTTAAATGCCAATTACTAAATACCCCGCCAGTGTTTATAGCGGGGTATTTTTATAGTTGAAATTAAATCATTCTTTATTTACTGCCGGCCTTTTCTTCGATGTACTTGACGGCGTCGCCGACTGTGGTTATCTTCTCTGCGTCCTCATCGGGTATTTCGATCCCGAATTCCTCTTCTAAGGCCATAACCAGCTCTACGGTATCAAGGGAATCAGCGCCCAAGTCATCCACAAAAGACGCTTCAGGAGTGACTTCCTCCGGCTTCACACCTAATTGCTCAGCTATGATTGACTTTACTTTCTCTTGCACTGCCATTTGCTTTCCTCCTTTTAATAAACTATGCCATTACCATTCCGCCGTCAACCACGATTGTCTGTCCGGTAATATAACTTGCTTCCTCCGAAGCTAAAAACAGACACACATTTGCCACATCATCAGGGCTGCCCATCCTGTTCAACGGGATCAAAGCAAGCATTTTGTTCCTTACGTCTTCAGGAAGCTTAGCGGTCATTTCAGTTTGAATGAAACCCGGGGCAACCGCGTTGACATTTATATTACGGCTCGCGAATTCTTTTGCCGTAGTCTTTGTAAGAGCGATTATGCCTGCTTTTGAAGCTGAATAATTTGCCTGGCCGGCATTACCGATTATTCCTATTATGGAAGCGATGTTTACGATCTTGCCGTAACGCTGTTTCATCATGACACGGGACACGGCCTTTGTGCAATTGAATGTACCTTTAAGGTTTACATTAATGACCGCATCCCAATCAGCATCACTCATTCTAAGCATCAAATTGTCTTTAGTGATGCCGGCGTTGTTAACTAATATATCAACCTTTGTTAATTTGTCAAGGATTTTGTTTATTCCTTCTTCGACTTTAGTGAAGTTAGTAACATCCAACTCTAAAGCCAGTGATTTCCTGCCTAAAGCCTCGATCTCAAGGCATGTTTTTTCGGCATCCGCCTTGTTTATGTCAGCAACAGCTATATCAGCACCCTCCCTTGCCAAGGCAAGCGCGATCGATTTGCCGATACCCCTGCCTGCTCCGGTGATCAAAGCGACCCTATCTTTCAGCCTCATAGTTTCACCTCTAGTTTTGCAAGTTAAGAATGTCTTCCTTCTTCTCAATACTAACTACCTGCGCGCTTGGTTCAATGCGGCGCATAAGCCCCTTGAGCACTTTACCAGGCCCAAACTCATAGAATTTAGTTACCCCTTGAGATACTAACAACCTTATTGATTCTTCCCATCTGACTGAAGAATACATCTGGTAAACCAGATTCTCTCTTATTTGAGCAGGCCTGTATTCCAGAGCAGCCGTATAATTACTCACTACGGGCACAACTGCCTGCCCAATAGCGATGTTCTGCAGAAAGCTCTTTAATTCTACGGACGCAGGGAACATGAGCGAAGAGTGAAACCCTCCGCTTACCTCCAGCTCGATCACCCGCTTTGCGCCTGCTTCATTACAAAGTTTACTCGCTTCCTTAACCGCTTCGGCCTTGCCTGAAATAACGATCTGGCCCGGGGCATTGAGATTAGCGATCTCGGCTCCGCTTTTTAAACAGATCTCTTTGACCTTATTCAGATCTAGATCTAACACCGCAGCCATTTTACCGGGAAACCTGCGCGAGGCGTCATCCATTATCTCCGCCCTTCTTCTTATTAATCTTATGCCATCCTCAAAAGTAAGGCTTCCTGCTGCAATCAAAGCAGAATATTCACCTAAACTCAAACCTGCCATAAATAAAGGTGTGACATCAGGAAATTTCACCTTAAAAGCCGCGTAAGCTGCGATTGTCGTAGCAAGAATCGCTGGCTGAGAGTTAACCGTAAGCTTTAACACATCAGGCGCACCGGCGAAGCACATCTCTGACAAAGAAATACCCAAGATCTTATCCGCTTTATCAAAAATAGCCCTACTCTCCGGAAAGGAATCGTAAAGATCCTTTCCCATTCCTACATACTGGCTGCCCTGACCCGCGAATAGAAAAGCGGAATTATCTACCATTTAATAACACAAGCTCCCCAGACAAGTCCAGCACCAAAAGCATCCAGAAGAATTATATCGCCTTTTTTAACCTTGCCCTCTTTCACTGCCTCGCACAAGGCCGTAGCAGTTGAAGCCGAGGACATATTGCCGCAACGCTCTATATTTAGGTAAATCTTATCTTCAGTAAGGCCTAATTTCTTTGCAACCGCCATAATGATCCTGGCATTTGCCTGATGAGGAATGATCAGATCTACATCAGAGAATTTCAAACCAGCCCTTTCCAAAACAGTCTCTGCGGCGTGAGTCATAGACTTTACGGCGATCTTAAACAGCTCATTTCCCTCCATCTTAATATAATGGAGATGTTGTTCTACTGTTTCCTTAGAAGCAGGGTTTCTTGAGCCTCCTGCGGGGATCTTTAAAAGTTCGCTTAATCCTCCGTCACTGCCCAAATAAGTAGCGACTATGCCTCCTTCTTTTACTTCAGACAAAACAGCGGCCGCGGCTCCGTCTCCGAATAAAACGCAAGTGCCCCTATCTGTCCAATCAGTGACCGAAGTAAGTTTCTCGGCACCTACGACCAGGGCGTTTTCATACGTTCCGCAGGCAATGAACTGCTGGGCAACGCTTAATCCATACACAAAACCGGCACAGGCAGCAGAGATATCAAAACAAGCAGCTTTTTTAGCAGAGATCGCGTTTTGCAAAAGGCAGGAAACTGCCGGGAATGGCATATCAGGGGTGATAGTTGCTACGATTATCAAATCCAGGTCTTGCGCCGAAAGATTAGCCTCGGAGAGGGCCTGCTTTGCGGCTTTGATGGCAAGGTCGCTTGTAGCCTCTTCTTTTTCAGCGATATGCCGCTCTTTAATGCCTGTGCGCGTGGTGATCCACTCATCGGAAGTATCTACCATTTTCTCCAGGTCAGCGTTCGTCAATATCTTCTCTGGCAGATACTCGCCCAGGCCTATGACCCCTACTTTTTTCATTTAGCCGCTGTCTTTCCGAGCGTTTCCAATATCTTTGCGTTTACCTGTCGCTCTACCTCTTCTTTGGCAACACGGATAGCATTCTTTATAGCTTTAACATTAGAACGCCCGTGGCCGATGATGACAACTCCATTTACTCCCAAAAGCGGAGCTCCGCCGTATTCAGAATAATCCAGGTCCTTTTTAAAACGCTTTAGGCTTGGCATTAAAAAAAGCAGTCCTATCTTTCCCCAGAAACTGCCTAATATATGCCTCTTCAAAAATACCTGCATGGTTTCTGCGGCGCTTTCAGAGACTTTTAACGCTACATTACCCACAAAACCATCGCAGACCACAACATCGCATTTACCGGAAAAAAGGTCCTTACCTTCGATGTTACCGATAAAATTCAAGGGGCTCTTTTCAAGCAGATCGAAAGTCTCTTTCATAAACTCGGTGCCCTTTGCCTCTTCCTCTCCGATATTCAACAACCCTACAATAGGATTAGTTTTATTCAAAATATTGCGGCAATAAGCATCGCCCATGATGCCGTATTGCAATAACTGCGCCGGCTTTGGGTCGATATTAGCGCCGACATCAATAATAAGCGAAGCGCCTTTTAATGTAGGGGTGACAATAGCAATGCCGGGCCTCTCAATGCCGCTCAACATCCCCAAACCAAGGACTGCCGCGCAGGCGACAGCACCGGTATTTCCGGCGCTAAGAAAAGCATCACCATTACCCTCTTTTACCAAGTTAACCCCGATAACAATGGAAGAATTTCTTTTTCTTCTGACGCTTGTGGCCGCAGACTCGGACATCTCAATGACTTCTTGAGCCGGATAAACCGAGATCCTTTCGCCTTTATATTTGGATTTTTCAAGAAGGGATTTTATCTTTACTTCATCGCCAACGAGCACTATATTCACATTATACTCTTGTGCCGCTACTATGGCTCCCTCCACGACTACGCCGGGAGCATAATCTCCTCCCATGGCATCAACGATGATCTTCACGAAGCCTCCTGATTTTAACGTTTCTTTTTCTTTTCTTTGACCTTGATCTCGATCACCTGTTTACCGTTATAATATCCGCAGGCGCCGCAGACGCGGTGAGGTAATTTAGGCTGTTTGCATTGCGGACAAGGCGCAAGGCTTGTCTTTGCTATCTTCCAATGGGTGCGGCGCTTTCTGCCGCGGGCCTTGGAATGTCTTTGTTTAGGTAATGGCACTTTTTCACTCCTTTCAATCTTTTAAAGAATCTTAGTTTAGTTACTTTGAAGCGCAATCACACTTCGAGTCATTTAGATTTGCCCCGCATCTGGGGCAAAGGCCTTTACAATCCGAGCTGCACAAAGGATTGATCGGATAATCAATAATGATCTCTTCCCTGATATCCGGATTCAGATCAATAACGGAAGTGGCCTTATCCACCGGATAATTCAAATCTATGCGTCTATTAAGAGCGCAATTAAATTCCTTAAGGCAGCGGCTGCAACAACCCTGAATCGTGCCTTTTAGGCTCAAACGTACAGTAATATTATTAGTGCCCTTATATATATCAGCGCTTATGCTTATGGGGCCACTGCCCTTGATCAACCCTGTATCAAGATCCAAGGATTCGCTGGCGATCTCTTCCGTCAGAGTAAGCCCTTCAGGAGGAATTTGTCTTACTTCGATTTTCACGGTTGAGTTTTTAGCTTCTTTTTAAGCGCCTTTTCCACAAAATCCGGGACAAAATTAGACAGATTTGCCCCCAAAGAAGCCGCCTCCTTTAAAAGCTTAGCGGAAAGATAACTGTAAGATTCATGCGGCATAAGAAAAATAGTCTCTACGTCCGGAGATAGCTTTCTATTGGTCAAGGCCATCTGAAACTCATACTCAAAATCAGAAAGCATTCTTAGGCCGCGGACCAGGACCTTTGTCTTGTGCTTATGCGCAAAATCCACTACCAGGCCGCTAAATTCGCAAACCTCCACCCCTTTCATGCCGGAAGTGGCTTTTTTAAGCATGGCCACCCTCTCCTGAACCGAAAAAAGAGGTTTTTTATGGGGATTGTGCGCCACAGCTACAATCACATTCGAGAAGATCTCTTGAGCTCGTTTGATTATATCAATATGGCCGTAAGTAACTGGGTCGAATGTTCCGGGGTATATCGCTATTTGGCACATTGTTTTCTATAAAATGATAATGCAGTGTCTCCGTATCTGGCTTCTTTAACCAAAACGAGCTCACCGCTTTCTTTGGGTAGCTCGTCTTTCTTAGAATGTTGAGCTATAATAAAACCGCAAGGCGCTAATATATCATACGAGTTTAGGATTTGCAAGGTTTTTTTTGTCAATGATTCCGCATGCTTACTTTTATAATAAGGAGGATCGAGAAAAACAAGGTCAAACACCCTTTTTTCTTTTTTTAAGAAAGGTATTACTTTTTCAGCCGCATGAGGATATAAAAGGCAATTCCTAGGCCTAAGCAGTTCAATGTTCCTTTTTATGGCAAGCTGGCACTCCCGGTCAGATTCCGCCAGCACCAGTTCCCTTACTCCCCGAGAAAGCGCCTCAAAGCCAACTGCTCCTGAACCAGCGAACAACTCAAGAAAAGTCAAGCCCTCTACGTCGCCCAAAATATCAAAAATCGCCTTTCTTACCTTATCCTGCGTCGGCCTTATACGCAAAGGCATCCTTAATACCCTACCCTTATATTTGCCTGTGGTGATCCTCATCTTAAATACCTCAAAGCCAGCTCTGCCGCGTCTCTGCCGGAAACAAAACAAGCGTGGGCTCCCCCTCCCGGGCGGGTCCAGGCGCCTGCCAAATAAAGCCCCTTTACCTTAGTTTCTTGAGAGAGTCTGTTCATTCCTGACTGCGGGATAGTTTGGGCAAACCCGTATATCGCGCCTTCCGGAGAAGATCCATACCTGGCAATAGTCAATGGGGTCGCCACTTCCATGATCTCAATATGCTTTGAGAGCCCGGGCAAGTACTTTTCAACGC
This sequence comes from Candidatus Omnitrophota bacterium, assembly GCA_018822885.1. Taxonomy (GTDB): domain Bacteria; phylum Omnitrophota; class Gorgyraeia; order Gygaellales; family Profunditerraquicolaceae; genus JAHJJA01. Next base: position 28,894 of record JAHJJA010000149.1, read on the forward strand.
GCTCAATAAATTGCCTTGCTACCTCTATCTTCTTAATCCTGTATTCCTCTTTGGCAAATTTACTCCAATGCTGGAAAGTATCAAATGAAATAATCAGGATACTTCCCTTGCCCGCAGGGACTACACTCGGGTCGATCTGGGCATGATCTGTCAACAGCAAAGAGCACCTCTGGTAATCTTGTTTTAAACTAAAATCGAAACTTTCATTATGATCATAGGTAGTATTAATTGAAAACATGAAATGGTCCATTCCTAATTCTTTTGCCGGAATATCCAATCCCAGATAAACCTGGACTGCGGAAATAGATTTTTCTATTCGTGCAAGTTGTTGCGAATAATTTTTAGCAAGCAAGGGGTCATCTATCAATTCTGTCAATGTCTCAATAGCGTTGGCGTTTGAGATCACGGTTTTTGACAGGATCTTCTCATCCCTATCCGTAACCACCCCTTTGACAACCCTGCCTTCTACAATGATCTTCTTAATAGAAGTATTAAATCTAACCTCTGAACCCTGCTCCTTGATCTTCTTGACTATCGCCTCAAAAAGCCTCATAAACCCGCCTTTAATATAAGCAGTATGGCTATAATAATAGCCTTTAAACACCAATAAATAATACAATGCTGCCAATCTACGCGGAGGAAGCCCCACAAATCGCCAGATATCAGTAATAACAGAGGCCAGCTTAGGATCACTGATGAATTTGCTAATAAACTGCTCGACGCTTATAAGCGATGTCTTAATTAAAAGCGGGAATCGAAATGGAAGTATGAGCATAACGATCCAACCCGGAAGTTTCAAATCGCAGAAACGATCAAACTGCTCAAAAAACTTTTTATACTCCCTGAATAATCTATCGATATTCTTGGATTCTGCGGGAAAATCTTTCTTTAACGAAGCCGCTAAGTTATCGCAGTTAAAATCCACCAGGAAATCATGGTCAGGATAAATCAGCCGGCAAAAATCCTTTAACTCAATAAACTCTACCATCTTGTCAACGCCGAATTCCTCCAAAAACTCCCGCACCTCTCCACCTTCTCCCAGGCTATCAACGCAATGGAGGCTCGACTCAAAAACAAAGCCTTTACGGGTAAAAGTAGTAGCAAGCCCTGCGCAAACCGTCTGCTTCTCTATGACCAAAACTTTCTTACCCGAGTAGGATAATTTTAAACCGGCAGCCAGCCCGCCGATTCCGGCTCCGATAATTATGCAATCATATTCTTTCATAGCTTATTAAAGAAATTTATCAGTTCAGTTGCTACTTTGTCTTTATCCTTATCTATAGTGATCATATGATAACTATTCTCAAGGATGACCAGCGACTTTTGCGTTGAGCCGATATTATCATACACATACCTTGAGTTCTTAAGGCTGGTCATATCATCTTCGCGGGCATGAATGATGACTATAGGAGTATTTACACTTCTGAATTCTTTTTTCGCTACTTTTGTAAAAATGTGGTGCTGGTAAAGACAAGCCATAGGAAAAAAAGGGCTACCGAATAAAAGCACTTTTTTGTACGCCTGTTTTGCATCGGCATTCTTATAAAAACGCTCAATATTCTCCCTTAGCTCCTCATCTTTAAGGCCATAAGGCCAGCCTTCTCTGATATCAAACAAATTGCGCACAAAAGGCATATGCCAGGTAAGCTCCATCAGGATTTTACCTTTGTGCAAGGCCCAGCCATCATAGAACAACGTTGGGGCAAGCGCTGCTATTCCTGAGACTTTTGAGGGAAATAGATAAGCCAAGTGTATAGACATTACAGCGCCCATAGAAAGCCCGCCAACAAAGACTTTTTCATGCCCTTCTTTCAGTCGGTTAAGGTCTTTTACGCAGGCATCTGCGATTTCCTGCCAAGTTACTTTCTTGAGCTCTTGAAGCGTTCCGCAGTGACGCGGCAAAACACCGCAAAAAACAGAAAAACCCGCCTGATTCAGTAACTTTGCCTGATAGCGCATCTCCGAAGGAGTGCCGGTTATCCCGTGGATAAGAAGAACAGCTTTACCGTTTCTGCCTTCCAGAAAAAAGTCGTATTTTTTTGTTTGTGCGTTTTCCATAGAGTTGGTATTATACCATAATTTAATTAATTTCAATTTTTTTCATTGTTGTCATTTTAAGTATTTGCTATACTAAAACTCTTATGGAAATACTAGACAAAGTAGAATTCAAGATTATTGACTCCATAAAAGATATCTCCAAAAAAGATTGGGAAAGCCTTTTTGGAACAGACTCTCCTGAAGGCTACGGCTATCAAAAATCCCTAGAAGAATCCGGCATACCCGGATTTGACTTTGGCTATGTAGTAGGCACTAGTAATAATAAAACACTAACCACCCTTCCATTCTTTATAAACGATTTCTCGCTAGGCATGTTTTGCCAGGGCCTTCCAAGAAGCCTTATCGCATCTGCACAAAAAATATTCCCCCGCTTCTTAAGGTTCAAGCTTCTTTTTATCGGTTCTCCTACTACAGAAGAATTTAAAACCAGGAGCTTAAATAGTAGCGACCTAAATACTTTGGTAGGGCCCGCCCTAGAAATAATCCATCAATATTGTCGAGATAATAAAATAAACGCAACCGTTTTCTACAATTTATCCGGGAATGAAAGAATATTGGCGGATTATTTTAAAACACAAGGATTCTTCTGTATGAATGGCCTGCCCAGCACTATGATAGAAATCAAAGCAAAATCGCTTGATGAATTCATTCAGAGGCTTGGCAAAAGCACACGCAAAGACCTGCGGCACAAACTAAGAAACTCCGCTCTCCAGGCAAACCTTACCACAGAGACCAGAGACAATATCGAAAGCATTGAAAACGAAGTTTACAGCCTATACCTTAACAATTTTAACGGCTCTGATATCCATTTTGAAATACTGCCGATCAAATTTTTCAGGGAAATCTCTAATAATATGCCCGGTGTGGCAAAATATTTTATTACCCGCGATAACGGTAAAATCGTCGCCTTTAACTTATGCCTGATAAAAAATGATACTTGTATTGACAAGTTTATTGGCTTTGACTCTGGAGTCGCGCATAAATACCATCTTTACTTCACCACACTCTCCCATAATATAGGCTGGTGCATTGATAATGGGATTAGATTTTACCAGACAGGAGCCACTGATTACCTACCCAAGGTACGCCTCGGAGCAAAATTGATCCCCCTATTGATTCTTTTTAAAGCCTTCAACCCCCTCCTACACCTGACACTGCGCTTATTCTCCGGCTTATTAAAACCGGAAAACCTCGATTCCTCCCTGAAAGAGATCTCAAAATTCCGCAAGACCCGGTCTTACAAATAGCCAAGACCCGGTCTTGACTTTCTATCACAATGTTAAGACCAGGTCTTGATGCTATTTTTTTCTCCTAAGCAAGCGCTTTCTTTTTTGGCGATAATAGCATTGCATCCTTATAATGTATAATACATACTTTAAGCAAGGTCGATATTAAAATTATAATGGAGGACAGTTAAAATGAAGAAAATAGCAGTCATAGGGCTTTATTTTTGTCTTTTTGTTTGTAGCGCATTTGTTATTCAAAAGGCTTTTGCCGGTGAAGACGGCCTCAGCATCTCCGGCAGTTACGACAATAGTTTTTCCGCCGATTATGATTACATATTGAATGACAATAATAGCTATGGCTCTTCTTCCAGCTATGATTACATCGCCAATAACGATAACTTTGATTACTCCGATTCAAATTACGATTTTTTTAGTAATATCCCTGATTCACTGAGCCTTAGCATGGATAATAATAATTTTTACGCACCTTCCAACCTTGATTACCTTAATAATGATAACTACGATTTTGCCAATTTAAATAACAACTATCTTAGTAATATCCCTGACAAATTGTCGCTTAGTATGGGAGACATGGGCAACAATCTTTACAACGCCCCTTTCAACGATTTTGATTATTATCCCCCGGCTCAAAATTTCGCTACCGATGTTGTTTCTGTAGGGCTTGAACCGGCAGGGGCTTTTGGCGTCAGAGGTAATATTCATAATTCCCCCCCTGTCGGAATGCCTCTTGATGCTAATGATCCCTTGGGCTCTCCTATCAATAACGACACTCTTCCAACTAACCCTGGTATGAATAATCCAGCGGATTTTCCTATCAATACTAAAGCTCTCCAACGCATTGCTGCTGAAGGCTTTATGCTTCCTAAAAACAACGTCGATAACCAATCAGATATTTCTATTAATCACGATCCGCTCTGTGGCGGAATGGATTATGATACATCTATGGCAGGCTTAAGCGACATTAACACTGCCCCTGGCCCAACTGTCGGAATGCCTTTTGACAACAACCAGCAAGCGTCTGCTTCCGTTGATTCTATGGCAGACAATCTCATCTCTATGCCGGGAGCAAGCGATCTGGAAATTGCTTCGCTTCCAGCTGCTGATATTACATCATATCCTCATGGCGACTGTCGTTCAGCACAAGATATAGCCGCTCATCCAAGCAATTTCTTAAATACCCCGGACTTATATACAAAAAGTGCGGCCGCGCCAGTTAATGACTTATCGAAGAATACTCCAGCAACAGTGCCTGCCTATGAACAAACCGTATTAGAAACCGGTAACCGCGCGCTTGTAAGAGATCCTTCCGATCCTATTGGTTACACCGGGATAGACACCACGCCTGCAAATGATCCTTCAATGCTTAGCAAAATAGGCAGCGGCATCGGAAAAGGCCTAAGTTATGTTTGGGAAGGTAAAAAAGGACCAGGAAATGAAGGCGGAGGTATTGCCGGCGTAATTAGCGGCGTAGTCAGCGTAGTCCCTTATGTAGCTAACGCTTCTATTACCGGGGTAGCGGGGGACATAAAAGATGGTGCCCAAAAAGTGAGTTCTCTCTGGAAAGATGAGCCTGTTGAAGTTCCAAGCGTAATACAACCCAGGGAAATCGTCCCCCCTCCATTTGTAGAGCCCGGTTCAACGCGAAAAACTACTATTCCCACTATACCAGAGTCTACTTTCACTAAAATCAACAACAAAGCCGCCGAAGTGGTTGATTATGTAGGCGAAGCTTCTCTTGTCAAAGTAGTAGGTGACATAAAAGAAGGCGTTAAGTGGACAACTGGTAAAATAGCGAACGGAACGGATTACGTAGTAGACAAAGCAAGCTCTCTTTGGTCGCAATCAGAACCGCAGACTCCGAATCCATATGCCGGATCAGAAAATTATGATATGCCGGTGCCCCAAGCAGCGCCATTTGACTATATCCCAAACACTGCAGTAACAGAACCAAACACAACCTCTACGTACAATGGAGAAAATATTGATAACATGATGAGATCTCATGATCCGTATCTTGATGACAACAGCGGAATAAATATCAATGCGGCAAATCCAATAATCGATAGAACCACTTTAGGGGCACAAGCTCCAATCCATGACGCACTTTCACCAAGCATCGCGCAACCAAATGACACCAATGATCACATTGAGGCAGATTTTGATTTATATCCTACGCTAGACATACAATCTGGCCCTACTGATCACTATGATTTCGTCACACCTCCAGCTCCAAGTTACAATAATCCTATCGGAGATCTTTCTAATCATCCACTTAGATTAGATCGCCTCAAATCAGATAGCGATACGAACCCTATAAAATATTACTAAACAAAAGGGGACGTTTCTATTTATTAAACATCAAGACCCGGTCTTAGCATTGAGATAGAAAGTCAAGACCGGGTCTTAATTATGTTTCAGAAAAATAGAAACATCCCCTTTTGTTTATTTCTTTTAAAACTTCCTTAAGGCCAAACAGGCGTTGTTCCCTCCAAATGCGGAGGCGTTGTTAAGGGCGATATTGACTCCTGCCTTCCGCGCGACATTCGGCACGCAATCAATATCACAATCAGGGTCAGGTGTTTCGTAGTTAATAGTAGGCGGGATCATATCTGTTTTTAGCGCCATGCAGCAGGTGATTGCCTCAATAGCAGAAGCAGCTCCCATGGTATGGCCCAACATTGATTTTATCGAACTTACAGGAATATTGCGGTAATTATCCGGAAAGGCTTTTTTTATACCAAGGCACTCTTCCCTGTCGTTTGAAGGCGTACCTGTGCCATGCGCGCTGATGTAACTAACATCGCTCTTCTTTATCCCTGAATCATTGACCGCTTTTTCCAACGCATCCTTTATCCCTTCGGAAAATGGTGCTGTCATATGATGAGCGTCACAGCTTAGGCCATAGCCTAAGATCTCCGCGTAAATATTCGCCTTTCGTTTAAGAGCGCTCTCAAGCGGCTCTACCACCACAACCCCTGCGCCCTCGCCAACCATCATCCCTTTGCGATTCTTGTCAAAAGGCTGGCATACTTTAGGCGCAACTGCCAAAAGGCGGTTAAAACCAATAAAGGCTATTCGAGAAAACGCATCAGCCCCACCAGCTAGCATAAACTCCGCCTCGCCTGCGCGGATAAGATCATAGGCATAACCAATAGCATAATTGCCGGCAGCACATGCAGTAGGTATGACAAAATTGGGACCTTTTAATTTAAAATGATCAGCAACATTCAGAGACAGAACATTGGTAGGATATTTTGGGATCAGGCTTACGTCAATAGCATCGATTCCTTTATGGACCCAGGTATCGTTGATCACCTCAAGGACCTGTGACTCACCCATGGTCGTCCCAAGACAGATCCCGAAAGCATTCTTATCAGAATCATTAATAGCTAAACCGGAATCCTCTAAAGCAAGCTTTGAAGCGGCTATGGCAAGCTGTGATGCCCTGCCTGGGCCCGCTGTCTTAAAATGCTTTACTTCTCCGCCAAGATGCGTCGGAAAAGCCGATGTATCAAAAGAGGAGATCTCTGAGATCCCGGATACGCCTTTAGTAAGCGCCTCCCAAAAAGCTTGCTTGCCAATCCCTATTGATGAAACAACCCCAAGCCCAGTAATGACAATGCGCTTTCCCGAACCCATCTAATTTTCCTTCACACTAATACTAAGCTCTCCCCTGGCAACTTCTTTGTCGCTGACTTGCGCTGTTACGTTGACAATGCCTCCCGTAGAAATCAGCTTGACCGGGACTACGGTGATCCTGATCTGATCACCGGGAAAAACCGGATTCAAGAACTTAATCTTTACATTCCCCAGATAATAAGAATACTTCTTAGCTGCCTGCTCCGGTTTGGCCCCGGCAAAAAGCATTATTGAGGCCTGCGCCATTGCCTCGATTATCAAGACTCCCGGCATGACAGGCGCATCAGGAAAATGCCCGGAAAAAAACTCCTCATTTACAGAGACGTTTTTAATCGCCACCACTTTTGCGCCCGGCTCTAATTCTATTATGCGGTCGATCATCAAAAACGGAAAGCGCTGGGGCAGTATTTTCTGGATCTCTTCTATGTTATACATTTTAGACCGCCTTCTTTTCTAAATATTCCTTGGCCACTCTGACTGTATCGCTTAAGGTAGTTAATTGAGTAAGTTTTTCTTCAGGAATGACGATCTTATATTTCTTTTCAACCGCAGTGAGGATCTCAAGAGCCATCATAGAATCCACTCCCAGCTCTTCAAAAAACTTTGCTTCAGGTGTTATCTCACTCGGCTCCTTTTCAATGATCTCCGCAATAAGCCCTCTTATTTCGTTTTCAACATTTTCCATAGTATCCTCTCTCTAAAAAAGGGGACGTTTCTATTTTTCCCCTTTTCCCCTACTACCTAATAGATAATCCGCCGTCAATAATCATAACCTGCCCGGTAATAAAACTGCTTGCCTCGCTTAGTAAAAACTTGACTACCCCCGTGACATCTTCGACTTTCCCAAAACGCTCTAAGGGGATATTCTTTATTAACTGGCCTTTATACTCCGGCTTTAAATCGGAGACCATATCAGTCTCGATAAATCCCGGGGCAACCGCATTGACCCTAATGCCATAAGGAGAAACTTCTCTTGCCAGCGACTTAGTAAAACCGATGATACCGGCTTTGGAAGAGGCGTAATTAGTCTGCCTTGCCAGGCCAATGACCCCGCTTACCGAAGTAATATTTACTATATTGCCGCTTTTTTGCTTTAAAAAAGCCACGATCGCGTTACGGCTAAGATTAAAGGTGCCTGTGAGATTCGTGTCGATGACATCCTGCCAATCCTCTTTGCTCATCATCATAAGAGCCTTATCCCTGGTGATGCCGGCGTTGTTCACGATAATATCAAGCCCGCCAAGCGTTGTTTTGACATTTTCAACCGCTTCTTTGGTCTTATCAAAATCACGCACATCCACTTGTAAGGCCAAGGCTTTTACCCCGGATTTCTCGATCTCCTTTTTCAAAGAAGCTGCTTCATCAACGCTTTTTAAATAAGTAAAAGCCACGTCCGCGCCTTCTTGGGCAAGCATCAAACAAATTCCCCTGCCTATCCCCCTTGTCCCGCCGCTGACAATCGCTACTTTGTTTTTTAATATCATTGAAATCTCCCGATAATCATGCTTGTGGCAGTACAATTTAAACCGGAGGCGCTTATCAAGACTTTATCTATATTTGCATTCTTTTCCATAGAAGCTAATCCTGCTGCTGCAGAAACAGCGCCCTGGGCGCTCAAGCAATCCCCGGTGAGTGATCTTATCTTCTCCATATCCTGGACCAAATCAATATCTTTATCACTAAGCCCAGCCCTGTTCAAGCAAGAGTTAACAGAATCCTGTAAACCGGATGGGCCGATACCGTTGCCAAATGCCAGGACTTCAGCGTATATTTTTCTTTTTCTGGCCAAAGCAGATTCCAGATCTTCCAACACTAAAACCGCTGACCCCTCCCCAAGAATAAAACCATTATTTTCCATTAAGCCAGTTTTGTAAAATCCCAGAAAAGTCTCAAGACACAACTCCTCAACTCCCCCTGTCAACACTGCTTTTATCCGCCCCAACCTCAAAAAATCAAAAGCATACTTTAATGCATCAAGGCTCGCGCTAAAACCGGTTGAGAGCGTGGCATTAAATCCCTTAATATTAAACCTTATCGAAAGCTGGCTAGCCGGAGAATTAACCACCGTATTTGGAAAAAGCGCCGGATTAACATAATGAGGCCCTTCCCGCAATGCCTCCTTATCGAATTCCATGATGCTATGCGCGCTTCCCAAAGTAGAGCCGATAGCAATTCCGGTTGAACGCGAATTTTCTTCGGTGATTTCTAAACCGGAGTCTTTTAAACCAAGATATGCCGCGCAAGAAACCAGCTTGATACTCCTATCAAGCGTACGCAAGCCCTTAACTCCTAAGAACTCCTGGGGATTAAAGTCACTTATCTCGCCGGCAGTCTTAACGGTAAAATCCTTCGTATCAAATAAGGTAATAGGCTTTATCCCGCTCTTGCCGCTTAAAACCGCGTCAAAAAAGGCGTCTTTTCCTGTGCCGCAGGCGCTTAGTATCCCTATTCCAGTTATTACTACTCTTCTTTTATCCATCATAAATTAATAATTATATACCTTTTACCATCTTATCTCAAGAGTTATTCAATCAAGAAGGTCAATAAGACTTTATGCCTTTGCTGACGGCACATTGAATTTTTTGCCATCTTCGCACTAGAAACAGGTCTGCGAGGAATTGCGGCGAGCGGAAGTCCCCAGTGTTAGGAAAGGAATTCTGAGAGCGAGCCGCAAACGGAAGCAGACGGAAAAAAATTCTGTGACGGAAGCAAAGGTATAAAGGCTTATTGTATTCAATAATTATCTTAGCCTACAAGCATCAACTTTTCATATTCCGGAAATCTCTGCAAGATCTTCTGCTTCAGCTGTATATTCGGGCGAAGCTCAAGGCGCTGATCAGAGGCGATAAGCTTAAGCGCATCCTCTCTGGCCCTCTTTAGCAGGTGCATCTGGGTAAGCGGATTGGCAATTTTAAGCTCGGTAAGGCCGTGCTGCCTTGAGCCAAAGAACTCCCCCGGGCCCCTTATTTTCAGGTCCTCTTCAGCTATCCTGAAACCGTCATTGAAATTAACCATTGCTTCAATCCTCGCCTTAGACTCCTCGGTCTTAGAATCGGCAATAAGAATACAGGTTGATTCCTTCTCTCCTCTGCCGACGCGGCCGCGCAACTGATGCAACTGGCTCAAACCAAAACGCTGGGCATGCTCGATTATCATGCACGTGGCATTGGGTATATCAATACCCACCTCTAAGACTGTGGTAGAGATCAAAGCATCGAGCTTCCTATCTTTAAAACTAGCCATGATCGTCTTTTGTTCCTTTTCATCGAGCCTTCCGTGGATCAAGCCAAGCCTGAATCCCTTGAATTCAGAGCTCTTGAGCTCCTGGAACATCCTTTTTGCTCCGGCTAGATCCAGGGCGACTGATTCATCTATGACCGGATAAATAATAAACGCCTGATTACCTTTGGCCAACTCCATACGGGCTATAGCATAAGCTTTTCTTTTCTCATCTTCATTAAAGTAGAGTGTTTTAATAGGAAGCCTTCCTTTAGGCATTTCATTTATCACCGAAACATCCAGATCCCCGTATAAAGTTATAGCAAGCGTGCGCGGGATAGGAGTAGCCGTCATGATCAAAACATCCGGATTTGCCCCTTTAGCAGGAAGCAAAGCCCTTTGCCCGACGCCAAACTTATGCTGTTCATCGATCACCACTAATCCTAAATTGCAAAACTCTACCCCCTCTTCTAAAAGCGCGTGCGTCCCGATAACCAAATCTATTTTCCCTTCGCAGATATCTTTAGAGATATTCTCTTTTTCTTTAATATCTACGCTGCTTGTAAGCAAGCCAATCCTTACTTCTGACTTAAGACTAGAAACTTGCGACTTGATCTTCTCATAATGCTGCCTTGCCAATATTTCAGTTGGCGCCATAAAAGCCGCTTGGTAGCCGCCCTGGGCCGCGATTACGCAAGCGCAAGCCGCTACCACGGTTTTTCCGCACCCCACATCCCCCTGCAAAAGCCTCTGCATCGCAAGCGGTCCGGACATATCTTTTTTAATCTCTTTAAGCACATTTTGCTGTGAAGCGGTTAACTCAAAAGTCAAATTCGACAGGAAATCATCGATCAGCTTCCCTTCTGTCTTATGGATTAAGCCCTTCTTTTCTTTTTTATTAAGCTTTCTCATGGCAAGCGGAAGCTGGAAAATAAAAAACTCCTCAAAAGAAAGCCTCTCAAAGGCCTTTAAACGCAGCGATTCATTTTCCGGAAAATGAATACTGATAAGGCTTGTGGCCAGATTCAAAAGGTTGTTTCTGGCCCTGATATCATAAGGCAGGCAGTCGGTAATCTGGCCAAGGTACTCATCAAGGGCGCTCTTGACCAGAGCGCGCATGGTGCGCTGGCCCACCCTTTGCGGCAAAGAATATACCGGGACGATCCTTCCGGTACTAAGCGGCTCCTGTTCTAAGGCAAGCTCAAACTCCGGAGAGTTCATCTGCAGCTTTGCCCCGTATCGCTGGACCCTGCCATACAATATTACGCTTTGGCCGACTTTAAAATATTCGCTTAAATAAGGCTGATTAAACCAGACGCAGGAAATCTTTCCGGTTTCATCCCCCACGATCACCTCGGTTATGCTAAAACCCCTGCGGCGAAAAGAGGAACGCTTGCCTTTGACTAACACCTGCGCTTTTATAGTCTGAAAGGTCCCTTCCTGTAATTTTGATATAGGGCTGAATTTTGTACGGTCTTCATAACGGCGGGGAAAATAATAAAGCAGGTCTTCAACAGTCTTGATACCGACAGCGGCAAATGCCTTTGCCCTCTTAGGCCCTATGCCTTTAAGATACTGGATAGAGGTATCGACTGAATTTTTCATAGGCGCCGGTCATCATGCTGGCTGCTGATCACTTATCTTAAAGCGTATACTGCGGCTTATCGGTCTCTGGAATGGCTTGCTCCGAAACAGGGGGATTATCTTCTTTGTTATTAGGTATGCGTTTACCCTGCCTGACCTCTATTTCAAAGCTTTGGGAAGAATATTCCTGCTTTGCGATATCGACCACGCTTGGCTCGATCTTGAATTTGCCTACTTTAGCCGGGGCAAGCACAAAGGCATACACAACAAAAGTGTTAACATCGCCTTTCTTAAGAGAAATCTGAGAAGACTGCGCTTGAGACAAAACAATAAAATTATCAAATTTTGGCACTTTAGGCGCGGGGATATTCTTTTCGGAAGAGGTGATTGTCAGCTTATAGGTGATCTGGTCGTCAGTAGTCACAGAGACCTTATCTACCTCGGCCTTTACCACGGTCTCCCCAAATAAAGCCGGAGCCGAATAGATCAAAAATAACAATATCAAAGGTAATAACTTTTTCATAATAAGATTTCTAACACATCGTCGCTAAACTGTCAATATTTTTCTTATTCCGGCTGCTTGACAACCTCAAAATTTATGGCATACTATGATTGAAAGTTGAAGTAGGTTGCTTAACAAGGAGGCCAGATTTGATAGCGAAAGCTACGAGGCCTATCACCTACAAAGAACCCCTAAGAGGAAATGACTCTGCGGGGGTTTTTTGTTTTGCGGGGCTTGAGCAGTCCTGGATGATTTGGTACATCTCCTTTTTTGTCTTCACTCTGGAGGACTTTTCGCGGAGATGACGCACACCTCTAAAACCCTTGGTGTACCAGGAAAAGAATTTACGGAATATCACGACTGCTCCCCTCTCGCCGTAGAAATCTACGCAGGCATCCAGATGCTCTGTCATTACCCTTTTTATATCTTGCCTCGCTGGTTTAGTGATTATTCTCCCATCCTTTAGTAACTCAACTGACTGCTTGAATATCCAGGGGTTCCCCAGCGCACCTCGAGCTATCGCAACAGCATCACAACCGGTCTCTTCAAACATCTTTTTTACTCCGAAGGCTAAAAACACATTGCCGCTTCCTATGACTGGGACGCCAATCGATTTTTTTACCTCTCTAATAGCCTGATAATCAACCTCTCCGCCATAACCATCCTCTTTTGTCCTGCCGTGGATAAAAAGCGCGCTTATCCCGGCATCTTCGGCTAACTTTGCGACCACCTTAGAATTCTCCGAATGCCTGTCCCATCCGGTGCGGATCTTTAATGTAACGGGAACGTGCGAATTCTTTACCACAAGCTTAAGGATCTTGCTTAATTCTTCCGGCTCTTTTAACAAGCTCGCCCCCTCTCCCCTGCGCGTGACTTTTTTTGCGGGACAAGCGGCATTAAAATCCAGGATATCAAAATCATAACGGCTTAAAATATCCAGAGCTCTAAGTATATACTTCTCTTCACATCCTAAGAGCTGCACCCCTAAAGGCCTGTCCTCGGGCACTGAATAGAGCATCTTCTGCGTTCTCTTACTTCTATAGCCGAGCGAGCGGGCATTTATCATCTCCACAAACGCAAGCTCGCATCCGAATCTACGATTCAGTATGCGAAAAGGAAAATCGCTTATCCCGGCCATTGGGGCGAGGATCAAGTTGGATTTTAATTTAAGAGTCCCTATTTTTAGCATTGGTTTCTTAGGGACGTTTTCCATTCCAAAGCAAAGAGTGTCCCCACCGGGGACACTCTTCCGATTGGTTTTGAAAACGTCCCTGGTTTAAATTATATATTTTGGATTTTTAACGAGCGGGTTATTTTTTATTTCTTCTGATACTGAGGGGGCCAAGCCTTGTTTTCCTAACTTATAATACATATAATTCTTATACCCTTCTACCCCGGGCTGATCAAAGGCGTTGATATTTAACAACTCGCCTTCAAAAGCGGTAGTTATCTCAAAAAAGAAAAGTAAGGCGCCCCAATAATACGAAGTCACCGCAGGCATGATTATAGTGCAATTAGGCCGCTCTTGCCTTACTAGCGCCCATTCAGTCGCTTCCTGGGCAAGCTTTATCAATTCTGAAAACTTCTTTCCGGAAAGGATATCGCTTTTGCCTGGCAGCTTTAAATCGTTCCTAAACCTCTCGACCCTGATAAAGGTAGTCACCTTATTGTTTTCGCCCTCGATGTTATTCTGCTGAATTGAATGCAAATCATTAGTTCCGCGCGCCGGGATAGGGGTGCGCCCAAGATTCACTATATTTGCCGGATCTCTTTCCCAAACCTCCGAACCATCCGCCAAAACGCTCACCTTACGGGAGAATTTCTTGCCAAGGCTTTCCGCCAATAACTGCACATACCACTCCGCGGTAGCTTTAAGCGTTTCCGAAAAAGGCATCATAATAGCTATCGGCTTACCATGCTTCCTGTAAAGAATGGTATGCAAAACAGCATACATATAAGCAGGATTCCTAGTAAAATCAGCGTTACTGCAAATCTTGCCCATATCATGTGCGCCGCGCAAAACCTCTTCGATATCGACCCCGGTTATCGCCATATGCAAAAGGCCCATGTTTAATTCCGAGAACCTCCCCCCCACTCCTTTTAATAAAGGAAGGCTCCTAAAGCTTAAGATATCTTTTTTTTGCGCCTCATCTACCTTTTTCCTCAAAGACCCGGTTTCAGGATCAGTAATAACAACGATCTGCCTGCCGTAATTTTTACCTATACCCTTCTTAAGCCACGCCTCAACCACCATAAACGCCGCCTTGGTCTCGGTTGTTTCTCCTGATTTAGAAATGACTATTACAAAAGTCTTTTTCGGATTAAGATTCTTCAATAGCGCATGCAAAGTATCCGGATCCAGGTTATTGCCTTCAAAGTAGATCTTTGGATTTTTCTTACGAAGAAGGGAGAAATCGTTATAATAAGGCGGACAAAGCGCGCTTTGCGCAGCCAATAACCCAAGATATGACCCCCCTATCCCCAAAGAGACAACGCTTTCATATTTATTAGCGATCTGCCTGCCGAGTGTCTGTATCTTTTTTATCGCATTCTTATCCTGCAGGGGAAGTCTCATCCATTCAAGATTAAGGCGTATTCTGCTTGAATCATTTACTGATACTTTCAAAAGATGATGATGGGCATCAGCTATCGCTTGGCTCATCTGGTTTAAATCATCTTCTTTAACGCCGTGCTCCTCTCCGACGCTAGAACTAAACATGTTATTAAAATCGAATTTTAAACGCTCCATAATTATAAACTCCTATCTTTTATCCCGACGCTTCGGTCGGGATTCCGCCCCTAAAGCTTTCGGTCCGGATGGGCTTCATTATAACTTCCGCATCTCGGACAGACCGATATCGTGTCCTCTTTTGTATTGATGTAAGTATAGGTGCAAATAGAACAAAACCATATGAACTTCGGCTCAATCGTCACTTCCTTTTCCTTCTCTTTTCTGGTAAATACCCACACGGAAAACACCAGGACCAGAGAAACAGCCGCGTACAAAGCAATGGCCCAGGAAAAATCAATAGCGATCATTATTTATCCTTTGCCGAAAGGTCGATCTTGACCGAGTTCCACTGATTCGGGGTTATCCTTGCCTGCTGCATAAAAAGATACCGGTTGATATAACGCATACTTAAAAGATCGACCTCTAGGTTACCCGAAGATATCTTCCTCTTTACTACTATCGAATTCCTGATGCCGGAGGGAATAATATTATAGGCAAGTTCAACGTGTGCTACCTGCCTATCCTGAAAATAAAGCATAAAACCATAAGGAAGCACAGGGTGGAATATGATCGAGGTATCCTGTGACCTTACAAGCGGCGGGGCAACAGGGGCCTCCGGAAAAAATGGAGCCTTTTCTATTCTTAATATTAGTGCGCTATTTGGTTTAGAATAATACCTTCCGAAAGCGAAATCTGCTCCTGTGCCTGCTTTTCTTAAATCGGAGAGCTCATGTATAACCGGCAATAACTCTTTTGACTTTACCGCAACGCTTGCAACAGGCTTAGAGATCTGAGAGTTGCTCAAAAACTGCCCCCAGAAATAAACGGCAGAATAACTACCGGGTGCCGCCATTTTACCAAAGGAAAAGCTTATAAGGGCAAACAGGGCAATGTGCCCGAATACAGAAATAAAAATGGTCTTCTTAAAAGTATTCTCAAGAATCATCTATCGCCCTTGATTCGTGGCAACATTTATCTGTTTTATCCCGGATTCGCGGCTCATATCACAGATCTCGACTACTTTCTCCAATGAGGCTCGCTTATCCGCCTTGATCAAGACTGTCTGAGCCCTGGATGCGGCCTGCTTCAAGATCGCCCGTAAACTATCCACATTGACAATATTTCCGTCTAAATAGATATAATTCTCGCTGTTTACAATAACTTCGACATTATCACTACTTATGCTCTCGCTAGTCACAACCCTGGGCAAGTTAACTTTTATACCCGGGGGCAAAATAAGAATGGGGGTCAAGATAAAAAATATGAGCAGCAAGAATATGACATTTATCAAAGGCAGGATATCTATCTGCTTAAGCCCTTGCTCTAATTCTATCTTACCTTTAAGTTTCATATATTGATAATCGAAGTGTTACAAAGTTACAAGCACAGTTTGCAACCCGTCCTATTCCGTTAAGAAATTCACTAATTCCGTCGAAGCCTTTTCCATCTCAAGAATTATGCTATTAACCCGGTTAACCAAGTAATTATAAGCCACGAATGTCGGAATGGCGACCAGTAAACCAGCGACAGTAGCTAACAACGCCTGCCAGACCCCACCGGCTAAATCAACCGGGGAAACCGGCTGATTCAACGCTGCCTTTGCCTGGATCACCTGAAAACACCTGATCATCCCTACAACTGTGCCGAGAAGGCCTAAAAGGGGAGAGATGTGGGCAATGGTCGAGAGAACAGGCAAATTCTTCTGCAACCGGGGCACCTGATATAAAGAGGCGTCTTCAATTGCTTCAATGATCTGCGGGCGTGGCCGGTCATATCTTAAAATACCGGCTTTTAAGATGTTGGCTACAGGACTCTTTGTGTTATCGCAAATCTGTATCGCCTCTTTAGTCTCATGCCGCTTCATCTTATCAAGCACCTGCCTTAAGAATTCCTGGGTGTCTATCCTGATCTTCTTAAAATACAGGAATTTTTCTAAGATTATCGCGAAGGCAAAAATAGAGCATAATAATATGGGCCACATGACCGGGCCGCCAGCCAAAAGAAATTGCCAAAGGCTCATTTTATAAATCACCACTTCTTACCTCCCTTTTATCTTTTACTATTAGCTGTCCTATGCTATTTAGTATTCGCCTTGATCCAGTCGATCCTCTCCTGCGCAAACTTAGCTTCTTCGGTATTCATCTCTAAAACGCGCCGGTAAATATTCAATGCTTCCTTTAAATCACCCTTATCTTCGTAAATGCGCGCGACCCGCAAGAGCGCCTTTACCGACAATTTATTATTATCCGAATAAAGATAAGTGACTTTTAGATACTCCTCGATGGAGCGCTGCGGCTCTCCCAAAGCCTCCCAGGACTCAGCCAATTTAAGCTGGATATTAGCCATCTCTTTTGCCGGCACAATATCAAGGCTTTTCCCGTAAAACTCGGCCGCTTTCTTCGCGTCGCCTGTTTTTAGGAAAAGGTCCGCCATTTTAGGATAGATAAGATTATTAAGATTAGGATATTCATTGGATACGTTCTCGTAATTTGCAAGCGCGCTATCGGGCTTATCAAGGCTATTGTAAATATCAGCTATCACGATCGCCGCCTGTGCGGCAAGGTCAGACCTGCCTGATTCAATGACCTTTTTGAAATTCTCCAATGCCGCGTCGTGATTAGATTCCTCTTCATAACTTGAGCCCAAGGCATAATACGCATCCGGCACAAGGTTGCTTTTAGGAAAATCCTGGATTAAAGAACCAAAATACCTGCGGGCAAGCGTAAGGTCATTATGCCGGTAATAGTATTCTCCGAGCCACCATATGATCTCCGCAGTCAGCTTAGAATCCGGGTATTTTGAACGCAGCACCTTAAACCTGCTCATCGCCTCTTTCTCGTTGCCCAACTGGTAGAAACAGTCGGCGATCTCGTATTCTGCCTTTTGGACCAATTCCGAATCCTGCTCGTAGAAACGGATGATATTTTTAAATGCCTCGATCGCCTCATTGTATTTGCCGGTATTATATAGGCTTGTGCCTAACAAATAAAGCGCCTGGGATTTTAAATTGCTATCGTTAAATTCTGACTGAAACCTCTCAAAGACTTCCCTGCTTGCGTTATAATCCTGCTTTTGAAAATACGCCAGTCCCAGCGCGTAAGCAGCGTCATCAAGCATCTTGGACTGAGGGTAATTCTTCTTTAAAGCAAGAAAGCTCATGATCGCGCCGTCATAATTAGAAGCCTTAAGCAAAGTCAAACCAAGCTGATACTGCACATAATCGCTGTAGAAACTATCCGGATAATCCCTCAATATCGTGTCGTAAGTCTCCTCGGCCTTAAGAAAATCTCCGGAATCCTGATAGGCATCACCTATCTGGCAAAGAGCGCTCACTTTGACAATTTTATCATCGCTGGTTTTTACTATTTTTCTGAATTCCTTTATTCCCTCTTTAAATTCCCCCTGCTTTAAATATGCCCAACTTAGACCGGAGTGCAATTTATCCATGATCTCTCCCGGGACATCCCGGTTCTCTGCTTTTTGAAGCGCCTCTTTATAAACATCGACAGCCTCTTTATAGTCAGCCAGGTTATAAAGCGCATCAGCCCTGCCGAGGTAACACTGCATTAAAACCTGCGGGTCGGAAGTCGTCTTAAGTAGCTCGCCGTAGATCTTGCTGGCTTCATTGACCTTGTTTGTCTCCATGCACAATATAGCTTTGCCCAAATAATAAACATCAGAGCTACGCTTATCAAGATTCGCGGTTTTAACCACTGAAAAAGCATCTTCTGCTTCTTTGAATTTCTTCAATTTAAGCAGCGACCAGGCAATACCAAGCTCTGATAAAGCCTGGATCTTCTCATCCGTTGAGCCGGAAATGACTTTCGAGTAACCCTCGATTGCATCATTAAAATTGTTTAAATAATAATCGGCTTCGGCGAGATAAAAATAAAAATACGGCAGGCGAAAAGAATCTCCGGAGAACAGTTTAAGGTAAGACTTGGCTCTTTCTTTTAACGCCTCATAATCCTTTAAATTGTAGAGGCATTCGATGATCTTGAATGAGGCATCGCGCGTCTGCTGCTCCTTAGGAAACTTCTCTTCTACGGCTTTAAAATATTTCAAAGCCTCGCTGAAATTATTCTGCTGCAAAAAACACCATCCCAGAGAATAAAGGCTTGGGGCGATATAACCCGATTCAGGAAATTCCTTGATGACTTTTCCATAATACTCCTGGGCCTTATTAAAATTATTCCCCTTAAAATGCACCTCGGCGATCCAGTAATAGATACCATCTTTGATCTCTTTTATCCCGGATTTATTTAAAAGTCCCTCAAATTTATTCAAGGCGTTGAAATACCTGCCCTGATGAAACAGGCATTCGCCGATCATCAATTCTGCTTCAGGGATACGCGGCGAATCAGGGTAATTCTTAATAAAACGCTCCAGAAGCCCAAGGCTGACTTCATAGAACCCATCACTAAAGGCCTTTTTTGCCACAAAAATAGCCTCTTCCTCTTTTGCGGGATCCTGGGCAAAACAAGGGCTCAATAAGCCCAAGCCTAAAAATATAAAAACAAGGCTCAAAACAAATAATTTCTTGTAGCGTTGTGACTTACAACTTGTGACTTTTCTCATAAGAAAGAATATAACATTTCTCTAACTGCTGCGCAACACTTTCTTTAAATACTGCCCCGTATAAGAACTGCCCATCTTCACTATCTCCTCCGGAGAACCGCATGCGACGATCTCTCCGCCCCTATCGCCCCCCTCCGGACCGAGGTCTATGATATAATCGCAACATTTGATCACTTCAAGGTTATGCTCAATTACTATGACAGTATTGCCTTTTTCAACCAGCCTTTCTAAAACAGAAACGAGCTTCGCCACATCCGCAAAATGTAAACCCGTAGTCGGTTCATCCAGAATATACATGGTATTTCCTGTAGCACGCTTACTTAACTCCGAAGAAAGCTTTACTCTCTGTGCCTCGCCTCCGGAAAGGGTTGTCGCGGCCTGCCCTAATTGAATATAGCCCAGGCCCACGTCATAAAGGTAAGTCATGGTATTTTTAATACGAGGTATATTCTCAAATAGTCCAAGCGCCTCTTCAACCGTCATTTCTAAAACATCGGCGATCGAATTTCCCTTATATTTTACCTCTAGCGTAGAGGAATTAAACCTAAGGCCTTTACAAACATCGCACTTCACATAGACATCGGCGAGAAAATGCATTTCAATCTTTTTTATACCGTCACCGGAGCAGGCCTCGCACCGCCCGCCTTTTACATTGAATGAGAACCTTCCGGGGCGATACCCGCGCTGTTTTGACTCCGGCAGCTGACTAAAAATATCCCTGATCTGGCTAAAAACCCCTGTGTATGTCGCCGGATTTGAGCGGGGCGTCCTTCCTATGGGAGACTGATCCACTACGATGACTTTATCAACATGTTCTATCCCTTTTATCCCCTTGAATTTTCCGGGCTTTTCCTTTGATTTATACAACTTCTGGGCAAGTGCACGATAAAGCACCTCATCTATAAGGGTTGATTTCCCTGAACCAGAAACTCCGGTAATACAAATAAATTTTCCCAAAGGAAACTTTACATCAATATTCTTTAGGTTGTGTTCAGCTGCCCCCTTTACCTCTAAAACCCTTTTTTCCTTTTGCCGCTGCCTGCTTTGTACGGGTACATTGATGCTTAGCTCCTGCCTAAGATACTTAGCAGTTAAAGAATCTTTAGATTTTAATAATTCTCCCCTGTCCCCGGCAAATACCACTTCTCCGCCATGCCTGCCTGCCCCCGGGCCTAAATCTACGATGTAATCAGCGGCCAGGATTGTCGCTTCATCATGCTCTACCACAATCAAGGTATTACCCAGATCCCTTAGAGCTTTTAAAGTGGCCAGAAGCTTGTCGTTATCCTTTTGATGCAAGCCGATGCTCGGCTCATCAAGGATATAAAGCACACCCACTAAGCCGGAACCCACCTGCGTTGCAAGGCGGATCCTCTGTGCCTCGCCTCCGGAAAGAGTGGCGCTTCTTCTGTCTAAAGTAAGATAATCCAGCCCTACATCAACGCAGAACTGCAATTTCTGGATGATCTCTTTTAATGCCTGATGCGCGATCAGCTTCTGGCGTTGGGTCAGCTCCAGCGATTTAAAGAAACGATGTGCCTCTTTGATTGATAGCTGCGTGACATCCCAGATATTCTTTGCGTTTATTTTTACGGCTAAGCTCTCCTTCTTAAGCCTGGCACCCTTGCAGACAGGGCAAGGCAAGCTCGACATAAACCTGGAGATCTCTTCTTTAAGATAATCGCTCTTTGTTTCCCGGAACAATCTCTCAAGATGCGGGATAAGCCCCTCAAAAGGTTTACTGCCGACGATCTGCTCTGTTCCGTAGAGGACAGCGCTTCTAACATCTCTACTTAACTGCTTAAAAGGAGCATCCAGATCAAAACGTAACTTATGGGCAAGCTCCCTGATCAACCACCTGTAATATAGGATATAACCCCTGCCGCCTCTCTTCCATGCCTCGATCGCCCCTCCATTAATAGACTTATTCTTATCAGGGATAATCAAATCGGCATCAAATTCAAGCTTAGTGCCCAAGCCATTGCATTCAGGACAGGCCCCATAAGGAGAATTAAAGGAAAAGTTGCGCGGTTCTACCTCCGAATAACTTATGCCGCACTTCGCGCAGGCATACTGCTCGCTAAAAATCAGATCTTGTGGCTTTGCAACTAAAACAATCCCCTTACCGACCTTTAACGCTGTCTCTACAGAATCAGTCAAACGCTTCTTCACTTCTGATTTGACAATAAGCCTGTCAACGACAACTTCTATGTTATGTATCTTATATTTTGCCAATTTTATCTTTACAGGCAACTCATGAATTACACCATCGACGCGAGCGCGCACAAAACCTGATTTCTGAATCGAGCTAAATATATCCCGGTATTCTCCTTTTCTCCCCCTAACTATAGGAGCCAAAATCTGGATTTCAGTGCCTGCGGGAAGATCCATGATCCGTTCAATTATCTCTTGAGAGCTCTGCCGTTCTATAGGCTCACCACACTGATAACAATACACCTTGCCGATACGCGCAAACAAAATCCTTAAGTAATCGTAGATCTCGGTTTGCGTGGCAACTGTTGAACGGGGATTTCCCCCGGCAGTGCGCTGTTCTATTGCGATCGCAGGAGAAAGCCCCTCGATATACTCGACATCGGGTTTTTGCAGCTGCTCTAAAAACTGGCGGGCGTAGCTCGAAAGCGAATCCAGGTACCTGCGCTGGCCTTCAGCGTAAATGGTATCAAAGGCAAGGCTAGATTTGCCTGAACCGGAAAGCCCAGTAACCACTATCAGCTTATTCCTTGGCAGCTTAAGATTAATATTCTTTAGATTATGTTCTTTTGCCCCGCGTATAATTATAAAGTCATCCATATTCTATTTTCCTCTTTTTAAAAACCATAGCAAAAATACAAAGATGCTGCCCATTATATTAGCGAACAGCCAACTTAAAGCCATTCCTTTTCCTCCGAAACTGGGCAAAAGAATAAAACCCAATATCGTTAATAGCGCGAGCACAAAACCGGCAAACAGCGCCACTCTCCCGTTCTGCTTCTTAATATTTAAAGTTGTGATATATATTTGATTGAAAACAAAGAAAAATATGGAAGAAAATAGTAAGCGCAAAGTCAGGAAAGAATGTTCTGAGAAATCTTTTTTAAATAAAAATAATATCTTATCCCCTAAGATGAAAAAGGCAAGAAAACCGAAGATGCTCAAAATGAAGCTAAAGGTTACGGCTTTCTTTAAAAGCAGAGGATGATCCTCTCCGTGAGAGGCCTTCATCAAGAAAACATTATTCACAGAACTGATGAAACTACAGTAAACAGAAAACATCATCCAAGGGATATAAAATAATCCGGCCTCTTTTTCTGAAAATAAAGAGAGTATCGCCAGGGGGGCGATCATCCCGGGTAAGCTTAATGTCAAGGCATTTAGAAAATTAACCAGGGAAAATGGTAATACCCTCTTGAGTATTGCCGGATCGAAACCCCATTTTATTTTTAAATCTTTATATTTCAGCAAAAGATAACCGGCGGATAAGACAACGGCTACAATCGCTGAAAGGCAATTGGAGGAGAATATCCCGAAACCCCCTAAAGCAGTTAAAATAAACAAAAAAACTATCCTTAAGGTATATTGCGTTGCATTCTTCGCCAGGACTAGGCGCGTTCTTTGCAATGAAACAAAAACGCTGTCTAAGATCTGAAAGGTCTGCATAGAAAGGACAAAAATTATAAACAATAGTGAATTCCAGGGATTATTTAAGATCCTGACCTTTGGCAGAAGGATGCCTTTCGCCGATAAAAATATCATGACAAAAATAATCAAGAGCCCCTGGGAAAACCCGAATAATGTGCCTACCAGCTTTCCCTTGTCTTTATCAATAGGCATAAACCTGATAAAACTGGGCAACACTCCCAAAGAAGAAATAAAAATCAGGAATGAAGCCAGTGAAATCAAAACAGAACCCAAACCGACCCCCTCAACGGTATATAATCGCGCGGCAATAACCCAAAATAGCACCCCGGAAACCGCCAAAATCCCCTGAGAGAGTATAAGATCGAAAGAATGCGAAAAAAAACTTTTCTTAATCATCTTTTTAAACTGTATATAACGGCTCTGGCTTTCTTTAAAAATGCTAAAGGAAGAAAAGTAGCCAGATAAAAAAGGCTTATCCCAAGATTATCCGGAGTAATCCCGGCTGCCCTCTTCAGAAAAATTCTCGCCTCCGGCATCCTCCCTTGTCCGCATAACGCCCTGCCCCAATTATAATAATAACATGCCAAAGCAACCCGCCTATCCTTAGCGGTAGGCTGCCTTGTCCTGCCTATCAACTTTATCCCTGACATCAACGGTTCCTGTTTTTCGCGGCTCCTGGCTTTCGCGCATTCACGCGCCAGCTCTACATACTTATCCTGGCTTAACTTCTTATCAATTGAAATTGACGAAGGGTCAAACCGCCACTTATAAAAAAAACCCTCCAGGTTAGCAACATCATAGCTTTCCGCTATCCTTAAATATAAATCGTAATCCTGGGCATAACGGAATTCCTCCCTGTAACCGTGAACTTTATCAATACATTCCTTTCTAAACATTACCGAACCGTGGCAAAACTGATTATTCAAATATAGTTCCCTACGCAGCCTCGCCATATCAGTTTCATACCTGAAATCAACTATCTTATTTCCGGCTTCATCAATCTGCACCACAGAACTGCCCACCAAACCGACATCCGGATGCTTATCGAGAAAACCGGCCTGTTCCCTTAGCCTGTCCGGCATAGAAATATCATCCCCATCCATGCGCGCGATATACCTGCCCTCAGCCAGGCCCAAGCCGATATTCAAAGACTTTGTCAACCCCAGATTCTGAGGGTTATTAATCACCCTCATCCGTGAGTCATTATAACTCTGCAGTATAGTTCCCGAATTATCCGTAGAAGCGTCATTAATAATTATCAGCTCAAAATCGCTAAAGCTCTGGTTTAAGATACTGCCTATAGCCTCATGAAGATATTTTTCTTCATTATGAATCGCCGTTAAAACCGAAACAGTTACCGGCATCTTAAAAAGCCTTTCAGTATAAGAGAGGCGGACGAAAATAAAAAACGCGCCCCCTCTAAAAGCCTCATCTTCTTTATGAGTACCTTCCCCCATAAAAAATAACTGCTAATTTTTCCTTTTATAAAGTTTCTCTCATTATCGCTTATGTATTCCTCGATTATTTGCAGATGCCTGTCGGCTATGCTTTCTTTAGACTTACCGCATAAGAACAGAAAATACGGACAGGCCCTGCTATAAATTTCGAATATTCTTACGGCAGGGAAAATGCCCGCGAGTGTTCTATGCAGATCTTCTCTCGTGTACATGCAGTAATGAAATTTATTCCATTCCAGAAAAACAGGGATCAAACTGTCTTCAGCTACTAACGGAGTAGTCCCGATTATCAGGCCTTCTTGGGAGCAAACGCGTTTTATTTCCGAAAGATAAGTTAACCCATCCGCTCTTTTAAAATGCTCAATGGCATCCAGGCTTAAGACGATATTAAACGTATCGGCGTCAAATTTCAAGCTCCTGCCATCCATGACAAGAAACTCATAATTATCTGACTTACCGTAATCTTTCATGGCTGATTCGCACAAATCAACCCCGACGGTAAATTTAGCGACTGGCGCGATAAGATTTACAGTGCCGAATCCGGTACCGCAGCAGGAATCCAAAACAACCTTGTTTTCCGTAAACAAAGACGCTAAATAATACCTCTCCTTCAGAAGGTCAGCCCATTTAGTGGACTTCCATTCTTCGCTATCAGGATCTATCCTTCCGGAATAATTTTTGCTCATTTGCCTGGCCTTTCGATTCTTAGTATTCTTCGTAAAAACCACCACAAAACAAATGGGGGATTATTGCAAATGCTAGGATAAATCTCGCTATCCCCGCATAATCCGTTTGGATACATACATTCGCCTCTGGCTATTTCACCCGCGACCTTTTTGGAGAATGACTCCCAAATCGTATCAAAATCATTCTTCCTAAGATTGCCCATAATCCTATCATCCGTAAGCTTGAAATTACAGGGGTATACATCGCCATTAGGAGCTACGTGAACTATCTGGCTGCCCGCGTAACAAGGCATCAGGCGCCGATGAATTATATTATCATAGAGGCAATCATGGGTTGTTTTTGAATCCAGACCTAACAAGCCTCTTATTTTATCAAAGATTGTCTGCGGATTAGGGGGGATACTCTCAACATACTTTCGAAAAATCTCAACCATAGCAGGTTTCCAAAAAACCAAGTCCTCATCCTCGACATTAAACCGCGAATTCATAACAGTCCAGCAGATATAAGCCCTTGTTCCTTTTTCCCGCGCGAAATTGCACACCCACTCGAAATAATCGGCATTATGCCGGCAGAAAGTAAAACTGAATTCACAATGGACTATATTTTTCAGCCTTTCATAAGTTTCTACCGCTTTTTGCCAACTACCGGGCATGCCGCGAGTAAAGTCGTGAATTTCCGGAGGGCCGTTCAGGCTTATGCCTACCAAAGAAAAATTTATGCCCGGGTTATCCTTAACGATCTTTCTAAATAAGTTCTCTTCGAGTTGCGGGTTCAATCCGTTAGTGGTTATCTGGAACCTCGCTTTCGGGAGATTCTTATGCAGTACAGAAACAATCTCCGGCAAATCAGCCCTTAGCGTCGGCTCGCCACCGCTGAAAGTGACATATTCAGTATTGCGAAAATACCTGGACCTGCTAAACCTATCGATCTCTTCTACGGATAAGTCATTTATACCGGCTTCGGGAATCTTCCAGATCGAGCATGTAACGCATTTTGAATTACACTTCCATGTAGTAGTAAGCCTTAAACCCATAATATCGCTGCGGGACTTAAACATGTAAACAAGCCATCTCGAATATTTCTTCCTAAGAGTATTAAACCCGTAAGAAAGCTTACTCATTCTGCCTCCTGATTAAAAGCCGGTTTATGCTGATACCAACCTCTTGCCCGACTAACGCGCCTGGTTGCCCTTTAAATAAGTTTTGCCAGTCAGGGTTTTGCCGTACTTTCTTTCTAAATAAATAAATACCGGAACAGGCAAAGAGCATGCGATGAAACTTCGTAAAGTAGAAAATAAATTGGTTAAACAAAAAAACACTGCGAGGTATCTGGCTTTTACCCTGAATCTATCCCAAGCCCTCTTCCTAAGGTCCTTTATAGACATCCCTATCCGGCGCTCCATAATAGAAGTCAGGAATTCCTGCAGATTGCGGATCTTAAAGCCGCCGCGGATTGCCCTGGCCCATAATTCATAATCTTCCGCGTTGCTATATCGGCGATCGTATCCCTTCAATGTATCAAAAAGCTCTTTCTTTATCAAAACCGCCGGATGGACGATGCCGTTTCTTTGATACAAGACTTTAGAATCGACCGCAATAGGAGTAACCCACTCAGCCACTATCCTGCTTTCCGGATCAATAACATACGCCCAGCTGCCAAGAATATAAACATCCTTATGGCTCTCCATGTATTCAAACTGCTTTTGAAAGCGGTCCGGAGTTGCGGTATCGCCAGAATCAATCCTGGCGATGTATTTACCTTTAGCAAAACTAATACCCTTATTAAGCGCGCCGATCAATCCCAAAGAAAACTCATTATGAATAATCCTTACCCTCGCATCAAGAGCGGCGTATTCTGCCAGAAGCTTCCCGGTGTTGTCAGTAGAACCATCGTTAACAACTATAAGCTCAAAGTCAGAAAATGTTTGGGTTAATAAGCTATCGAAAGTCGCCTTGAGATATTTCTCTTCATTATGTGCCGGTAAAATTACGCTTATTAGGGGATTGCTCACTTTATTGCCTCAATATATTCCTTCTCTATAATATCCGCCTGTTTCTGCCAGGTATACTTTTCTAATACGAGCCTGTAACCATTCTCCCCCATTACGCCTGCTTTTTCCTTATTTATCAAAATAGACTCTAAAGCCGAAGCTAAATCAGAAATATCCCTGCTCTTTACCACTATGCCTGCGTTATGACTTTTTATCTCTTCCGCGGTCCCTATGACCTCTGTAACGATCACCGGCTTTTTGCAAGCCATTGCTTCCACAGCTACTAGCCCGAACCCCTCCTGGACTGATGAAACCGAAGGCAGGACAAAGCAATCGCAAAGATTATAGAATCTGACCAGCTCTTCATCGCTTAAGAAACCTAAAAAGTCAACCGATCCCTCTAGACCATGCTCTTTTACAAATGCCTTATAGAAACCAAGCAGCTCCCCTTGCCCTCCCACATAAAGCTTAATCGGAATCTTTGATTTAAGCTCTTTTACAGCCGATAGAAGATATTCTAATCCTTTATAGCGGTGAAAATTATCCAGTTTTGCCATAAAGAAAACGCGGGGGGCCTCTTCTTTTTCTACAGGGATCGGCTTAAATTTCTCTAAATCCACTCCCAAAGGCAGAAAAACCACCTTTTCACTAAACTTCTTCAAAAACGGCGAGCTTTCGATATAATTTTTATTTATAATAAATATCTTTCTGGCTGTTTTCAGTAATCCGGGCAAGAAAACACGATTATAACAACCGGCGATAAACTGGTTGATCCCCGAACCGGTGATATCATTGCAATATGTGAGGAATAGAGGCTTCTTCTTTATTCTTGATGCGATAGCGCTTATATCCGCGCTCCAGGGATGCGGTAAATAGGTATGCAGGAGATCAAAATCCTGCTTTAATATTTCACTAAGCAATGCCGGGGTGATATTGGTATTGGCTACTTTTGCTACATAATCGAGCCTTTTCACGTTTACCCCGGACACATTAGGGGCGCAAGCGCGCGGTTCATTAGCGCAAATGACGCTTACGGCATGCCCCCTATTCACCAGCTCCTTGCCAAGATATAATGCTACCTGCTCTGTGCCTCCGATATAAGGATAAAAACGTACTGGCGTCTGAAGTATTTTCATTGTCTTATGTTTTCGGCATAAACGCCTTATAAAAACCTAAGTGCCATGAGATGATCCCTTTCAAGGCAAGGCCTAAAGCAGTCAGTTTAAAATTAAAGTAAAATAATAAGGATATGAAACAAAGAAAAACGAGTATCCCAGTTAAAAACAGTTTATATATCAATAACCCCAGGATAAAAACTAAGACTAAGGGAATTATAATAGGCACGGCCTGGATCTTTCGAAAGATGCCATATTTCTTCACCAGAAACCCCTGCGCCCAGCCATATCTGTCCATCATTCTTAAGAAAGATGCTGTATCTTGCGGTTTATAGTGGTAGACTAGAGCCTTTGGGTTAAAGACTATCCTGTATCCTCTTTTCTTCAGGCGAAAATCAAACTCCACATCTTCTCCCGGCCACAATTCCTCCAAAAAACCCCCCTCTTGCCGAAACGCCTCCTTTTTATACATCACATTGCATGTAGGATTGTGGTCTACGGATAATATCCCCTCTCCGGATTTACGTAAATAATCAGAGATAAACCCGATTTTTTTCATCGCCAGGTATACCTTCTTTCCAAAATCAGTTTCATCGGCAGGGACATCCTGCGAGCCTCCGCAAGAAATGACGCCATCCAGGGCAAATCCAGCCAGCAACTCTTTGAGCCAGTTCTTATCCACGATACAATCTGCGTCGGTAAAAGCAAAAAACTCTCCCCTCGCCTTGAATACCCCGACATTTCTTGAAAATGATGGCCCCCTAGCAACAGGATTAGTGATTATATTTATTTTTGGAAGATATTTACTTAAAATAACCGGAGTCTCATCTTGAGAAAAATCATCAATGATTATTATTTCATAATTATCGTAGTCTAAGACCAGCAAAGAATCCAGACACCTGGCTAGTGTCTTCTCTGCATTCTTGGCGGGGATAATAATACTTACCAGAGGATTACTCATTTCTTAAGAAGGTATGATATAAAGTTAGACGCCCCTCTAATTTTGCGATAAAGATCTGACATAGAACGGGTACTAAACAGAAACTTCATCATGTAAGATGGCCTGAAATAAAATCTCTTAAGCCCAAGGTCCACAAAATAATTTATACGCTGCAAGGAAAGTCCCGGATACTCTATAACCCCTGCCTGCTCTCCGGTATCAAGCCAATCGCTCCACTTCTCTGACTTTAACCAACCCTGATCTTTGCATAAATCAAAAAATCTTGTGCCCGGAAAAGGCACGGCACCTGAAAACTGCACCGTGGTCAATCCAAGACTTAAAGCAAAATCAATAGTTTCCTTTGCCGTTTCTTCAGTTTCACCGGGAAGGCCAAACACAAAACACCCATGCACCTCTAAGCCGGCCTCTCTTGCTAAACGCATAAACCTCCTGGACCCTTCTAAGGTAATATTCTTATTCATCTTGTTTAAGACATCCTGATTTCCTGACTCAAAACCAACGAGCAATTCCCTGCACCCGGATCCTTTCATTATCTTAAATAGCCCTATATCGGCAGTATCAACCCGCGCGTTGACAGAGAATGTTATTTTTAAATTCCTGCGCTTTATCTCTCTGCAGATCTCAATCGCCCTTTCTTTATCCACTGTAAAGGTATCATCCTCAAAGAAAAACTCTCCGCCCTTTAAGACCTGCGGGCATAATTTAATATCATATTCGATCTCATCAACCACATTCTTCGGGCTTCTTAAACGGTAACGCATCCCATGCATCACTTGAGGCCAAAGACAGAATATGCAGCGGTTAGGACAGCCCCTTCCTGAGATTATATCTATGTAGGGATAAAGCTTGCCTCCGTCAAAATACTTCATCAGGTCCAATTGATGCCAAGCCGGAAACGGCAATCCATCCAGATTCTCAATATAGGGCCTGGCGGCATTCACCATGATTTGTCCGTCCTTATAATAAGCGATCCCCTTAACGCTGGCTAGATCATTAAAATTTTCTACCGCGTCTCTTACGGAGTAATCGTATTCTCCGATACAGGCGATATCCACCGCGCCTTTTGCCAAAATCAAGGTCTCTTCGGGCAAGCTAGAAACGTGCGGGCCGACCATGATGACTTTAGCCCCGGATTCTTCTTTGACTATTCTAGCGCATTCAATATCAGAATAAATCGAAGGCGTAGTAGAATCTAAAACCACAAAATCCGGATTTTCTTTCCTGATAATAAGGCGCAGGTCATCTTTGGTCTGCCCCTTAGCAACCATATCTAAAAGGATGGCTTTGTGGCCTGCCTTTTCCAATACCGTAGCAGAATAAGCCAGCCAATCAGGAGCACGCAAAACCCTTCCGCGGGTGCGCGCGGCCCATCTCTGCGTCCGGCAGAAATCTTTGACAAAAGGCTCATTAATCAATAATATCTTAGGCATTATTCCTTCACGGGCTATATTTTGCTTGCGACAATAAGCATCTGCCTTCCCATTATCTTCCAGATAAAAGGAAACCTTAAATACATCCGCACCGCAAAATCATTTTTGGGGATCCTGCTTTTAGTGGTAAAGGGGAGGAATTTGGGAATGGCGCGTTCGATTTTAAAACCGATGGCCTGCAACAGCTCGGCCAAAGCCTTATGGCTTAAAGGAATAAAATGATCAAAAAAATCCCAGTATTCCTTATAGACATACCTGATGTTGGGCCCCATAAGGATTATACGCCCCTTTGGTTTCAAAACACGCAAAGCCTCCAGAAGCGTCTTTACAACCTCTTTTTTATCCAAGAGGTGCTCTGAGAAATTACTCATAAAGACAGCGTCTACGGAGCCGTCTTTTAAAAAGTTGAGGTCGCAGGCATGGCTGTTAAATAACTTTACATCGGGATCAAAGAATTGCCGTGATTCTTCATTAAGTTCAACGGCAAACTTCTGGCGGCACTTAATATGATTGATAAATTCCCCGTAACCGGCTCCCACATCAAGAACAACATCATCTTTACCGATGAACTGTTGAAAAAAATCTTGGCAAAATATTTCCCAAAGATGGTTCCTTACCGCAAGTTCATCTTTATTAAAACGGACCTGATAGAGCTTTCCTAGAATATTGTCAAATGTATCCATGTCGGTTCCTTAAGGATCATTTTTTCTCTAGAAATAAGAGGCTGACAAAAAATGATGAAAAAATAGTCTGTATTCCGATAACCAATAAAGTTGTCGCCAATATCGCTTCCCTTATCCTGTATAGCGCGCCAAAACCGCTTGAAAACCAGTCGATGAATATAAAGGTGATGATGATCAGAGACATCAACACCAATAAGCCTCCTAAGCCCAAGCCCCTCTCAAGGCTGAAATGGCGCTGAAAGAACAGAGTCGTCTGGTCATATTTCAGGAACCCCTGTCTTATGGCAAAACTATGGGCAAAAACTCCCAGGCCTAAGACCTGATAAGATAATATGCTTATGGCGCTGGCGAAGGTCATTAAATGCACATCCCAGCGATGACCAAAAAATAAAAACGGCCCCTTTAATAAAAGAAGCATCACCCCGAAACCAAGAATAAAGCCGACTAGCCCGGGAATAAAATACAGCCAAAGCGGACAATATAGCAGCATAAATCTCATGTGACGCCAGGCGTCAAAAAAAGGATTTAATTTAGACTCTCCTTTGCGCGGATGATAATGGATGGGAATCTCGCAAGTCTTTAAATCATTCTGCAGAGCAGCCACGACCATCTCGGTAGCAAACTCCATCCCTATTGTCCTTAATTTCATTTTTTGATAAGCCTCGAGGCTGAATCCCCGCATACCGCAATGAATATCAGAAAGTTTGGTGCGGAAAAATACCCTTGTCATGCCGGAAAGTATGGGATTGCCTATGTAGCGGTTCATCCAGGGCATGGCCTTCTTTTGGATCTTTCCCTTAAACCTAGAGCCCATGACAAAATCATTGCCCTCTCTTAAGGCTTTTAAGAATTTCGGAATATCATAAAAGTCATAAGTCAGGTCGCTATCAGCCATGACTACGTATTTTCCGGACACCTCTCTGAAACCACGCAGATAAGCTGAACCGTAGCCGCGTTTATGCTCTATTACGACCTTAGCTCCTTCATTTTTAGCTATTTCTATTGAGCGGTCAGTCGAGCCGTTATCAGCTACGATTATCTCTCCCCTGATCCCCTCTTTAGCAAAAACTTCTTTTACTCTCTTAACACAGACCCCTATCGCCTCCTCCTCATTCAAGCAAGGCAGGACTACCGACAACTCGATCAAGCTACCCCCTGTTTCCATGACTACTCCCATAAGATCCGATAAACCTTAATGTAATCCTCTTCATCATTCTCGGTTATAAATGGCTTAAAATGCTTTAGGCCCTCGCCATTCAGGAAATACAGCCGCACATACAAACTCTCGGCCAACTCCGGGTCAAGTAAAATCGCCTGCAATTTATTATCTTTTCGGAATATCAGAACAGAAAAGTCTAAATCACTTTTCTCATAAACAAACTCCTTCATCTTGCCGTCCTCAAAAAGAAAAAGGCTCTTAGGCACTTTATATTTCTTGTCATGACAGGAGTATTGATTTACTGTCTGCTGTTTAGGATTATAGACTAACCCTCCCTCAAAAAGGAGTACTTCTTCATTTTTCTCTTCTGTATGCAGCCTACCCCAGAATGAGAGCCTCTTTGAGACTATCTTATCAAGATTCTTCTTTGAAAGAATAGACGCCTCTCTTAAAAATCCTTCCGCCTCCTCTTTATTCTGGCCGTTAGAAACAAGATAATTGATCATTGAGCTGCTATCAATTTTGCCTAGATTCCTAGTGATATAAACCTTGGCGAAATCCCAGTTTCCTATATAAGAAATAGCGCCCATTATATTCTGCATGGATGTGTAAACAATAAAATAAGCTTGCTCCTTAGGCATGTCAAACATCAAACCCTCGACTTTTATCGCCTCATCGAGAGGAAGATACTTTGACAGCAGCGTTTGCGCCTCTTTTGGATCAGAAGAAATAAGCCTTTTGATAATCAAGATCGAAAGGAACGGATCCTTTATCCTACCATTAATAATATTAAAAGCGCTGTTGGCGCCGTTATTTAACATCTTAAGGATCTTTATTGCTTCCTCTTCGTTGTGGCTGATTAGCACCTTAGCCATCCAATAAGCCTGCGGCGTGTTCTGACTCTGGCCGTCAAAGATTACCCGGCGATTACCAACAGTTTTAAACCAATCCCCCAGATCCCACCAGGAATTTACAATTGCATCGTTAGGCGTGTTTTTCTTTATATTAGTCAAAACGTTATACCAGGAATCAGTCATATAAGGATAAAGGCCTTTCGCGGAATCATAAGCGTTATTGACAAATACCGCGCCAAGCAGTATTGCCCCTAATGCGACAATATAAGCCAAGACCTTTCTTCCGTTTTGCTCGAGTAAAAGTAAAAGTTCGCTGATTCCCCCCCCTAAAAATATCCCTAAAGGCACAAGTAAGAATACAGCGAAACGTATTCCGCTAAAACAGGCAAAGAACATCGCCGCGAACCAGAAAAAGAAAAGGACCAATGCTTCATATTTACTGCCATAAGTCTTTTTTATAAAAAAGTTCAGTAAAATTAAGATGATCAGACAAACCAAACAAATAACAAATAGATATATCCCGCCGGCATAAACAGCTATCTCGGCAAAGTCCGGCCTCCTTAATTCGTTTACCGTGGAAAAAACATTGGGCCAAATAGAATCGACCAAAGGCTTAGTCAAAAGCAGGGCATTTGTTACTTGTGAGTACAATATAATGAAGGGCTTTGTACCGCAGAAAAGCATAACCCAGCATAGCGAGAAAGCTATAAATAAAGGCAGAATCAGAGCATGCGCTTTAAAAGGCCTGCTGATGTCCTCCTTGTATTGCATCTTTATTGAAAGCAGATTAAGCATGGAAAAAACCGCGTAAGTTATCAGGATAATAAAAATAAACCACCAGTTTCCCCAGGTAAAAGCAAATAAACCTATCCAAAAAGAAGCCAGGCAAGTAAAGAATATCCTTCGTTTAAGATTATTCACGTTTAAGGCGGCCAAATACCCCCAAGCCGCCAATAACGGAAAGAGCAAATTCAAAACATCGGTATCAAACCAGCCTCCGCAGCTGCGGGAAATAAATATCGGGCATAAACCCACAAAAAGAGTCGACAGCAACGCGGCCACGCTGCCCCAATAAAAAAAACAGAATAAAAACAAAACGGTAAGAAAAATAATCACAAATAAAAGCGGAAGGTAAAACAGGAAGGTATTAAGGGCAACAGGCTTAAAAATGCAGAATGTTCTATATAAAAAAGCGGATAAATAATAAAGGAGGTTATTAGAAGGCAGATTTTTGCCCAGAGGAGCAAGCGCAAAAAGGTCGCGCTCTCTGCCGTCTTTTTGCTCGTCTCCGGGATGCCCGTACCTTAAAACATTTTCAACGTACCTTGCCCAATTCCAGCAATCAAGCTCCATTAAGTAGGACTGGCCGCTTGCGTCCTGATATTTACTCTTTAGCCTGCTAAACTCTTCTTTGACCTTGGCCTTGATCTCATGACTTTTTTCTTTTTTTACCTCTGCTGTGCGCAATTCAACAAACTTATCCTTGGCAGGCGCGCTTAGTTTACCGGGTAGTTTATCAAACTCATCATCAACCTGTTTAGCTATCTCCTTCTCAATGTTTGCTTTTGCCAAAGGCTTAAGCTGCCATAGATAAGCGGGAAAAAGCCTAAAATACAGATTTAAAAATATAACTAGAATTAAGGCAAATATCGGTAAAACTAATTTAGCTGTCTTATTAGGCATAATAGCATGATTATACCCGCACCTTTTACTTGGCCTTGGATTTTCCAAAAGCCAAATAAAAGGTACGGGGCTAGCCGCAAGTGAATACGGCTATTGTTTATCTCTTCTTCTTTTTCTTGCCGCCTCTTTTCATCTTGGCGCAGGAAACATCCCCTGCCTTATCCAAGAAATAAAGGTAACCTTCTTTTCTCTTGATACCGCACTTGGCTACCTTTTTCGGATTACCGCCTTTTTTGTTGCCTCTTGCCATCTTTGCGCAAGAAACATCACCCTGCTTGTCAATATAATAGAGGTAACCCTTTTCTCTTTTTACGCCCAGCTTTACGATTTTTTCCGCCATTGTCTAATTCACCCCCCTTCTATTTGTTATATTTTTAGTTAAGAGCCCACCTTTACCGGCTCCAGAATCCGTTTTAATACCGCGATCGCCGAGAGCACAGCCAGAAAACTTGTCTTCGGATTATCAGGATGCAGTGTATTCTCGGTACGAGTCGATATATTTGCCGCTTCTGATTCAATTGATACCTCATGGATATTCCTTTTTGCGGATAAAGAAGCTATGATCCTGACAAACGTCTTGTCCTGCCCTACTCCGGCCAGACTCAAGACTGCCGCTACATTAATATTTTGGGGAAAATATTTGACCGCGTCTTTTGCCTTTCCGAAAAACAAGACTTTATCCTTCTTGATCCTTTCCAGATCTATTTTTTTCTTTTTTAAATACTCTACCCCTTTAAAAGACATCGGGTGTTTACGCGTAGTAAGGATCACCGACTTGACCTTTTTTATCTTAGCTGCCTTTAAAGCATCGATACCGGAAATCGCGCCGCTTGGGATATACACTTTTGCATTGCTTTTTCTGGCAAGGGCTGTCATATCTTTCAAATGACTAATGACTCCCCCGACACTCATGATCATC
The DNA here is from genome assembly GCA_018822885.1 of Candidatus Omnitrophota bacterium. Taxonomy (GTDB): domain Bacteria; phylum Omnitrophota; class Gorgyraeia; order Gygaellales; family Profunditerraquicolaceae; genus JAHJJA01. The sequence goes on from JAHJJA010000149.1 coordinate 65,029, forward strand.
ACAGAACGGCCTCCTGACAGGGCCTTTTTTGCGATATCCCACGAAACCTTAGCTGAAGCAGCCTCAATCACCAACTCTGATTTACTAATAAGAGACGAAGTATCCGAAACTGACAAATTCCCTGATTTGGAAACAGCCCCAGAGAGATCTTTGGCCTTTTTAGAATCAATATCAAAAAGCGCTACCAGCTCAGAATCTTTTTTAAAATCTTCTGCGACAGCCTTAGCTAATGAGCTTCCTATTGCCCCGCAACCCACGATCCCGATTTTAAGTCGTTTTCTCATAGACATTATGCTCCATCGATAATAATATTATCAATAAGCCGAGTCTTGCCAATCCAAACCGCCAAGGCGATAAGGCAGCCCTTAGAGACCTTTTTAACCGTCTCAAGATCTTCTAATCCGACTATATCGATATAGTCAATTTTCGCTGATTTTATATTGCCGATCAATCTTTTCATGCATCTGATTATTTCTTTTGGGTTTTTCTCGCCGGCCCGGATCAAATCCTTAGCAAGCTCCAAAGAGTGGTTTAATACTGTTGCTTCATCCCTTTGCCTTTGGTTTAAATAACTGTTTCTTGAGCTCATTGCGAGGCCGTCAATTTCCCGCACAGTAGGCACTACCCTGATCCTAACGGGGAAATTTAAATCCCTGGACAGCCTTCTTATGATCACTGATTGCTGGGCATCCTTCTGGCCAAAATAAGCGGTATCAGGGCCCACGATGTTAAAAAGCTTTGTTACGACCGTCGCAACGCCCGTAAAGTGCCCGGGCCTTGACTTGCCGCATAATGTATCGCTTAATTCACCTACAGTAACAAATGTTTGATAACTACTGGGGTACATTTCTTTTACGCGAGGATAAAATACCACATCTACTCCTGCTTGTTTACACACCCCTAAATCAAGCTTAAAGACTCTTGGATACTTGCTGAAATCTTCTTTAGGTCCGAATTGAGCAGGATTTACAAAAATGCTCACTATTACTAAATCATTTTCAATGCGCGCTTTTCTGATCAGGCTAAAGTGGCCCTTGTGTAAGGCCCCCATCGTTGGAACAAATCCAATGCTTCTTCCTTGACGCTTAGCGCTTTTGGAAAACTTCATCATCCCATTTATACTGCTGATTACTTTCATATTATCTCTAATAAAGGCCTGATAACGAATTCCCGCTCCCTCATCCTAGGATGGGGTATCTTCAGGCTCTTTTGGTTTACAATCTCATCGCCATAAAACAAAATATCCAGATCTATGCTTCTTGGTCCAAAGCGGAGATGTTTTCTGGGCCTGCCAAGCTCTTCTTCTATTTTTTTGAGATTTTTAAGCAGCTGTATCGGAGAAAGGATTGTTACGATCTTCAAAGCGGCATTGAGATATTTATTTTGTCCTGCAGGTCCGCCCACCGGTTCAGTCTCAATAATCCGGGAGGTTTTAACAACTCTTGTCTGTTTTAAGGCGTTGATTTTCTTAATAGCCAATTTTATATTCTTTCTTCTATCGCCTAGATTAGAACCTATGCCTAAATAGCAAACTGCCATTACAAAACTTTTTTTAAACGCCCGAGTGCCTCTTCGATCCTCTCTTTAGGGACAGTAAGCGCCATACGAATATAGCCTTCTCCGTATTTGCCAAATCCTACTCCGGGAGTCGCGACGATATTCGCTTTCTCAAGTAATAAAGCGGCGAACTTGATAGAATTGGTTTTCTTAGGGATCTTTATCCAGACATAAAAGGTGGC